>JALFSI010000041.1:0-7940 GCA_022779365.1 Clostridiales bacterium
TGTTAAAAAGCTTGAAGAGCTTTTTATAGCGCCAACGGCGCGTCAGATTCTGCATGAGACGGCGCAGCGTGCATTCGCACGATGCGAGTGTGCGTAGCACACGGGATTCTTGATTCAATATTTTAATCAAGAATCAGTATTATGACTGCCTTTTTGCGTGCTCGGATTTTTGCCATTCGATCCACGCCGCGCCGGTGAGGACGAGGCAGACGCCGACGACGCGCTTCCAGCTGAACATCTCATAGAACAGATAGTCCAGCACGAGCGACATCCCGAGGTTGCCCGCCAGCGTGAGGATGGTGGAGATGAACACGTTCGTGCGGGGCGTGCCGGTGATGATGAGCACCATCGCGAGCAGACCCGCCACGCCGCCGAGGTACACCCACAGCGGCACGCTCGCCATGTGCGCCGGTGAAAGCTCCGCGCCCTTGCCGGTGATGAACACGAGCGCGATGGCGAGGACCGTCGCCTCCAGATAATTGATGAGCGCGCCGTTCGCCGTGCCGAACACCTGTCCCGCCTTGACGTTGACCATGCGGTTGACGCAGTTCGCCGCGCCGATGATGAGTGCCACGACCAGATAGATCATACCGCCGCCTCCTTTGCCGCGAGCATGACCAAAATCACGCCCGCCGCCACGAGGAGATAGCCCGGGAGCTGCCGCGCGTAAAAGCGCACCTTCGGCATCCCAAAGAGCCCCAGACTGTCGATCAGCCGCGCCGCGACCAGCTCTCCGGCAGTGGACAGCGCCGTCATCGCCGCCGCGCCCACGCGCAGCGTACACCAGCTGCTGCTCGCCACGATGCTGATGCCCATGAGCCCAACGAGGTACACATACCACGGCGCGCCCGCGAGGCGAATTTTTTCGCGGCGGATGACGAGCAGGTACACGAGCAGCAGCACCAGCGCGATGCCGTGTACAAAGAGCGTGATGCCGAACAGACTGTAATATTTTCCGAGCTGCCCGTTGAGCGAGATCATCACGCCCTGCAAAAGTCCCGCAATAAGCAGTCCTGCATAAAAGATCATGTCAAATCCCTCTTTTCGGCGAATATCATACACGATTTGTGCCGAAACTGCAACCGTTTTTGCACTCTACTGTCAGTAGAATCCCATTTCTACCCACGGGAGAGCGGTGCGTTCCGACTTGGAGAGTTCGTTTTGCAAGGTTTCGGGTGTCTTTTTGCCTGCCGCAGGCTATACTGAAACCAGAACACAGCAGGGGAGGACCTTTTTATGCGTCAGCTTTTGATCATCGGAGATTCCATCATGAAGGGCGTGATGAATGACGACGGGAAGTACCGTCTGTGCCACGATCACGATTTTTCTTCTCTGACGGCGAATGAGATCCAGGTCGATAACGCCTCCAAGATGGGTGCGACCATCGAGAGCATCCAGCCGGTGCTGAAAAAAAAGCTGGCGGGGCTTGACGAGCAGAGCACGGTGCTCTTTTCGCTCGGCGGCAACGACTGCGACTACGACTGGAGCAAAATTTCCGAAGACCCGGATGGCACGTTCGAGCCGCACACGCCGAACGACCGCTTCCTCTCGCTCTACCGCGACGCCATCCGCGCCGCGCAGGATACGGGCGCGAAGGTCGCCGTGGCGTCGATTTTGCCGCTCGATTCCGAGCGCTACTTCGACTTCATCACGAAGGGGCGCGACCGGGAGAATATCCTGCACTGGCTGGGCGATGTGAACCACCTGTACCGTTGGCAGGAGTATTATAACTCGCTTGTGTGCACGCTTGCGCGGGTGTTCGGCTGCCGTCTGGTCGATCTGCGGTCGCGCTTTTTGTGCCGGTCGGATTTCCCGTCGCTTTTGAGCTGCGACGGCATCCACCCCTCGCAGCAGGGTCACGACCTGATCCACACGAGCGTCGCCGCCGCGCTGGGATAAACAGAAGCTATGGGATCGGGGTCTGAACGACTGTTCAGACCCCGGTTTTTTATTCTTGAGCTGTGGCGCAGCGAAACGTGGCAGTGGCTCAGAACGTACAGCCTCTGATCCCTTCCGTCACGGCTGCGCCGCGCCACCGTCTCGCTGCGGCTCGGTCACGGCGTGGGTCTGACAGCCCACCGGGCTGTCATTCAACACCACGCCGCCGCTTCGCTACCTTGGTCACCAAGGGGAGGCTTTGGTGCGGTCAAAACGCGTTACAGCTCAGAAACAACAACCCTTCTCCTCATCAGTCGCCTGCGGCGACAGCTTCCCCACATGGGGAAGCCTTGACTACGGCAAGCATTTTTTATGCGGGCGGTAGCCGGCGGCAAGGGCGGCTTCGTAGGTGTCGAACGTGATCTGGTTTTGCTCCTGGGGGAGGCTGGCGCAGGTGTCGCTGTGGAACACGCCGGAATTGACGTTGCCGATGTACGACGCAGGGGCGTTTTTGAGCGTGGGGTTGATCTGCTCCGCCGTGGCGGTGCGCTCAGTGGTGAACGTGACGGTCTTGCCGTCGGACGATGCCGTGACCGTGCCTTGCAGATCGGTGCGGCAGAGCTGCACGTCCGCGTCGCGCAGGCGCGAGAGCGCCTGCTGCGTCGGATGCCCATAGGAATTATCCACGCCCACGGAGATGACGCCATACTGCGGCGCGACCGCACGCAGGAACACATATCCGCTCGCACCACGGCTGCCGTGGTGCGCGACCTTCAGCACCGTGGCGGACAGCTCCGCGCCGCTCTCGACCAGCTCGTCCTCCGCCTCCAGCCCAATATCACCCGTGAAGAGGAACGACGTCTCGCCGTAGTCGATGCGCAGGACGATGGAGTTTTCGTTGTTGTCCTCATAATCGCGCAGCGGTCCGAGCACCGTCACCGATGCGCCGCCAAGTTCCCAGCGCTCGCCCGGCTGCGGCTGCTCGATGGCGCGGTCCTGCGCGGCGGCGTATTTGACAAAGTCGGAAAACGCCTTGGTGTCATACTGCGTCACAGAGCACAGCACGCGCCCCGCCGGGTATTTTGCCAGCACGCCGGCAAGCCCGCCGCAGTGATCCTCATCGCAGTGCGTGGCGACGACGGTTTGCAGCGCCGTCACGCCGCGCTGCGCCAGCGCTGAGACGACATACTGCGCGTCGGCGACGTTGCCGCCGTCGATGAGCATCGCCTCGCCGCCGCAGACGACGAGCGCGCTGTCCGCCTGCCCGACGTCGAGAAAATACACCGTCAGTCCGTCCTCCGGCTGCGCGGGCGTATCCAGTCCGCAGGCACACAGCGCAAGCAGCAGCAAAAGCGCAAGAAGCAGCGCCGATAGCCTCTTCTTCATTCCTCCCGCTCCTCTTCCCAGAACATTTTGAATGCCGTCGGCAGCGCAATATCCTGCGCAAAGCGCGCTGCGTCCGCCCAGACGAAGCCATCCGCCTGCGCCGCACAATCGATGTAATAGCAGCGCATCTGCCAGCGGACGTGCGTAAAAATATGTGCCCGCTCCAGCGATTTTTGCAGCCCGCACGGCTGCACACCCCAGTGCGCCGCCTGCTCGACCGCAGCCTGCGCCGAAAGCAGCCCCGGCACGTTCGGCAGCTCCCAGAGCCCCGCGAGAAGCCCCGTTTTTCCGCGCTTTTTCACGGCGCACGCGCCGTCACAGCGCAGGACGAACACCGTCTTTTCCTCCACACGGCGCTCCTTTTTTGCCGCGCGGACGGGAAGCTGCGCCGCTGTGCCATCTGCAAAGCCCCGGCAGAGCGATGCCAGCGGGCAGTGCTCGCAGCGCGGGGCGCTGTTCGGTCCGCACAGCGTCGCGCCCAGCTCCATGAGCGCCTGCGTAAACTCGCCGCAGCGCCCGGCGGGGTAAATGTCCGCCAGCGCGTCGCGGTATCCCCGCCGCAGCTTTACATCGTCCGTCGGGCGGTGATCGTTCAGCAAACGCGAAACGACACGCAGGACGTTGCCGTCCACGGCGGGCGTGGGCTTTTCAAAGCAGATCGACGCGACCGCCCCGGCGGTATAGTCCCCCACGCCCGGAAGGGCACGGATGTCGTCAAAATTCTGTGGAAATTCGCCGCCGTACTCGTCCATCACCACGCGCGCCGCCTTTTGCAGATTCCGCACGCGCGTATAATAGCCCAGCCCCTCCCAGAGCTTGGTCAGCCGGTCCTCCGGGCAGGCGGCGAGCGCCGCGATGTCGGGCAGCTCGGCGAGAAAGCGCGTGTAATAGCCCCGCACCGCCTCCACGCGCGTCTGCTGGAGCATGATCTCCGACAGCCAGACGTGATACGGCAAGCGGTCGGCGCGCCACGGCAGGTCGCGGCAGTTCTGCGCATACCACGGCAGCAAAAGCGCCGGGATGCGTTCATCCAGCGTCATCATGCTCCCTCCCCTCTTACTGTTACTAGATATTGTACGTTCTTCACAGTGCAATGTCAATTTTCACTCTTTTTGCGGTTCTCCGCGCCGGGATCTGGGACTGGCTTGGTCACGCCCGTTCTGCGGTGCTTTGACAGCCCGCCCGCCATGCTGCGCTGCGGATCGTCCACGAACGCGGCGCGGATGATCGCGCCCTCGCCGAATTTTTCGCGGATGCGATCGACGGTGCTGTCCAGCTTTTCGAGCTTGTCGTACTGGGCGTCAAAGAGGCTGTACTGCCGATAGCCGCCGCTTTGCAGCCGCGTGACCTGCACGCCGAGCTGACGCAGCGGCGTTTTGCCGTCCCACAGGCTGTCAAAGATCTCGCACGCGGCGCGGTACAGCTCCTGCGTCACGTTCGTCGCCGTGCCGAGCTGACGCTGGCGCGAGGAGTCGCTGAACTCACACGTCCGAAGCTGCACCGTCACGCACGAGCCCGCCTGAAAGTCGCGCCGCAGGCGCATCCCGACGGTCTCACACAGCGACAGCAGCACCTGCTGCGCCGCGCGGCGGTCAGTCACGTCGCAGGGCGTGGTGAACGAGTTGCCGTAGCCCTTGTTCGCCTCCGCCTGCGCGCGCACCTGCATCATCCCGCGCCCGTTGGCGTACTGCCAGAGCATCTCGCCCTGCTTGCCGAGCTTGCGGCGCAGGAACACCGGGTCGGTCTGCGCGAGCTGCCCGATCGTTGTAAGCCCCATGCCGCGCAGCTTGCGCTCGGTCGCGCGCCCGACCATAAACAGCTCGTCCACCGGCAGCCCCCAGAGCTTCTGCGGGATCTCATCCGGGAAGAGCGTGTGTACTTTATCCGGCTTTTCAAAATCGCCCGCCATTTTCGCAAGCAGCTTGTTGCACGAAATGCCGATGTTCACCGTAAAGCCCAGCTCGCGCCGGATGCGGTCCTTTAACTGCTCCGCCGCCAGCACCGGCGGACCGAACAGCCCCGCCGTGCCGGTCATATCCATCCACGCCTCGTCGATGGAAAACTGCTCCACCAGCGGCGAATACTCCCGCAGCAGCGCCATCAGGCTGCGCGACGCGCTGACATACAGCTCATAATCCGGCTCGGCGATCACAAGCTCCGGGCATCTTTCCAGCGCCATACCCAGCGGCTCGCCGGTGCGCACACCGTATTTTTTCGCCGGGATACTCTTTGCCAGAATGATGCTGTGCCGCGAGGACTTGTCCCCCGCGATGACCGCCGGCACGTCGCGCAGATCCAGCGTCTGCCCCAGATGCCGCACGCGATACGCCGCCGTCCACGACAAAAACGCGCTGTTGACGTCGATATGAAAAATGACCCTGTTCTCCATCAGTAGATCTCCCGCAGCAGTGCCCAGCGGTGCGTGTGGACGGTGTATTTCAGCTCGTACAGCTTCTCCCGCCCGTCGAGCACCGCGCGGCAGAGAAAGAAAAACGCCTCAATGCCCACATAGCCGCTCTCGCGGCAGTCGAGCACCTCGCGCACCTGCACCGTATGCAGCGCGTGCGCCGCGTCCTCAAATCGGAAGCGCAGCGGCTGCATCGCGCCGTTCGCGTCGCAGCACGCGATCACCTGCACCGGCAAATTGACGGCAGCCATCCAGCCCGCCCCCTTTCCGAACGTTCTTTCCTAGAATGTTTGTTCTATTATAACCGATACCTGCGCGTTTTGCAACCCATTTCATTTATTTACCACATACACTCTTGACAACCGTGCTATAATAAAATCCCAAGGTGTATCGGAGGGAGGTGGGCGTATGGCTGCGGAAGAGCGCCGGATCATGGCAAAAAACCAGAAGGCGCGGCATGAATATTTCATCGAGGAGACGTTTGAAGCCGGCATCGAGCTGTTCGGAACGGAGGTCAAATCCATCCGCGCCGGCACGCTGAGCCTCAAGGAGGCGTGGTGTCAGATCAAGGATGGCGAGCTGATCCTCCGCCAGATGCACATCGCGCCCTACGAGCAGGGCAATATCTTCAACAAAGATCCCCTGCGCCCGCGCAGGCTCCTGATGCACAAGCGCGAGATCGCGCGGCTGTTCGGCAAGGTCAAGCAGGACGGCTACGCGCTCATCCCGCTCACGGTCTACTTCAAGGGCTCGCTCGTGAAGGTGGAGATCGCGCTGGCAAAGGGCAAAAAGCTGTACGACAAGCGTGAGGACGCGGCAAAGAAGGACGCCAAGCGCCAGATCGACCGCGCCATGAAGCAACATTAAAGAAGCACACACGATAAAGGAGCACACACAATGGAAAATCCCATTATGACCCTCACCATGGAAAACGGCGGCAAGATCGTCGCCGAGCTGTACCCCGAAAAAGCGCCGCAGTCCGTGCGCAATTTCATCTCCCTTGCCAATAAGGGCTTTTACGACGGGCTGATCTTCCACCGCGTCATCTCCGGCTTTATGATCCAGGGCGGCTGCCCCGACGGCACGGGCATGGGCGGTCCGGGCTACTGCATCAAGGGTGAGTTCAAGCTCAACGGCGTGAAGAATAATATTTCGCACAAGCGCGGCGTGCTGTCCATGGCGCGTGCGCAGGCGGCAAACTCCGCCGGCAGCCAGTTCTTCATCATGCACGCCGACGGCGAGTTCCTCGACGGGCAGTACGCCGCCTTCGGCAAGGTGCTCGAGGGCATGGATGTTGTTGACAAGATCGCCGCCGTCAAGACAAACGGGCAGGACCGCCCGCTCGACGAGCAGAAGATCGCCACCATCCGCGTGGACACGAAGGGCGAGGAGTACCCCGAGCCGGATAAGCTCCCCGACCCGTATCACAGGTAAATGCTTTTAACCTGCGTGCCAAAGCACGCAGGTTCCATAAGGGGCTGTACTGGTTTCGACGGGGGCAGTGCGGCAGGATAAGCGGGCGGAGGTGTCTGACCTCCTTAAACCGGGCAATTTTTCTAAAATCAACTGACAACAATACTGTTGCTCTGGCTGCCTGATTAGGCGCCCATCCTCCCCGGAAGGACCACGAGCCGGGCTAGGGTGTGATCTGAGTGGTGACCGTGCGGCGGGTAAGAGTTGCCCCGCCCATGCATGATGACTCTACCAAGCCGCTGAGGGTGTTTGTTCCCGCTGCGGCAAGGGAATGTAAATAACAAACTGCGCCCGAAGAAAGTCCTGTCAAGTTGTTTTCGGACAGGGGTTCGATTCCCCTCAGCTCCACCAAATAAAAAGCCTGCTCCTGTTGGAGCGGGCTTTTTATTTGGTCCCATTTGATCATTTAACGGCGGGAATGAATCCCGCCTATGACAATTCTCCGCTGCGCTCCGAATTGCCGCGCCACCTGGCGCGCCCGCCAGAATGCGGTTCGTATGGTGCTGCGCGAGATGAGGGGAGTCGAACAGGGCGGCGGCGCGCACGCCGCAAAAAACAGTCCAGTGGACTGTTTTTTAGCCCGCGGACTCGTATTCCCCTCAGCTCCACCATACAGAAGAGCCCGCCCGTGCCCCGGGTGGGCTTCAGCCTGTCAAAAAAAGCCTCGCAGAGTTTTGCGCCCGCAGGCGCAAAAATGATTCGGATCATTTTCTGCGGCGGCGTGTACGTCGCAGAAAATACAACTCAGCCTGCAAGTGTGGAATTTGTGTGCCTGCGGCACACAAATTATGCGCGC
>JALFSI010000042.1:0-7547 GCA_022779365.1 Clostridiales bacterium
GATTAAAATATTTAATCAAGAATCCCGTGTGCTACGCACACTCGCATCGTGCGAATGCACGCTGCGCCGTCTCATGCAGAATCTGACGCGCCGTTGGCGCTATAAAAAGCTCTTCAAGCTTTTTAACAGATTCTAGTATTATGCGTACCAGTTATTGACCTCTTGCAGCAGTCGGCGGTATTTTTCAAGGTTTTCTCTTGTGACCAGCGGGGCGTCCAGCGAGCGGAAGCAGGGGAACTGGTTGCCGCGGAGGATGGCGTCCATGGCGACCACGCCCATCTGACCCTCTTCATACAGCGGCTGCGCCACAAACGCGTCCAGCTCGCCCTGCTCCACGAGGCGGATGCTCTCATCGCTGTAATCCGTGCCGACGAGGACGAGGTCCTTACGCCCGGACGCCCGGATCGCCGCTGCCCAGTTGACGCAGGAGAAGCCTGCCGTGGTGAACGCGCCGACAAGATCCGGCATATTGCGGATGTACTCGGTCAGCATATCGGTGCGGTCCGTCTGCACAAAGTCAAACTCGTTGCGAACGGTGACATTCGGGCATTTTTCGCGCATCTGCGCGATGAGCTCGCGCGTGATGGAGGATTCGAGCATATTGTCGCTGCTCTGCGAGACTGCCAGAACGCCGGCGCGGTCGCGCAGACGCGCCGTAAAGAACTGTGCCACCTCGGCGGCGATCTTCGCGGGGTCTTCGGCAATGCGCGCCTGCTCGCCAAAGCCCTCCATTTCGCGCGTAACGCCGTGCAGCGTGACGACCGGGATGCCGCGCTGCGTAAAGCAGTCGAACGCCCCCGGCTCTGCCAGCCACGAGATGAGCCCGTCGATCTTCTCATTCGCCAGCTCGTGCATTGCCCGGAAATATTCATTATAATCATCGCTCTCGATGCCGGCGACCTCCGCCTGATAGCCCATCTGCTGGATCATGTCCAGAAAGCCCGCGCGCACGACGCGCAGCGACGGGTGATTTTTGAGGTAGAGCATGATGACGAGCTTTTTCTGCGCGGGATTGAACTTCGGTGCGGCGGTGCTGATGCCGTCGCGGACGGGGTTATACGGGATGAGGACGTCAACGTGCTCGTCCGATGGGACGGTGTGCACGATGAGCCGCCGAAGCTCCTCCTCGATAGCGGTATAGTTGAGTCCGACGTGCGTGAAGGAGAAATTCGGGTGCTCCGGGCAGACACCGTCAGACACGGCGGCGACGGACACATCCTCCGGCACGCGGATGTCAAACGCGCGCAGGTGGTTGACGACCTCGACCGCCGCGCGGTCGGACGTGCAGATGATGGCGGAGATATTAAAATCGCGGATAATATCCGGGATGTGCGACCAGATATGCGGGTCGCGCTGGAGGTCCATGATGATCTGCGCCGGGTTGAGCGGCAGATGCATTTCTAAAATCAGCTTCTGAAAACCGCTGAAGCAGAACAGATTTTTAGACGCTTGCAGGTCGGCGTTCAGATAGATGAAGCTGCGATGCCCCATCTCCGCCAGGCGGCGCGTGAGCGCGTACACAGCGCCGGAATAGTCGATGCGGACGTTCCAGAACGGCTTGCGGGAAAAATTGCCGTCCACGATCAGGACCTGCGGCACGAGCGGCGCGAGCTCATCGAGCACCGTGCGCTCCAAACCGTCAAATGTAACGAGTAAGCTGCAGCTGCTTAACAGCTCCGCCGGATTTTCAAGCAGCTGATGCTGCGGCAGCACGCGCAGCTCGCTGCCGTTTTCCTGCGCCAGCCGCAGCAGCGCCTTCATGACCGGCAGCAGCAGCGGCTCGGCAGGGTCGCCAATGAGCAGCACGATCGTTTTTAACCGCACGCTGTGCGCGCGCGTGGGGGGAGTATAGTTCATTTCGCGCACAATATTTAATATGTGCGCGCGGGTCGCTTCCGAGACCCCTTTTCTTCCGTGGATCGCCATGGAGACCGCGGCGGGGGAGACACCGGCGCGCAGCGCGATGTCCCGGTTCGTGATCTTGGGCATGGTGGCAGCTCCTTCCTGATGCAGCGTTCCACCACAGGGGCGCACTTGTCCCTATGGGACTACAGCATACAATACTTTTTAGCAAATTTCAATATTCAGTTCAAAATTTTAGCTGCAAATTTTACGCGTTCTGACAAAAATGGCGCAAAATTTGTTTGAAATAGTGCACTATATCGAAAAAATAACGAAAAACTAAACGGATTTAATATGGAATTAACAATATTCACAAATTATGACCCTGGTTTTTGGATGCCTGCACGATTGTTAATTCAGCTAAATGCTGTTATACTTTAGACATTCAGGAAACGGTGCTGCACGCCCTGAGTCCCGAGGATGATCCCGGAGAAAATATTAAGGAGGAAAACCCATGAAAAAGCTGATCGCGCTTCTGCTTGCGGTTCTGATGGTTTTTGCTCTGGTCGCCTGCGCTTCCAGTGACAAGACCCCCGCAACGGACTCCCCCGCAACCGAGACACCCGCCGCATCTGACACTACCGAGGCTCCCGCTGCTGACGCTCCCGCCGCCACCGGCGAAGCTCTGAGTGAGGAGGACGCTGAGGCTGCCCGCGACGCCGGCACGCTCGTCTCCGATCCTCTGACCGGCTATGAGTACAGCGACTCCACCAACACCTGGTATTACAGCAACTACCCCAACTACAAGGACTTCAAGGCTGACGGCGTTGTGAAGGTCGCGTTTGTCTGCAAGTTCTCCGGCGCGTGGTTCACGCCGAAGGCGAACTCTCTGGGCGACACCGTGAAGGCTGCCGGCTATGAGTACCTCTACATCGACGCCAACTCCGACGAGCAGGCTTGGCTCGACGGCATCCAGAACATCGTCAACCAGGACTTTGACGCGGTCGTCATGACCCCGGTCAACACCGCGCTGCTGCCCGACGCTGTTGCCATGCTGCAGGACGCCGGCATCGCCTACCTGACCACGGACGATCCCGGTGCTGACGCTTACGGCTTCTACTCTCCGCACTATGGTCTGGACGACTACTTCCTGCACCATGGTCTCGGCGAGCACGTCGCCAAGAAGATGGAAGAGAGAAACTTCATGGACGGCGTGAAGGACGATTACAGCAACTTCTACTTCGTCATTCAGGACAGCCCCGCTGTTGAGTCCATTCATCTGAGAAACGTTGCGTTCTACGACGCCATCAAGGAAGCCTATCCCGACATCCCCGACGATCGCGTCGTGTGGCTGGACTGCGGCGGCTCTCTGTCCGACGAGGTCATCGCAAAGTTCTCCTCCACGCTGCAGGCGAACATCTCCAGCGTTGACAAGTGGCTCATCTCCGCGGGCGGCGCTGACTCCATCGTCCCGACCGTCACCCTCTTCCGTGAAGCGGGCGTCGATCTGAAGAACACGATCATCGCGGACTGCATCTCCACTCCGAACCCGGTCGAGCTGATGCTCCAGGATCCCGAAGTTGCTGACTGCTGCTTCGGCGTGGGTCTTGCGTCCGCTCCGTCCGGCGTCGGCATGGGCAACATCATCATCGATCTGGTCGAGAACGGCACGCCGATCCCCGGCTTTACCGGCTACGACCTGAACGTTGTTGACAAGGATACTGCGCAGGCGTTCTATGACAGCGTCTACGCCAGCTAATAAAAACAGCATGAAGTAACCGCCAATAAAATCGTCTGCGGTTCTCAGCGGATCTTTTGCTGCAACTGTGCAGTTTGAAAAACTTGAAATACATACAGTATTCCTGCGTTTTCCAAACTTTCATTTGCAACAAAATCTCTCGCTGACAACTCTTGCCGATTTCATTATCGGTTACATGGAGAGACAACTGAGCACCCACCGTGGGGCGGTCTTGCGGGACCGCCCCACTTTCTAAGAGAGAGACCCCCGCCCACGGGCGGGCTGAACAGATCACAGACCGCCGCGAGGGCGGCACGAACTGCGGGGTAAATTATGAGCGAAGAAATTATTTTAAGAGCAGAAAATATCGTAAAATCCTTCTACGGCAACCGCGTGCTCAACGGCGTTGAGATCTCGCTGAAGCCGGGCAAGGTCCACGCGCTTTGCGGCGAGAACGGCGCGGGCAAATCCACGCTCCTGAAGATCATCACGGGTCTTTACACCAAGGACTCCGGGCAGATCTACATGGACGGAAAAGAGATCGAAGTCAATAACGTCGAAACGGCGAGAAAATACGGCATTCATGTTGTGCCGCAGGAAATGCAGATGCTGCGCGAGCTGAGCGTGGCAGAAAATATCTTCCTTGGCAACCAGCCGCGCACCAAGGCGGGCACGATCGATTGGAAAACGATGTACCGCCGCGCAAATGAAGTCAAATCCATGCTCGGCAAGCCGGGCGAAAAGATCAATGTCCGCACCAAGGCGGGCGATCTCGGCATGGGCGCGTGGCAGCTCATCGAGATCATGCGCGCGTTCACGAGCGACAATCTGCGCGTGATCGCGTTTGACGAGCCGACGTCCTCGCTGTCAGACAGTGAGGTGGAGATCCTGTTCTCCCTCATCCGCGACCTGCGTGCGCGCGGCATCGCGATCGTCTACGTCAGCCACAGAATGAAGGAGATCTTCGAGCTGTGCGACGAGGTCTCGATCTTCCGCGACGGCAATTACGTCGGCACGCGCGCGGTGAAGGACACGACGAACGACGAGCTCGTGTCGATGATGATCGGGCGCGACGTCAACCTCTTTGGCAACCACGATCATTCGGACGTGCAGGAGCAGGTCGCGCTGCGCGCGACGAACTTCAGCCACGGAAAATTCTATCAGGACATCAACCTGGAGGTCCACAAGGGCGAGATCCTCGGACTGTACGGGCTGGTCGGCGCGGGGCGGACGGAGTTCGTGCGCGGACTGTTCGGCGCTGACCCCAAGGACTCCGGCGAGGTCGAGGTGCTGGGCAAAAGGGTCACGATCAAAACGCCGGGGCAAGCGATCCACGCGGGCATCGGTCTGGTGACCGAAAACCGCCGTGAGGAGGGTCTGCTGCTGGAAAACTCCCTGAAGTGGAATCTCAGTATGACGAACTTCAAGGCGATCATGGACGGGCTGCACAACCTGAGCATGCGCAAGGAAAAAGAGTACGCAACCAAGGGGATGCAGATCTTCCGCGTGAAGGCGACCGGCTATGATATGAACGCCGGCGGTCTTTCCGGCGGCAACCAGCAGAAGGTCGTTCTGGCAAAAT
This sequence comes from Clostridiales bacterium, assembly GCA_022779365.1. GTDB lineage: Bacteria > Bacillota > Clostridia > Oscillospirales > Oscillospiraceae > CAG-170. The sequence goes on from JALFSI010000042.1 coordinate 5,163, forward strand.
GGGTCATGGCGGACTGTGACGTGCTGATCGTTGACGAGCCGACGCGCGGCATCGACGTGGGCGCGAAGGCGGAGGTCTACCGCACGCTGCATCAGCTTGCCTCGGAGGGCAAGGCGATCATCATGGTCTCCTCCGAGCTGCCGGAGATCATCGGCGTCAGCGACCGCATCCTCGTTATGTGCGAGGGGCGCATCACGGCGGAGCTGCAAAACGAAAACCTGCAGGAGGATGACGTCATCCGCTATGCGTTCTCATCTTAACCGAAGAAGCCTGCAAGACCTGCAAGAGGGAGAGTCAATATGTCTAATGCAAAAGTAAACCTTAGAAAAGGGATCAACCGCGACACGCGGCAGAATATCATCGTTCTGGCTGCGCTGGTCGTTGTCATGGCGTTCTTCGGGATCCGATCTCCGTACTTCCTGAAGCCCGCGAATCTGGTTGCGCTGCTGGCGGCGGCAGTCCCGCTGGGACTCATCGGCATCGCGGAGAGCGTGTGTCTGCTGACGGGCGCGTTCGATATGGCGGTCGGCATGGTCGCCTCGCTCGGCGGCGTGATCGTCACGATGCTTATCTCCGAGGCGGGCTACGCAACGTATGTTGCCTATGCCATCGCGCTCGTGTTCGGCATCCTGTCGGGCCTGGTCGCCGGTGTGTCCGTTGGCTACCTCAAAATGCCGGCGTGGATCGCAACGTTTGCACTGATGAACATCTGGCGCGGCGTCATCTACATCCTCACGAACGGCGACGCCATCCGCATGACGAAGTTCAAGGAATTTAAGTGGCTCGGTCAGCACAAGATCTTCGGCACGGACGTGACGCCTGCCATTGTGATCTTGATCCTGGCATTCGTCGCCATCTACTTTGTCCTGCGCTTTACCAAGTTCGGACGCGACCTGCACGTTGTCGGCGGCAACCCCGAGGCGGCGAAAAACGTCGGTCTGCGCGTGGAGCTGTGCCAGACCCTCGCGTTCACGATCAGCGGCTTTTTGTCTGCGCTGGCGGGCGTGCTGTTCGCCTCGCGCTCCGGCTCTGGTCAGCCAGTCATCGGTGAAATGTACGCGATGCAGGCGATCGCGGGCGCGGTCGTCGGCGGCACGTCCATGGCGGGCGGCAAGACGAATCCCGCGATGACGTTCGTGGGCATTATGTTCGTCGTCTGCCTGCAAAACGGTCTGACCATGATCCAGGTGCCGGCGTTCTATCAGCATATCGCAACGGGTGCGATCCTGGTGCTGGCGATCCTCGTCCAGACCGAGCGGCCGAAATAAGCGGGGCGGAGGAGAAAGGACAAATGGCTATGAAAAAGAAACTTACCCGCAATCAGATCCAGCCCCTGCTGACGATCGGCGTTCTGATTGTGCTGTGCATCATCTTCAGCTTTTCCAATAAAAACTTCCTGACGGGGCAGAACCTGTTCAGTATTCTCATCACCTCCGTGGTCGTCGGTATGATCGCCATCGGCGAATGCACCTGCATCATGTCCGGCTACTTTGATATGTCGGTCGGCATGATCGCCTCGATGGCGGGTCTCGCGGCGGCGACCGTGATGGGCTCGAGCGGCTCGGTCGTGCTGGCACTGCTTGCCGGCATCGCCGTGGGGCTTGTGTGCGGTCTGCTGGCGGGCGCGTGCGTGTCCTATCTCGGCATGAACGCGTTCATCACAACGTTTGCCTTACAGTCGGTCTACCGCGGCATCATCTACATCTTTACCGACGGCTTCCCCATCCCGATGTTTGACGCAAAGTACGCTGCCTTTACCAAGTGGGGGCAGATGAAGATGCTCGGCATCCAGTTCCCGATCATTGCGCTGATTCTGTGCTATGTTCTGGTGTCGCTGTTCCTCAAGTACCGCAAGCTCGGCCGCTGCATCTATCTGGTCGGCGGCAACGCGAAGTGTGCGCATATCTGCGGCATCAGCCTGCACCGCGTGCAGATGTTCGTGTTCCTGCTCTGCGATGTGCTCGCGGCGCTGGCGGGTATGCTCTACGCCAGCCGGATCGGTTCTGCCAACGCCTTCCTCGGCGATACCATCCCGATGGAGGCCATCGCCGCGACGATCGTCGGCGGTACGTCCATGGCGGGCGGCAAGGGCAATCTGGCGCTGACCTTCGTCGGCGTTATGATCGTGTTCGTGGTGAAGAACGGACTCATCATGATCGGTCTGCCGGATTTCTACCAGTACATCGCCGTGGGTCTTATCTTCTTCCTTGCGGTCATGGTGCAGACCGAGCGCAAAAAGAACTGATACTGATTCTTGATTAAAATATTTAATCAAGAATCCCGTGTGCTACGCACACTCGCATCGTGCGAATGCACGCTGCGCCGTCTCATGCAGAATCTGACGCGCCGTTGGCGCTATAAAAAGCTCTTCAAGCTTTTTAACAG
>JALFSI010000035.1:0-22362 GCA_022779365.1 Clostridiales bacterium
TAAAAAGCTTGAAGAGCTTTTTATAGCGCCAACGGCGCGTCAGATTCTGCATGAGACGGCGCAGCGTGCATTCGCACGATGCGAGTGTGCGTAGCACACGGGATTCTTGATTCAATATTTTAATCAAGAATCAGTATAAGAGAATTAGGGAACAGGCACAGGGCAAGCCCTGTGCCTGTTTTGCGTTTTTCATCATACCGTAGGGACGGGGCAAGCCCCGCCCCTACGGTACGACGAAATGGGGCGATTTTCGAACGTTCGTGCATATGTTCGTAAAATAATTATACAAACCTCAAAAAAAATAGCAAATTTGGGCTGGCATAATCAACAAAAACGCCGGAATAAAGTTGGTCAATTCTAACTATCTTTGTTCCATTTATAAAAATACTTTACGAATGCTATTGACAAACGTGCCCTGTTCGTCCTATCATGCAAGTATAAAAGGCGGCGCACACTGCCCGGTCGGACCGGGGCGCTGCGCCGCGCGAGACTTAACTGAGGTGAACAGAATATGAGAGTCCTGGCAATCGGATGCCATCCCGACGATCTGGAGATCGCCTGCTCCGGCACGCTGCGCAAGTATGTTGAACAGGGCGCTGACGTATATATGTGCCACGTTGCAAACGGCAATCAGGGGCACGTCGTGATCGAACCCGACCCCCTTGCAAAGATCCGCGAAAAAGAGGCGGAGGCCGCCGGTAAATTCATCGGCGCGAAGGAAGTTTTCAACATGGACGTGGGCGATATGTTAGTTGACAGCCACGATCCCGCGGTCATGGACGCCGTGGCGGATGTGGTGCGCTATACCCGCCCCGACGTCATCATCACCCACAATCCGCAGGACTATATGCAGGATCATGTGGAGACGAGCCACATCGCCACCAACGCGAGCTTCTGCTCCGGGCTGTCGCACCGCCCGCGCAAATACGAGCCGTTCAGCAGCTTTGTGCCGGTATTTTTCATGGATACGCTCGCGGGCGTGGACTTCCAGCCGACACACTATGTGGACATCACCGACCAGATCGAGCGCAAGCTCCAGGCGCTGGCGATGCACGAATCGCAGATCAAGTGGATGCTCGAGCATGACGGCATCGACTTTGTGGATATGGTCCGCACCTGCTCCCGCTATCGCGGCTATCAGTGCGGCGTGGCGTATGCCGAGGGCTTCCGTCCTTATAACGTCTACCCCCGGTATAGCACCAAGCACTTACTCCCTTAATTTAGATTACATATCCTCCATTGGGACTCAGGAGCTGCCCCGTGATGAACGACGCGCGCTCCGAGCCGAGGAACCAGATCGCCTGCGCGACCTCCTCCGCGTGCCCGAGCCGCCGCAGCGGCGTCGCCATGCTGATGGTGTGCACCGCCTCGTCGGAGAGCCACGCGTTCATGTCGGTATCAATAATACCGGGCGCGACGCAGTTGACGCGGATACCGTCCGGACCGACCTCCTTGGCAAGCGCGCGGGTCATGGTGACAACGCCCCCTTTCGTGGCGGAGTAGGGCACTTCCTCCGCGCCGCCGGTGATGCCCCAGATGGACGAGACATTCACGATCGCGCCGGAGTGCCGCGCGGTCATGCCGGGCAGGACCGCCTGGATGCAGTGGAACATCCCGCGGAGGTTGACGTTGAACACACGATCCCACTGCTCTTCGGTGTAGTCTACCAGCCGCGTGAGCGGGATGGCGATGCCGGCGTTATTGACCAGCGTGTCGATGCCGCCGAACGTATCCTCTGCGCGATGCACAGCGTCACGCGCCTGCTCACGGCTTGCTACATCGGCGGAGTACGCCGCGGCCCTCACGCCCAGCGCTTCCAGCTCGGAAACGAGCTTCGCTGCAGCCTCGTGCTGTGTGCGATAGAGCATCGCCACCTGCCAGCCCTCCTGCGCGAACACGCGCGCGGTCGCCGCGCCGATGCCGCGGGACGCGCCGGTGACGAGAACGGTACGATCCATACAAATTCCTCCCTGTTTTTATATTCATTTTAAGAATGTGCTGACAAGGACGAGTATACACACGAAGGTTCAAAATGTAAACCCATCGCAGTCAAAGAAAAGAGGAAATCAGTATGACAAAAAAAGTGATCAAAATGGCGATCGTCGGCGCGGGTCTCTGGGGTGAGTCCCATGCGAACATTTACCGGGAGCATGACTGGGCGGAGCCCGTTGCGATCTGCGACCTGAATCTGGAGCGCGCCAACGCGTTTGCCAAAAAGTTCGGCATCACGCAGGTCTATTCCGACTATCACGAGATGCTGGAAAAATCCGATTGTGACGCCGTCGCCATCGTGACGCCCGATTTTGCCCATGCTGACATCGCGGTCGCCTGCGCGCAGGCGGGCAAGCATATGATCATTGAAAAGCCGCTGGCGACGACCCGCGACGATGTGATGCGGATGGTCAAGGCGATCGAAGAAAACGGCGTGCGCGCCATGGTCGATCTGCACAACCGCTGGAATCCGCCCTTCAACTCCGTCAAGCAGCTCGTCTCCTCGGGCAAATACGGCACGCCGAAGAGCGCGCATTTCCGCCTGAACGACAACCTCTGGGTCGCTACGGATATGCTCAAGTGGTGCGCCAAGTCCTCCATCCTCTGGTTCCTCGGCAGCCACTCGCTGGATACGATGAACTGGGTCATCGGCGACTATCCCGTGGAGGTCTACGCCGCCAAGACCGAGGGTAAGCTCAAGTCCCTCGGCATCGACACCGTGGATACCTACCTCTCCACCATTAAATATTCGAACGGCGCGATCGCCCATATGGAAAACTCCTGGGTCACGCCGAACGGCAACACCAACGTCAACGACTTCAAGTTTAACCTCCTGTGCACCGACGGCAAGTTCGATGTCAACGCCTCCAGCCACGACCTGCTTCAGGTCACGGACGACAAGCGTATGATCACCGAGGACATTCTCGTTAAGAACTTCGTGTTCGACAAGTGCCGCGGCTTTGCCTTTGAGTCCATCCGCAGCTTTATCGACAAGCTCGTCAGCGGCGAGGAGTTCCACGTCACGCTGCGCGAGGCGGCGAACGTTTCGCTGGCGCTGCTGGCGATCATGGAATCGGCTGAAACGGGGATGCCCGTGAAGGTCGAGCGCATTTAAGAAGAGGAGGCGACCGAAATGCGGGAGTTTAAGACGGATCTGACCGGCAAGGTCGCCGTCGTGACCGGCGCGCGGCAGGGTCTGGGCAAAATTTTTGCCACGGCGCTGGCAGCAGCGGGCGCGGAGGTCATCATCATGGCGCGCAATGTGAAGGCACTGGAAGAGGCGGCAGCCGAAATTCATGCCGAGACCGGCGCGATCTGCCACTACTGCCCCATCGACATCCTCGATGAGAGCAGCGTTGAAAAAGCGGCAAGGTTCGTGATGGACACCTGCGGCAGGCTTGACATTCTCTTCAATAACGCCGCCCTCGGGCGCGGCTCGACCCCCTTGCAGGATACAAGTCTGGAGGAGTGGAATGCCACCATCGGCACGAACCTCACCGGCACGTTCCTGTGCATGAAGCACTTCGGACGCATTATGATCGCGCAGCAGTCGGGCAAGGTCATCAATATGACGTCGCTCGCCGCGCGCGCGGTGTTTGCAGACGCCTGCACCGGCGCATACGACTGCTCCAAGGCGGCGGTCGGCTGCCTGACGCGCTGCATGGCGGGCGAATGGGCGAAATATCATATCAATGTGAACTCCATTTCGCCGGGCTTCTTCCTCACCGACATCAACAAGCGCTTTTTGGAGCAGACGCCCGGGTTCTATGAGAACTCGTGCCGCAACGTGCCGCTCGGGCGCTGGGGCGACCCCGAAGAGATCGCGCCGCTGGCGCTGTTCCTCGCCTCGTCCGCATCGGACTATATCACGGGCGCGGACTTTAACATCGACGGCGGCTACACGCTCTGGTAACGGAGCGGCAAGAAGAAAAGAACAGAGGGGATGATTCAATTGTCAGAAGAGTACATTCTGGAGGTCCGAAACCTGAATAAGACGTATTCGGGCATTCAGGTCCTGCACGACATCTCGTTCGGGCTGCGCCGCGGCGAAACGCACGCGCTGGTCGGCGAGAACGGCGCGGGCAAATCCACGCTCATCAAGATCATCGCCGGCGTCGTCACGCCGGACGATGGCAGCGAAATTTACTGGGACGGCACGCTCGTTCCCAAAATGACGGCGCATAAGTCCATTGAGCTGGGGCTGTCCGTCATCTATCAGGACATCAGTATGTTCCCCAACCTGTCCATTGCCGAAAATATCTGCAAGGGGCTGTACCACGACCTGTTCGTGGACTTCCGCAAAATTCGTGCCAGAGCGCAGCAGGCGCTCGACACCATGGGCGTGGAGATGGACCTGTCGCAGCGGCTGGGCGAGATCAGCGTGGGCAAGCAGCAACTCGTTGCCATCGCGCGCGCCATCACGTTTGACTCCAAGGTCATCGTCATGGACGAGCCGACGGCGGCGCTGTCGTCCTCGGAGGTCGCGATGCTCTATCGCATCATCGAGACGCTCAAGGAGCGCGGCATCAGCATCGTCTACATCTCCCACAAGCTCGAGGAGATCTTCACCGTCGCCGACCGCATCACCGTCCTGCGCGACGGCTATAAGGTCGCAACTGACGACGCGAAGAACTTCACCAACGAATCGCTCATCAACATGATGGTCGGGCGCGAGCTGCGCTTCATCCCCATGCGCAATGAGCTGGGCGCGTCGGACGAGGTGCTCTTTGAGGTCAAGGGTCTCAAAAATGCGCCGATGGTCAACGATGTGTCCTTCAAGGTCTACAAAAACGAGGTGCTCGGCATCACGGGTCTTGTCGGCGCGGGACGCAGCGAGACGGCGCAGACCATCTTTGGCCTCATGCCGCGCGAGGCGGGCGAGCTGTACATCCACGGCGAGCCGGTCACCATCAAGGACACGAACGACGCCATCAACAAGGGCATCTGCTACCTGCCCGAGGACCGGCGCACGCAGGGACTGTTCATGGGTCACTCGATGACCTGGAACGTCACCGCCGTCACGCTTCCCAAGCAGCGCGGCAAAAACGGTCTGCTCAGCGGCAAAATGGAGCAGGAGACGTGCGAAAAATACATCGAAGCCGTCAGCATCCGTCCGCCGCTGCCGAATATCCACGCACAGAACCTCTCCGGCGGCAATGCGCAGAAGGTGCTCTTCAGCCGCTGGATGAACGCCGACCCCAAGGTGCTCATCGTGGATGAGCCGACTGCCGGCGTGGACGTGGGCGCGAAGGCGGAAATTCACAAGATCCTGCGCAGCATGGCGTCGCAGGGCGTGGCGGTCATCCTGATCTCCTCCGACCTGTCTGAGGTGTTTGCCGTGTCTGACCGCATCCTCGTCATGCGCGAGGGACGGATCGTGGACGAGGTCGCCACGGAAGAGGCGACGCAGGAAGGCATCCTCGAAAAGGGTCTGATCGGTTAGGAGGCAGAGTATGAGTGTTATCAAGAAAAGAAGCCGTGAGCTGCTCCTGATCGCGATCATCATCCTGATCGGCGTGGTCGTGTCCATTCGGACGCCCGCGTTCTTCAGCATCATCAACATCACCAGCATCCTCTACGGCAATGCCATCATCGGCATTATGGCGATCGGCATGATGATCGTCATCACCACGGCAAACATCGACGTTTCCGTGGGCGCGCAGTTCGCCGTGTGCAACATGATCTGCGCTGCGTTCGTAAAAGCCACCGACGGACGCTACGCTGTTCTGGCGGTCCTGCTGAGCATGGCGGTCGGCTGTGTGCTGGGTCTGTTCAACGGTCTGCTCGTGGCAAAGCTGAATATCCCCGCCATCGTCGTCACGCTGGGCACGATGAACATCATGCGCGGCGGCATCTACTACCTGACGAACGGCAACTGGATCGACGGTCTGTCCGGCGCGTTTACTAAGGTCGCCAGCTCCCGCGTCCTGCTGAACGTCCCCATGGCGGTGTGCATCTGGCTGTTTGTGGCGGTCGTCACCTATGTGATCCTCTACCGCACGAATATCGGACGCAATATCCTCGCCGTCGGCGGCAACCTCGTCGCCGCCACACGCGTGGGCATCAGCAAAACGGGCGTGTATCTGTTCGCCTTCGGCTACCTCGGCGCGCTGGTGGGCTTAGGCGGCGCGGTTTCGGCAGCCAAGCTCAAGATCGCACAGCCGTCCAACGGCATCGGCTATGAGATGGATCTCATCGCCGCCGCCATCATCGGCGGCACGGAGTTCTCCGGCGGCGTCGCCTCCATTCTCGGTACGGTGCTCGGCGTTTTGCTGCTGGGCGTCATCGACAACGGTCTGGTGCTTGCCAAAGTTCCTGTTTACTGGCAGGATCTCGCCACCGGCGCGATCATCATCATCGCGGTGACGACCTCGGCGCTGCGTGAATTTGCACCCAAGAAAAAGAGCGGGAAGGGGGCTGCGAAATAATGCAGAAGCTGAAAAAATCCCCGCATAAGAACGAGCTGGTCCTCGCGCTTGTGTTTCTTCTCATGTTCGTGGTGTTCTCCGTCATCAGCGATCACTTCCTGACACTGACGAATACCATGAGCCTGCTCAGCCAGATGGTCGAGCTGGGACTTCTGACGCTGGCGATGTCCGCGTCGATGATCTCCGGCGGCATGGATCTGTCCATCAGCGCCACTTGCAGCCTGAGCACCGTGTTCCTCGGCATTTTCATCGGCAAGGCGGGGCTTTCTTCGCCGCTGGCGGTGCTGCTGACGTTCCTCATCGCCATGGCGTGCGGCGCGTTCAACGGCTTCCTCGTCGGCTACCTCAAGGTCCCGTCCATGCTGGCGACGCTCGGCACGCAGTCGCTGTACGCCGGCATCGGTCTTGTCGTGTCCAACGGCGTGACGGTGTCCATCCCCAACACGATCTTCGGGCTCTTCGGGCGCACCAAGCTCGGCGGCTTCTTCCCGTTCCAGATCATCATCTGGGCGGCGGCGATCGTGCTGGCGGTGCTCGTGTTCAGCTACCTCATCGCAGGTCGCCGCATCTATCTCATCGGTGCGAGCCCTGAGGTCGCGCGCTTTGCGGGCATCAACCTCCGCAAGAACCTGTTCCTGACGTATATGTTCTGCGCGGCGATGGCATTCCTCGCTTCGCTGGTCTTTGCGTCGAAGATCTCCGCGGGCCGCGCGGACGTGGCGGACAGCTTGCTGCTGAAAACCGTCTCCGCTTCCGTGTTTGGCGGCGTCAGCACCCTGGGCGGCATCGGCACGCTCGGCGGCGCGATGCTGGGCGTGGCGGTCATCACCCTGATCTCCAACGGTCTGGATATGATCAACGCGTCGTCCTATTTGCAGCAGGTCGTCATCGGCGCAATGCTGCTGATCGTTCTGGCATATCGTCACGCTCGCAAAAAGTAAGACATCTGTGTCCACAATCCGCGAGGGCGGATTTGGAATAAACAGGCGGTGGACCCCCATCGCCAAAAACAAAAAAATGGAGGAAAGAACATGAAAAAACTCATCGCTTTGCTCATGGCCCTGGTAATGGTCCTGGGTCTGGTCGCGTGCGCCGGCACGACGACGGACGCCCCCGCCACCACCGAGACCCCCGCTGCCACCGAGACCCCCGCTGCAACCGAGACCCCCGCTGCTGAAGAGACCCCGGCTGCCGAAGAGACCCCTGCCGCCACCGGCGACAAGAAGGGCACGATCGCTGTGGTCTGCTATGTGACCTCCGCTCCGTACTTCTCCTCCGGCGAGAAGGCTGCCATCGCGGCAGGCGAAGCGCTGGGTTACAACGTGATCTGGACCGGCACGTCCGAAGTTGACACCGCTGGTCTGATCTCCGTGGTCGAAAACCTCATCTCCCAGGGCGTTGACGGCATCTGCCTCGCCTCCGGCGACACGACCTCCATGGTCCCCATCTGCCAGGAAGCGATGAACAAGGGCATCAAAGTCGTCACGTTCGACCTTGACATCGAAGCCGACGGCCGTAACGCGTATGCCGGTCTGGACGATCTGTCCGAGCTGGCTGTCCCGCAGGTCGAGTCCATCGTCGCCTCCATCGGCGAAGAGGGCGACGTCGCGGTCGTCACCGGCGTTCTGACGAACGAACTGCTCCAGAAGCGTATCGAGCGTATGTACAGCTACGCTGCTGAAAAGTATCCCGGTCTGAACTTCGTCACCGTTGAGGGCACGAACGAGGACTCCGAGGCTGCTTACACCGCCGCCATGAACATCATGACCGCGTATCCGAACGTGAAGGCGATCGTCTCCAACGTCTCCACCGCCCTTGGCCCCATCTGCACCGCCATCGAGGACGCCGGTAAGATCGGCGAGGTCTACGGCTGCGGTCAGACCACTCCGAACCTTGCCAAGCCCGGCATGGCCTCCGGCGCCTGCGTTTCCGGCATCCTGTGGGATACCGCGAAGTGGCAGGAGTGGGCAGTCACCCTCTGCGCGAAGCTCGTGGAAGGCAATGAGTTCGAGGTCGGCAACTGCGGCATCGACGGCTTCCCCCAGGGCGAATATGTCGGCGACGGCATCTTCTACTACTACGAGACCTTCTCCTTCACCCCGGAGAACATCAACGACTTCGACTTCTAATAGAAGCCGGAACAGCTTTTGAGGTAATGTTCTGTGAAGATCATTGACGTAACCGGCGAGATCCGCAATGGGATGTGGACCTTTGGGTCTCTGTTCCCCAAGGTCACGATCGAGGAACGCTCCGGCGTCTGCGAGGGCTTCGGCGACTACTTCTATACGGAGTTCGTCGGGATGCACGCGCAGGTCGGTACCTATCTCGAAACGCCCGCGCATTTCTACGGCTTTGAAAACAGCTATCTGGTGGAGGATATTCCGCTCGAGCGCCTGTACAACGTAGACTGCGTGGTGCTGAAGGTCCCCAAGGACGTCAGCGACCCCAATGCGCACATCGCCATCACCAAGGAAGAACTGCTGCGCGCGGCCGAGGGCGTGGAAATTCACCCCGGCGACTGCATCATCGTAGCCGTGGGCTGGGATCGGTATTGGATGGATGATGAACATTTCTTCCCCAATTCGCCGTATTTCACCTATGACGCGATGAAGTGGATCATCGACCAGCGCCCGTCCATTCTGGCGACGGATACGCCTGCCTGGGAAAATCTCAGTGATCCGGGCGGCTTCTTCCCGGAGTTCTATGCCGCCGACATTCTGATGCTCGCACCGCTGTATGGGCTGGGGCAGGCGTCGAACGGGCGCGGCAAGATCACCATCCTGCCGCTGAAGGTGGCAGGCTGCGCCGCCGCTCCCTGCCGGGTGGTATTGACGCAGGACTAAAGCATAACGACCAACGCACTCAGGTGGGGAGAGTTTTCTCCCCACCTGAGGACGCACTTTCTAAAAATATCTAACCGAAATTAAAAGGAGCTTCACTATGAAAAAGATTCGTTGGGGCGTGATCGGCGCGGGCGGCATCGCAGACCGTCGGACGATCCCGGGCATGATGCTGGCGGATAACGCCGAACTGATCGCTGTGATGGAGATCAACATGGAGCTGGCAGAAAAATGCCGCGCCAAGTGGGGCTGCAAGCGTGCGTATGATAACGAGGCGGCGCTGCTCGCCGACCCGGAGATCGACGCAGTTTACATCGCGTCTCCCGTTGTTCTGCACGCGCGGCAGGCGATGGCCGCTGCGGACGCAGGCAAGCACATCCTCATTGAAAAGCCTCTCGCCATGACCTCGGAGGAGGGCGAGAAGGTCGTCGCCTATTGCGAGAGCAAGGGCGTGAAGATCGCCGCCGGTCTCATGATGCGTTTCGGCGCGTATGTGCAGGCGATGAAAAAGGCGATCGCCGAGGGCAAGATCGGTCACGTTGTGTCCGGTTACTCGCAGTTCACCTGCTGGTATCCCGATATGCCGGGCAACTGGCGTCAGAGCAAGAAAAACGGCGGCGGCGGCGCCATGATGGACATGGGCGTGCATTGCATCGACCTCATGCAGTACGTCACCGGCTCGCGCGTCAAGCAGGTCGCGGCGTTCCACGACACGCTGACGTTCCACTATGAGGTCGAGGACTCGTCCATGGTCATGCTGCGGCTGGAAAACGGCTGCCAGTGCGTGGTGCAGTCTAACTTCAACATCCCGGATGAGGCCGCCAAGTGGCGTCTGGAGTTCTTCGGCGATCAGGGTCGTCTGGCGGGCGAGAACATCATCGGTCAGATCGACGGCGGCACGCTCGACGCGCTGTTCTGCGGCGAGGTCGGCGGCTACGACGCCCAGCAGGACACCAAGGACGTCAAGGGCGAGGAGATCAACGTGGAGTTTGGCAATATGTACACCCGCGAGATCGAGTCGTTCGGCAACTCTCTGCTCAATAACCTCCCGCTGGAGGTTCCCGCGTCCGACGCGGTGCAGGTCCAGCGCGTCATGGAAGCGGCATACCGCTCCAATGACGAGAAATGTGTCATCGACCTGTAAGGTCGTCACGCACCCAGTTCGTTTGTAAGAGCCGGAAAGACCGGCGCTCGGGGCATTGTGCCAATCTGCATATGAGGTGAACGATATGAAACCACTGGATTATACGGTTGGTCTGTACAACTGCTGCCGCGATCCGTGACCGCGCGCCGCGACCCCCGTATCCCCATTCACAATGACGAATATTACATCTTAAAATTGCAAAATAAGGAGTTATGATCATGGAAAAGAAAAAAGCGTCGGATTTTCGTTACAATACCGGTGAGACCAAAGTGCCTTGGGCTGCCGTTGGTGAAAACTATAACGCCGAGGACCTGATGACCATCATCCGCTTTATGATGAAGGGCAAGGGCGCGGACTATGAAAAAGCGATCGCGGCTGTGGAAAAGGACGTTTATGCGCTGGATAAGGTCGCAGTCCCGCCCGCAAAGCTGTCGCTGGACGTCGAGGTCGCCAAGGCGGAGAATATGTGCGACGAGTACCTGCACACCAAGGGCTCTACCTTCCTCACCAACTGCACCGCGGGCTTTGAGATCGCCTGCAAGTACACCGGGCTGAAGCCCGGCGACGAGGTCATCGTCCCCGCCATCACCTTTGCGGCGACCATGGCATATCCGCTTTCCATCGGCTGCAAGCTGGTGTTTGCGGACGTCGATCCCATCACCCTCAACATGGACCCGAAGGACGTCGCCAAGAAGATCACCGACAAGACGAAGATGATCATCCCCGTGCATATCGGCGGCTACCCGGTCGATATGGACCCGATCCTCGAGCTCGCCAAGCAGCACGACATCATCGTCCTCGAGGACGCGGCGCACGCCTTCGGCGGCGAGTATAAGCACCGCAAGCTCGGCACGATCGGCGACTTCGGTTCGTTCTCGTTCCACGAGGTCAAGAACATCACCTCCTTCGGCGAAGGCGGCATCCTCTGCTCCAACATCACGGAGTTCCTGCCCGAAATGCGCCGCGCACGCTTCCTCGGCACGGACTTCACCAAGCACATCAAGGACTGGCTGTATGAAGTCACCTCCATCCAGGGCAAGCGTGGGCCGTTCGTCGCCACGAACTTCTCCACCACCGAAATTCAGGGTCTGGGTCTGCAGCTTCAGATCGCGCGCAATGACCAGATCATGAAGGCGCGCCGTGACGCCGCTGCGTACCTCAACAGCCGTCTGGAAGGCTGCGACGCGCTGCGCGTGCAGGACCTCGGCAATGACGACATCGTCCCGACCTTCCACCTCTATCAGCTCCAGATCGACCCCGAAAAGGCGGGCGGCGATGTGCAGCTCTTTAAGAAGAAGATCGGCGAAAAGGGCGTGACGCAGATCGCGCACTTCGGACCGCTGTACCGCTTTGCCATTCTGAAGGATTACGGCTACGACGAGGACGCCATCGCCGCGACCTGCCCGGTCTGCGAAGAGGTGTTCTACCGCCGCTTCACGCACTTCCCGATCTATGGTCTGACCAAAGAGCAGCTCGACTACATGGCGGATTCCATCCTGGAAGCCGTTGACGAGATGAAGCGCGGCGTGTAAACCGCAAAGCTCAGCTCCCGGAGCATCCTGTGGGGGCGGTACTTCGCGTACCGCCCCCGCTCTGCCGTGAAGCCTCGCAGAGTTTTGCGCCCGCAGGCGCAAAAATGATTCAGATTATTTTCTGCGGCGGCGTGTACGTCGCAGAAAATACTGCTCGCTCTGCAAGTGTGGAATTTTTGCGCTTGCGCAAAAATTATGCGCGCGGCAGAGTGCAAGCCCTTTCAAACGAAAGCCCAGCGAAGCGGGTTTCGTTTGAGAGCGTTTCAAAAACCTGTTTTTGAAACGCTCAGGTACCGCCCCCATTTTCAGGCGCTGAATGGAGCGCTCGGCGGTCATACGGCGTCTGATTTCATCCGGGAGCGCCGGATGAAAGGATCAGACCAATGAAAATTTCCGAAAAGGCGCGCCTTTGCGCGCTGTCTCCCATGCGCAAGTTCCATCCCTACGCCGTGGCTGCCAAGCAGGCGGGGAAGGAGATTTATCACCTGAACATCGGGCAGCCCGACATCGAAACACCGCAGGCGCTGTTTGACGCAGTGCGGAAGTTCGATCAGGCGGTGCTCGAATATGCGCCGTCGCCCGGTATCCCGTCGCTTATCGGCGCGATCCGCGATTATTACCGCCGCATCGGCGTGGCGTTTGGCGACGGCGACATCCTCATCACCACCGGCGGCAGCGAGGCGCTGCAAATTCTGATGTTCTGCATCCTCGACGAGGGCAGCGAGGTCATCATCCCCGAGCCGTTCTATCCCAACTACAATACCATGATCCGCGCCGCGGGCGGTGTGATCCGTCCCATCCCGACCTGCCCCGAGGAGGGCTATTGCTACGCCACGCGCGAAAAGCTGGAGGCGGCGATCACGCCCAACACCCGCGCCATCATGGTCACGAACCCCGGCAACCCCACCGGCGTGGTGCTCACGCCAGAGCAGATGCGGCTGCTGGCGGATGTTGCCAAGGAGCACGGGCTGTACATCATCGGTGACGAGGTGTACCGCGAGTTCTGCTACGACGGCGATACCACGCCGCGCTCGATGGCACAGTTTGCGGATGTTGCGGAGAACGTGGTCATCATCGACTCGGTCTCCAAGCGCTTTTCCGCCTGCGGCGCGCGCATCGGTGCGCTGCTGTCAAAAAACCGCGAGCTGATGGCAAACGCGCTCAAGTTCTGTCAGGCGAGACTGTCGGTGGCGACGCTCGATCAGGTCGCGGCGACGGCGCTGTACAGCGTGGGCGCGGACTATTTTGACGCCGTGCGCGAGGAATATCAGCGCCGCCGCGATACCTGCTATCGCGCGCTGCTGAAAATTCCGGGCGTCGTGTGCGCCGCGCCGGAGGGCGCGTTCTACATGATGGCGAAGCTGCCCGTGGACGACACGGAAAAATTCCAGCAGTGGCTGCTGGAAGAATTTGAGGACCGGGGCGAGACGGTCATGTTTGCGCCGGGCAGCGGCTTCTACGCCACACCCGGCAGCGGACGGCAGGAGATCCGCATCGCCTATGTGCTGAAGCAGGCGCGCCTCGAGCGCGCCATGGAGCTTCTCGGACTTGCGGTCGCGCAGTACCGGCGCGAGGTCATGCACGAGGCGCAGTAAAAAGCGCAGGGAAAATACAGGAGGGCGCGCGGATACCCGCGCGCCCTTTTGCGCACACCAATGCGAAACGCCCCTACGGGTGCGTGCGTGTTTGCATTGGTGCGTCTGGGTTTGCGATGTCGTACCGCACGGGAGGGGCTTGCCCTGCCCCTACGTTACGACGAAGCGGGGCAAAACAAACAGCGCCCGTAGGAGCGTTCCTGCGGGCGCACAGTATTCTCTTTAACCGACTGACTGGACTTCCTTATGCCGCTCCTTGACCTCCACGCGGCGGATCTGCGCGCCGAGGGCGGTGAGCTTGCCGATGATGTCCTCGTAGCCGCGCTCGATGTAGTGCGCATCCTCGATGGTGCTGAAGCCGTCGGCAGCCATGGCAGCGATGACCATCGCCGCGCCCGCGCGCAGGTCGCACGCGCGCACCTCGCAGCCGTAGAGCTTGTCCACGCCGTCGATGACGGCGGTCTTGCTCTCCACCTGAATATTTGCGCCCATACGGCTCAGCTCGCCGGTATAGCGGAAGCGGTTGTCGTAAATGCCCTCGGTGATGATGCTCGTCCCCTCCGCCAGCGCCATGCACACCGCGATCTGCGGCTGCATATCCGTGGGGAAGCCGGGGTACGGCATCGTCTTGACATTCGCCCGGCGCAGCCGGCGCGTGGACTCGACGCGGATGGAATCATCATATTCCGTCACGCGCACGCCCATTTCACGCAGCTTCGCGGTGATGCAGTCCAAATGCTTGGGGATGACGTTTTCAATGAGCACGCTGCCGCCTACGGCTGCCGCCGCGGTCATGTAGGTGCCCGCCTCGATCTGATCGGGAATGATGGAATAGAAGCCGCCGCGCAGGCTCTTCACGCCGCGCACCTTGATCACGTCCGTGCCAGCGCCCGAAATTTTCGCACCCATGGCGTTGAGGAAGTTCGCAAGATCGACGATATGCGGCTCTTTGGCGCAGTTTTCGATCACGGTCATGCCGTTTGACAGCACCGCCGCGAGCAGAATGTTCATCGTTGCGCCGACGGACACGATGTCCAGATACACATGACCGCCCTGCAAGCCGCCCTCGGGGGCGTCGGCGCAGACATAGCCGTCCGCCTGCTCTACATTCGCGCCGAGCGCGGCGAAGCCCTTGATGTGCTGGTCGATGGGGCGCACACCGAAGTTGCAGCCGCCCGGCATGGCGACGCGCGCGTGCCCGAATCGACCAAGCTCGACACCAATGAGGTAGTACGACGCGCGGATGCGGCGCACAAGCTCGATGGGCGCGGTGGTGTTATGCACATGGGAGCAGTCGATCTGGAGCGTGTTGCGCCCCAGCCGCTGGATGCGCGCGCCCATATCCGCCAGAATCTCCAGCAGCAGACGCACATCGGAAATATCCGGCACGTTTTCAATGCGGCACACGCCGTCCACCAGCAGTGCGGCAGGCAGCATAGCGACCGCGGCGTTTTTCGCGCCCGAGATCGTGACCGTGCCGTGCAGGGGCTTTCCGCCCTTTACTTCATATTGAATCAAAATAAATCCCTCTTTATTCCCGTCATCTGTTGACGTTAAGAGTTTTTGCAGTTCGCATTAAAATAACAAAGTCAAAGCATGGAAAACGCGTGCACGAGCGGCTGGAATCGTTTCCGGCGCAGCGCACGCGAACCACACCCTTCGCATAGTATCACATTCTTAAGAAAATGTAAAGAAAAAATGACAAACCGATACCGATTTACGCCTGCCGCGCTCATGTGCCCTCACACAAAGTAACGGTGCGGTCGATGCCGCCGACGTAAAAGCTGCCCACGTCCGTGTCGATGCGCCAGACAGGGGTCAGACGCACCGCGCCGGAGGCGGTGTCGGCGTGGCGATAGCCCTGACGAATGCCCGTGATGCTGCCGCCGACCCAGCCGAGCGTGTCGCGCCGGGCAAGCAGGGCGATGACCGCGTCGGCGCAGGAGATGCACACATCGCCCCCCACGCGCAGCGTGTCGTCCGCGCCGGGGTAGAATGTACCGGTGATCTGGCGCAGCGCGCCCGTCTTGTCGTAGCGCAGCGTCAGCCCGCCGCCGAAGATCGGCGCGTCCTGCGTCTGCTGCACGGCGTGCAGGAGCGTGCCGCCGCCGTCCGTGTCGGTCAAAACCGTCACCTCCGCACAGGAAAAGCCCATTTTGCGCAGCAATTCGCGCGCTTGCGACTCCGGCGAGCCGGACGCGGCTTCGCCCGTCAGCACCGCCTCAAAGCTCCCGCTCGCGCCGAACGTGCAGCGCCCGGCGGCGGAGGTGAAATTCTGCGTATAGCGCGTGGAGTCCTCCTCCAGAAACACCGTCTGCCCCAAAAGCGCCCCGGCGGCGGTGCTTGCGGCGCTCTGCGCGTCGGCAAGCTCCAGCACGCACAGTCCACGGCTGACGGGCAGCGCCTCCGGCGTCAGCTCCACGCCGTTTTCGGCGAGGAACGCCTGAAGCCGGTCATAGACCGCCTGCCGCTCCTGCCGCTGGGCAAGGCGCGGCGGCACGACCAGCAGCAGCAAAAATGCCGCTGCCAGCGCCAGAATGAGCAAAATCAAATTTTTGAGCTTTGATACCGGCATATCCCGCGCCCCCTTTCGTCAAAAATCAAATGATTTTACGACCGTCCGATCCAACCGGCGGAAAGCTGCCCGCCGGACACAGCATAGCACAGCTCCATGCGCGTGTCGTCTGCCAGCAGCACCGCCGCCTGCGCGGCGGGCAGCAGCGTGAGCGTCCCGTCAGTGAGCGTGTAGCCCGCGAGCACGGCGTCCACCGCCGTGATGCGCCCGGAGCTGATGGTCACGCTCGCGCCTGCGCCGGACGCTTGCAGCACCCGCGCGCCGGAGAGCACATAGTCAAATGTGCACACCGCGCCGGTGTCGGTGGGCGTATAGCCGGTGAGATACAGCCGCGCGTCGCTCTGCACGCCGGCGAGTAACTGCACCAAAAGCTCCCGCGCCACCCGGATCTGCCCGGCAGCGCCGCCGGGCGCGGGCAGGCGCGCGCGATCCTGACTGCGCAGGCGCAGCCGCCCATCGGCGGAAATTTGCAGCGTATAGTTCGTCTCGCTGAAAAACGTGTTGCCCGCGTCGTCGGTGTACGTCGCGTCGCCGTAGGGGTTAAAGCCCAGACGCGAGGCGAGCGCCGTGATGAAGCGGCTGTCGCACGGGTTCGTCAGCTCCGCGCCGCGCAGCGTGGGCGCGGCGGGGATGAGCGCCGCGCCGTCCAGATGGGCATACGGCCCACTCACAGTTTCAAACAAAAACTGGCTGCCGTCCGGGTGGTACGTCCCGGCGGCGTGCGTGATGGTCTCAGACGCGAGCTGTGTGTCGGCGACCAGCGCCGTCTCGCCCAGAAGATAGAGCTGCGCCGTCTCGCCGCGTGCGCTGAGCACATACAGCCACGCGCCATAGCCCGCGAACGCCCCCGCGTCCGCGCCCAGCCAAGACGCCACCGCGTCCGCCGGGAGCGCGCCGGGATAGACGAACGCGACGCTCTCGCCGTCGAGCGCCTCATACAGCCGCGCGCGCGTCGCCTGCTGCGGCGCGTCCGCCGTGTCGAGCGCCTGCGCAAGCAGACCGCCGAGCGCTTCATAGCCCTCGTCCAGCGCGGTAAAATCATACGCCAGCGTCGCGCGTCCGCCGCCGGTCATCACGCTGAGCTGCACCGGCTGCGCGGCGGGCGCGCTCGTCTCGTCCGCCTGCGCAAGCGGCGCGGACGCGCGCTCCATGCCGAGCACCTGCGCAAACGGCGATAAGATCGCCGCCAGCCACGGCGTCTGCGTGAGCGTGCGTGTGGGAAGCGCCAGGATCGTCAGCGCGAGGATGGCGAGCGCCAGCAGCGCGATCAGCAGACTTTTACACAATTCGACGACTTTTTTCCGCATACCGCGCCCCCTTTCCCGTAAGCTCCCAATTTATTTTGCGATGGGCAGCGTTATTGTGACGTCCGTGCCCTCACCGTAGACCGATTCGATGCGAATATCGCCCTTGTGCTCCTTGAGAATTTCGCGCGCGATCGACAGCCCCAGACCCGTGCCGCCCGACTCGCGCGAGCGCGCCTTATCCACGCGGTAAAACCGCTCAAACAGGCGCGGCAGGTCCTTTTCGGGGATGCCGATGCCGTTATCGGACACGCGCACAAAGACATTTTTGCCGCTTACCCCGGCGGTGATCTGGATCTTGCCGCCGTCGGGCGTGTACTTGATGGCGTTGGAGACGATGTTCATGAGCACCTGCTCGATGCGCTCGCGGTCACCGTCCACCTCGGGGAGGTCGTCCGGGCAGCTTAGCGTGAGCGTGTGCCCGTGCGTCTGCTCGGCATTGAGCTTCGCCGCCTCGTACACACTGCGCACCGGGCGCGAGAACGGGAAGCGCGAGATGTTCATCTCCATCTTGCCGTAGTCGATCTTGCTGAGCGTCAGAAGGTCCTGCACGATGCGCGTCATGCGGTCGGCCTCGCCGATGATGACGCCCACGAACTGATTGCGCAGCTCCGGCGGCAGCTCGTCCCCGGCGGAGACGATCGTCTCGGCGTAGGATTTGATGTTGGTCAGCGGCGTGCGCAGCTCGTGCGACACATTCGCCACAAACTCCCGGCGCGACTGCTCGCTGCGCCGCTGCTCGGTCACGTCGTGGATGACCACCATCACGCCGCCCTGCTCCTGCCCGGAGGAAAACGGCGCCATGAACAGCTCCAGCTCACGCGAGCCGGCGGTCATCTGCGCCTCTAAATACTGCGGGCGGCGCAGCGTGAGCAGCTGCTCAAAATCCGCCTTGTCCGCGAATACCTCGTCAAAGCGCGTGGTGGGGTCAAGGCTGCGCGAGAGCATCTGCGTGGCGGCGGGGTTATAGTGGATGACCGTCCCGGCGGCGGAAAACGCCACCACGCCGTCGGTCATGTGCAGAAACAGCGTGGAGAGCTTGTTGCGCTCATTTTCCGCCTCCGAGAGCGTGTCCTGCAAGACCTGCGCCATATAGTTGAAGTTTTTCGTCAGCGTGCCGATCTCATCGCGGCTCGTGACCTCCAGCTTCTGCGAAAAATCGCCCGCGGCGATCTCGCGCGTGCCGGTCGTGAGCGCGCGGATGGGCGTGATGAGAATTTGCGAGAGCAAAAACGACAGGATCAGGCAGATCACCAGCCCCAGCCCCAGCGCGCGCAGGATGATGCCCAGCACCTCGCCCGTCAGCGCGTCCACGGTGGTCTTGGCGTCGAGAATGTAGACGATGTAGCTGCCGCTGTCTGATTCAATGGGCACGGCGAGGTCCATATAATCGTTTGTGATGGAGCGCTCCTGCCCGACCTCGCCGTTCATCGCGGCGAGCAGGTTCGGCGTGACGTCCACGCTCGTGCGCTGGTCAGAGCCGCTGAGGACCGTGCCCATGGGGCTGAGGACGTAGACATTGCGGTTTGCGATGTCGATGCCAAGCCCCGCCTGCGCCATGAGCAGCTCCTTCATGCGCTCCGGCGCGTCCGGCGACTGCTCCGGCAGCCTCTGGAGCTGCGCGATGAAGCTCTGCGAAAACGTCTGCTCCATCTGCACATAAAATTCCGAGATGTAGAAATTTCCGACGCCGTTCATTAAAAACGCGCCGATGACCGTCATGAGTGCCAGGATCAGGATGACCATGACCATGACCACCTTCATGCGAAGCGAGCGCACACCGCCAGCCCCCTTTCAAGCCAGAATCAGCCTTCGGCAAAATAATAGCCAACGCCCCGCCGCGTGAGGATGTAGGCGGGCTTGCCGGGGTCGTCCTCGATCTTTTCGCGCAGACGGCGGACGGTCACGTCCACCGTGCGCATATCGCCAAAATAGTCGTAGTTCCAGACCTTGGTCATGAGGTCCTCCCGCGTAAATACCTTGCCCGGCTCGCGCATGAGACTGTGGAGAAGATCGTATTCCTTCTGCGTCAGCTCCACGGCAGCGCCGCTTTTCGTCACGGCGAACGTCGCGGGGTCGAGCGCCAGCGCGCCCGCGCGCAGCACGCGCCCGGCGGGGTTTTCCGTGTAGGTGAGCGCCCGGCGGCGGATGTTCGCCTTCACGCGCGCCAGCAGCTCCCGCATGGAAAACGGCTTTGTGATGTAGTCGTCCGCGCCGACCTCCAAGCCGAAGATCTTGTCCGGCTCTTCCTCGCGCGCGGTCAGCATGATGATCGGCGTGACCTTGCCCGCCTCGCGCAGCGTTTTGCAGATGTCAAAGCCGTTCATCTTCGGCAGCATGACGTCCAGCAGGATGAGGTCGGGGTCGCCGTGCATCGCCAGCTCCAGCCCCGCCTCGCCGTCCAGGGCCTCCAGCACACCATAGCCCTCGCGCTTGAGGTTAAATTTGAGAATTTCCACGATCGCGCGCTCGTCCTCCACGATCAGGACGGTTTTTTCCAAATTTTCCATACAGATCTCCTTTATAAACGCCGCAGCGCCTTGGGATAGTGATTTTTGAGCTGCTGCCCGTCGCCCTTTGCCCAGCCGAGCGTGCAGCCTGCATAGTCTAGCAGCACCCAGCCGCGCAGCCCGCTTTCCAGCGTCTGCCCTGCGAGATAGCGCCGCGCCTGTTCGTCATTGAGCGACATCGACTGCGTCGCGGCATTCAGCCACAGCGCCCAGGCGTGCGCCGGTAAAAAGCGCCCCTTGCGCGCCTGCCCCAGCTCCAGACCTGCGCGCAGCACCTTCAGCCCGCGCAGCTCCGGCAGCGCGTCCGGCACGAGCAGAACGCTCTCACCGAACGCGGCAAAATGCCCCTCCGGCAGCGCCGCGCCGACCTGTGCGCAAAATTCCGTCAGCTCCTTCGGCGCACTCACCGCCGCCTCCGGCGGCAGCTCTGCTCCGGGCGCGTCGCCGCTTTTTTGCAGCACGGCGGCATAGTGCCCCTCGCCGCGCAGCTTATGCGGGAACAGACGGACGGTGTGCTCCAGCCCCGGCGCGGGGTCTGCGACCCACTCCGGGCGTCCGGGGCAGAACCACGGCGCGCCCACCGGCAGGACCGAAAAGTCCGCGTGCGCGTGCAAAAACGCGCTGATCGTGCCCTCGTTTTCCTCCGGCGAGAACGTGCACGTCGAATACACCAGATGCCCGCCGGGGCGCAGCATCGCGGCAGAGGAGTGTAAAATTTCCTGCTGGCGGCGGCTGCACATACGCACTGTCTCCTCGCTCCAATCGGTCACGGCGGCGGCTTCCTTGCGGAACATCCCCTCGCCGGAGCACGGCGCGTCCACTAAGATACGGTCAAAAAAGCCCGCAAAGCGCTCCACCAGCCGCGCCGGATGCTCGCTGAGCACCAGTGCGTTCGCAATGCCCATGCGCTCGATGTTCCCCGCGAGGATCTTCGCGCGCTTGGGGTTAATTTCATTGCATACCAGCAGCCCGCGCCCCGCCATCGCAGCGGCGAGCTGCGTCGATTTTCCGCCCGGCGCGGCGCACAGGTCGAGCACGCGCTCGCCCGGCTGCGCCCCCAGCAGCTCTGCCGGCGCCATCGCGCTCGGCTCTTGCAGGTAGTATGCGCCCGTGTCGTGCAGCGGCGAGAGCCCAGGGCGCGTCAGCGGGTCATAGTAGTGCCCGTCCCGCGCCCACGGCACGTCGGTGAGATGAAAGTCCGCCAGCATCGCAGCAGGCGCGCGCTTGCGCGGATTTTCCCGCAGCCCCGGCGCGAGCGGGCGGTCGTAGGACGCCAGAAACGCCTCAAATTCCGCCTCCAAAAGCCGCTCCATCTTCTCCGCGAATCCAATCGGCAGCATCCAACCGCCTCCTTCCCCCCGTGCGGGCAAACTCTCACATAATAATAGTTAAACATAGTATACAACATTTCCCCTAACCCCGCAACCCGCAGCATCGGGCGGTATCAACAAAATAAGAAAAGCAGGCACACGGGCTTTCCGTGCGCCTGCTTTGCCTTACCCCTCCTGCGCCTCCAGCGCCTGCTGGAGCGTGGCGAGGGCTTTTTTCTCGATGCGCGAGACATACGAGCGCGAGATGCCGAGCTGTGCGGCGATCTCACGCTGCGTTTTGGCGGGGCGGTCGCCCAGACCGTAGCGCAGCGCGATGACGGTGCGCTCGCGCGGCGTGAGCACGCGCTGCATGACCTCGTAGAGCTTCGCGTGCAGCTCGCGCGCGCTCAGATCGTCGAACAGGTCCTCCTCTGAGCAGACCGTGTCCATGAGCGAGAGGGCGTTGCCGTCCTTGCCGGTCTCGATGTAGTCCGACAGCGACACGTCCGACGCCGTTTTCCGCTGCGCGCGAAAGTGCATGAGGATCTCATTCGCTATCCTCTCCCAACGGATACATAGGTTGGTCAATGGGCGGCAAATCCGCCTCTCCATCCTCCGCAAAGAGGTAAACATATGCATTTTTGCCGTCCCAGACCACCTTTTTGACGATGGTGCGCAGCAGGCGGCGCTTTTCCTCCAGCGTGGCAGAATCCACCGCGCTGGCGAAGGATTCGATCATTTCCTGATGGAAAGCGAACTCCTGATGGAGCATCCGGCTCTGCTCGGTGAGCGCTTCCAGCTCGGCAAGGCGCATCTGCTGGGTCTCGCTCTCTCGATGCAGCTCGTCGATCTGCTCCATGACGTACTTAGCAGAGGTATCGCTGGCAACGGACAGGGACTCCACCAACCGTTTGATGCGCTCTTCCGTCTCGGCGTGTTTCTCCCGGAGCAGCGCGAGCTCTGCGTCGTAGCCCTCTTTGCTGCCGCTGATAACCTTCTTGGTCTGCGCCAGCAGCCGGGTAAGGGTCTCCTTGTCGGCGGACAGCTTGCGGATCTCCTCGATGATCTTGGCGTCCAGCGTGTTGCCGTTGCAGTTTTTCATAGAGCAGACCGTGCCGTGGCTGCGCTCCTTG
>JALFSI010000012.1:0-22423 GCA_022779365.1 Clostridiales bacterium
TTAAAAAGCTTGAAGAGCTTTTTATAGCGCCAACGGCGCGTCAGATTCTGCATGAGACGGCGCAGCGTGCATTCGCACGATGCGAGTGTGCGTAGCACACGGGATTCTTGATTAAATATTTTAATCAAGAATCAGTATTAGTATTTTACCCCGAATGCGGGAGATTTGCAAGCGCGGGGGACACCAACGCGAAATGGTATGCGCCCGTAGGGGCGGACGCCTCTGTCCGCCCCTACATTACGACAAAACCCCCGAACGTGCCGTTCGGGGGGTTCCCGCTTATTCCGCTTTCCCTCTCAGCGCCGCGTAGTCCGCGACCAAGCCCTTTGCCAGCTTGAGCGGGTCTTCGCCCTTTTTCAGGCGCAGTGTGATCGCCGCCGGGAGCTTGGCGGAGAAGAACGCTCTGCCGGTATACGGCGGCTTCGCGCACAGCTCGGCGATGGCGGCAAAGTCGAACGCGCCGAGCGTGAACGTGAGCGCCTCGCCCTTCTGGGCGATCTCCGTCATGCCCGCCGCCGCTGCGCGGGCGCGCAGGAGGGCGATGTCCAGCAGGTTCAAAACGCCCTTCGGCGTGTCGCCGAAGCGATCGACGATCTCGTCGAGCAGGTCGTCGGCGTCCTGCTGCGTGCGCACCGCCGCCATGCGGCGATAAAGGTCCATGCGCTGCTCGCCGGACGGGACGTAATTCTTGTCGATATTCGCCGTCACATTGAGATCGGCGGTACACTCCGGCTCTTTGAGCGCCGTCTCGCCGCGCTGCTCCAGCACGGCATCTTCGAGCAATTTCAGGTACATATCGTAGCCCACCGACATCATGTGCCCCGACTGCTCCGCGCCAAGGAGGTCGCCCGCGCCGCGGATCTCTAAATCGCGCATCGCGATCTTAAAGCCCGAGCCGAACTCGGCGTATTCGCGGATGGCGTTCAGGCGCTTTTCGGCGACCTCGGTCAGCACCTTGCCGCGCCGGAACGTGAGGTAGGCAAACGCGTGGCGGCTCGAGCGCCCGACGCGCCCGCGGAGCTGGTGGAGCTGCGCCAGCCCCAGCCGGTCGGCGTCCTCGATGATGAGCGTGTTCACGTTCGGCAGGTCGATGCCCGTCTCGATGATGGTCGTGCACACGAGCACCTGCACCTCGCCCTCCGCCATGCGCTGCATGACCGAGCCGAGCTGCTCCTCGTTCATTTTGCCGTGCGCCACGGCGACCTCCACCTCGCCCAGCCGCTCGCGCAGGCGCGCGGCGCACTGGTCGATGGATTCCACGCGGTTGTGGAGGTAATACACCTGCCCGCCGCGCTCCAGCTCGCGCCGGATGGCGGTGTCGAGCACGCGCTCGTTATATTCCAGCACGAACGTCTGCACCGGGTAGCGGTCCTGCGGCGGCTGCTCGATGGTGGACATATCGCGCAGACCCGACAGCGCCATGTTGAGCGTGCGCGGGATGGGCGTGGCAGACAGCGTCAGCACATCCACGCCGCGCGAGAGCTCTTTTAACCGCTCCTTGTGGCTCACGCCGAAGCGCTGCTCCTCGTCCACGATGAGAAGCCCCAGACTTTTGAACTGAATATCCTTTTGCAGCAGCTTGTGCGTGCCGATGATGAGGTCGATCTTGCCCGCCGCGAGCGCGGCGAGCGTTTTTTTCTGCTGCGCGGGGGTGCGGAAGCGCGAAAGCACGTCGATCGTCACCGGGAACGAGCCGAAGCGCCGCAGCGCCGTGGTGTAGTGCTGCTGGGCAAGCACCGTGGTCGGGACTAAGATCGCGACCTGCCTGCCATCTAACATACATTTCATCGCCGCGCGCAGCGCGACCTCCGTCTTGCCGAAGCCGACGTCGCCGCACAAAAGCCGCTCCATCGGCGTGGGCGCTTCCATGTCGCGCTTGATCTCGTCGATGCAGCGGAGCTGATCGTCCGTCTCCGGGTACTCGAACGACTCCTCAAACTCCTGCTGCCACGGCGTGTCGGCGGCAAAGGCAAAGCCCGGCAGACGCTTTCGCTCGGCATAGAGCTGGATGAGCCCCTTTGCCATATCCGTCGCCGCCGCCTTGGCTTTTGCCTTCGTTTTCTGCCACTGGTCGCCGCCGAGTTTGTTCAGGCGCACCGGCGCGTCCTCGCCGCCGCCGATGTATTTGCTCACCAGATCGAGCTGCGTCGCCGGGACGTACAGCACGTCCGTGCCCTGATAGGCGAGCTTCACATAGTCCTTCAGCGCCCCGTCCACGCGAATTTGCTCCATGCCGACATAGCGCCCGATGCCGTGATGCTCATGCACCACAAGGTCTCCGGGGGTGAGATCGGTGAACGAGTCGAGCTTTTTGCGGTTCGTCGCGCGCTTGGGCGGCGCTTTTTTGCGCCGGTCGCTGCGCGCCATGATCTGCCCCTCGGTGAGCACCGCGAATTTGAGGTCGGGATATTCCATGCCGGCGGGCAGGCTGCCGTCGGTAATTAAGATCTGCCCCGCCTTGGGCAGCGCCGTGCACGGAAACGCGAGCAGCGCGTCCACCTGCTGCGCGTGCAGCATCTCCTTGAGAATTTCGCCGCGCCGCCTGCCGCCGCAGAGCACCAGACTGCCGAAGCCGCTGGACGCATAGTGCTTTAGGTCCTGCACCGCCGTATCCAAGCTCCCGCCATAGCCGGGGAGCTGCTTGGAGACGATGCTGTACAGCGCCTGCGGCGGCAGGCTTTCGGGATACTGCGCGGACAAAAACGCGTCAAAATACGCCGCGCCGCGCCCGGTGAAGCTGCCTGCCAGATCCTCCAGACTCTGCGAAAAATCGCACAGCTCGCCCGCGAGCGTCCCGTCCTGCAAAAACGCGTCGAGCTGCAAGCCCAGATCCTCCGTGCGCGCCTTTTCCGCGCGGCGCAGATTCCCGTGGTCGCAGAAAAATACGAGCGCGTCCTGTGAGATATAGTCCGCCGCCGTGGTCAGCTCCGGGTAGATCAGTGCCAGATAGCGGTCGGCGGTCGCAAACGGCAGCCCGGACTCCAGCCTTTCGCGGTCGTTCTCCAGCGTTTTGATGAGCGCCTCGTTGGGCGTTTTGCGGCGGCGCTGCCGCGCGATGAGCGCCGTTAAGTCCGCGCACAGCCCCGCGCGCCCGCCGGGATGCAGGTCGGCGACGCTCTCCGCCACCGGCAGCAGCACCGCCTCCTCCAGATTTTCGGTGCGCCGCTGCGTCACGGGGTCAAAATAGCCCATCGCGTCTACCTCGTCGCCGAAAAACTCGGCGCGCACCGGCTGCGGCGCGGACGGCGAAAACACGTCCAGAATACCGCCGCGCAGCGCGAACTGCCCCACGCCCTCGACGAGCGTCGTGCGCGAATACCCCGCCGCCGTGAGCCGGGCAAGCAGCTCGTCCATCTCAAACGCCGCGCCGGGGCGCAGCGTAATAGACGAGGAAAACAGCGTCGCGCGCGGCATCGTGCGCAGAGAAAGCGCCTCAAACGATGCCACGACCACCTTTGCCTGCCCCGTCGCCAGCGCGTACAGCAGCCGCAGGCGCTTATGCTCCCACTCGCGCGAGACGCCCGCCGCGTCGTAAAACGTGAGCATCCGCCCCGGCAGCAGCTCCGGCGGCGTATCCAGCATCGCCGCCAGCTCCGCCTGCACGCGCTGCGCCGCCAGATCGTCCTGACAGACGATGAGCGCAGGGCGCCCGGTATCCGCCAGCAGCGAGGCGATGACATGGCTGCGGCAGATCTGGCTGACGCCCGACACCGCAACGGTCTGCCGCGCCGCGAGCGAGGCGAGCAGCTTCTGATAGTCCGGCAGAGCCGAAAGCGCTTTGAGCAGGATGGACATAGGGAAACCTCCGTAAAAGTTCAGGAGTGATGAGTTCGTCGTAACGCAGAGGAGTGGCTTGCCCCGCCCGCGCGGGATGGTGTTGCGGATTTGGACACGCCAATGCGGAATGGCGCGCACCCTTGCCTCCCCCTTTGGGAGAGCCAAGGGGCTTTTGCAAATCTGTCAAATTGGTGCGCACCGGCAGGTTTGTGAAATCCAAGGCTTCCCCTCGGGGGGAAGCTGTCGGCGAAGCCGACTGATGAGGGGTGGGGTTCTTATTTTTGAGCTGCATCGCGTTTTTGAGTCAAAACGTGACAGCATCTCAGAACGCACAACACTTCTCCTCATCCGGCGCTTCGCGCCACCTTCCCCTCAAGGGGAAGGCTTGGGTGCAATGAAAATTTCTTCTCCACGCACGAGCGCGGCGATGGGGCTTCCCATCGCCGTGTCGATTTTTACATTTTATAGTCCATTAAACTCCGCCGCCGCCCTCTGGCAGCCGGACTCCACGATGCACAGCGCCGCCTCGGCAGCGTGCTGCAGCGCCGTATCAATGAGCGCCTGCTGCGCCTTCGGGATCTGCCCCAGCACCCAATCCGCCAGATCGTACTCCGGCGACGGCTTTTCGCCCACGCCGATCTTGACCCGCGGGAACTCGTCGGAATGCAGGACGGAGATGATGGACTTGATGCCGTTATGCCCGCCCGCCGAGCCGGACGGACGCACGCGGATGCGCCCCGGCGCGAGGGAAATATCGTCAAACAGCACCAGCACCCGCTCCGGCGGGAGCTTATAATACTGCACCGCCTGCTCCACCGCCATGCCGGACGCGTTCATGAACGTCTCCGGCTTCATGAGCAGCAGCTTCTGCCCGCGGTAGCTTGCCTGCGCGGTGAGCGCGCGGAATTTCGCCTTTTTGACGCTCACACCGAGCGTTCCCGCAAGCAGGTCGAGCGCGCGAAAGCCCATATTGTGCCGCGAGCGCTCGTATTCCCTGCCGGGGTTGCCCAGTCCGACGATCAGCCAGTCACAGGCGGGCTTTTTTCCAAACAGCATCTTAGAACAGGACGGACATCGAGTTCTCCTCGTAGATGCGCTGGATGGCGTCGGCAAAGACGGGGGAGATGTCGATATAGTTGATATTTGCGGGCAGACCCTCCGGCGCGGGGATGGTGTTGAGCAGCGTCAGCTCCTTGATGGGGCTGTTTGCGATGCGCTCAAGCGCAGGTCCTGACAGCACGCCGTGCGAGGCGCACGCGTACACCTCCGTCGCCCCGCCGATCTCCACGATCGCCTTGGCGGCGTTGCAGAGAGAACCGGCAGTATCGACCATATCGTCAAACAGGATGCACTTTTTGCCGCGCACGTTGCCGATGACGTTCATGACCTCGCAGCAGTTCGCCTTTTCGCGGCGCTTATCGACGATGGCAAGCCCCATGCCCATCTTGTTGGCAAACGTGCGGCTGCGCGCGACCGAGCCGACGTCCGGCGAAACAACGACCATTTCCTCATGATCGGGGAATTTGTCCATATAATACTTCACAAACGCGGGGTTTGCCAGCAGGTTATCCACGGGAATATCAAAGAAGCCCTGGATCTGCGCGGCGTGCAGATCCATGGTCAGCACGCGGTCCGCGCCCGCCGCCTCGATCATGTTGGCGACCAGCTTCGCGGAGATGGGGTCACGACCCTTTGCCTTGCGATCCTGCCGGGCGTAGCCGAAATAGGGGATGACGGCGGTGATACGGCCCGCGGAGGCGCGCTTGCAGGCGTCGATCATGATGAGCAGCTCCATGAGGTTGTTGTTCACGGGCTTGCAGGTGGACTGGACCAGGAACACGTCGCTGCCGCGAACGGATTCGTTGATGGTCAGCGAGACCTCGCCGTCGGCAAAGGTCGTGACGGTGCAGTCACCCAGCGGCAGCCACAGCTTGCGGCAGATGCCCTCGGCGAACGGACGGTTCGCGTTGGCGCAGAACACCTTGACGTTTTTCCCATGCGAAATCATAGCATTATACCTCTCAATTTCCCGCAATTCGTATTTTTTATATCACAAAGCTCAAAAGGAGCTATGTATACGATCACAAATCGCCCGCCTCAGCCCTCGGGCTTCGGCTGCTTGAGCTTGTGCTTTGCCGCCCAGTCTTTTTTGTTGGACTGGTGTGCGCGCGCCACCGCCAGCGCCTGCGCCGGCACATCCTCGGTGATGGTAGACCCCGCGGCGGTGTACGCCCCGTCGCCCACCGTCACGGGCGCGACAAGGTTCGTGTTGCAGCCGATGAAGGCGTCGTTTCCGATGACGGTGCGGTGCTTCTGCGCGCGGTCGTAGTTGACCGTGACCGTGCCGCAGCCGAAATTCACCCGCTCGCCCACGTCGCTGTCGCCCACATAGGTCAGGTGGGCGATCTTTGTCCCATCGCCGACCACGGAGTTCTTGACCTCCACAAAATCGCCGACCTTCACGCCGTTTCCGATCGTCGAGCCGGGGCGGATGTACGCGAACGGACCGACCTGCGCGTCATAGCCGATGGTGGAGGAAAACGCGTGCGTCGCGCGCACGGACGAGCCGTCGCCCACGCGCACGTCCTCCAAAAACGTGTCAGGACCGATGGTGCAGTTTTTGCCGATGCGCGTGCCGCCGCGCAGGATCGTCCCAGGCAGCAGCGCCGTCCCCGCGCCGACCGACACCGTGGGATCGACGTAGGTATTGCCGTAATCCCAGATCTCCACGCCCTGCCGCGCGAGCTGCTCCAGATGGGCAAGCCCCAAAACCGGCTGCCAGTGCGGCAGCTCCTGCATGGACGAGACGGCATACACGCCGTCGCGGTCGGTGTACGGTACGCCGTGCTCCCTGAGGAAATCCGTAAAGATGAATTTGTCGTCCAGCGCGTCCATCAGCGCCTGCCGGCGCACGGACGTGACGTTGCTCTCCAGCGGCGCGCCGTCCGGCTCGCCGTCCAGCGCGAACGGCAGAATGACCGCCGGTCCTGTCACCACGATCAGCTCCTCCTCCGATTCCTCGGCGGTGGACAAAAAGACGTGCAGCTCGTCCGACACGCAGTCCGCCGCCGGGCAGCGGAACTCCACATCCTCCGGGAAGCACGCGCGCGCCTCGCGCTTAAAGCGCTCATGGCAGACCAAAAAGAAACGCCCGACGCCCCCGGCGAGCAATGCGTTTGCCAGCCAGGTGAGCAGGGGCGTACCCATAATATTTTGCAGCATCATCGGACGGTCATAGCCGGTCTTGCCGGTGTCGTCCGGCACAAATACGATTGCAGACAGTTCAGACATGGCCCTCTCCCCCTCCGATCATACGTTCAGCCTCATTATAACAGAGAAAAATCGTTTTGTACAGGCGCAGTTTGCCGGAAAAACGGAGAAAAACCGCCCATTTTTCCGCGAAAACCGCCAAACGGTCAAAGAACCTTTTCGTAATACGCCATGGAGTAGCCGCGCCCGAATTTTTCGGCGCAGTTTTCAAAAAAGCCCACGCGGCGATAGCCCATTTTTTCGTGAAAGCGCGGGCTGTCCATCGTGAGGTACGGATCGTCGCCGTTCGGGATGGCGATGCACGCAAACGCCCGCCGCACGCCGATGGTTTTCAGGCGCGCCTCCAGCTCGGCATAGAGCATCCGCCCATAGCCGCGCCGGCGAAGGTCCTGCCGCAGATAGATCGTGACCTCCGCCGAGCAGTCATACGCCCGCCGAGCCTTCAGCGGTCCGGCGTAGGCGTAGCCCATCAGCTCGCCATCGTCCCACAGGGTAATATAAGGATAGCGCTCCAACGTGTGCGCAATGCGCGCGGCAAATTCCGCCGCGGTCGGCACATCAAATTCAAAGCTCACCGCCGTTTTTTCCACATACGGCGCATAGATCGCCAAGATCCCCGCCGCGTCAGAGACAGCCGCCTCCCGAAGCTCGATCATACAAACGCCCCCAAACCGCAGCCATTCTAGCACACTTGGGGCATAATGTAAAGATGCCGCCACCCGGTTTGCGCCGCACCAAAGCCTTCCCCTTGAGGGGAAGGTGGCGCGGAGCGCCGGATGAGGAGAAGAGTTGTACGTTCTGAGCTGCTGCCACGTTTGGCTCAAAAACGCGCAGCAGCTCAAAAATAAGAACCCTTCCCCTCATCAGTCGCCTGCGGCGACAGCTATCCCTACCCCCTTTGCCCCTTCGGGGCATTTCCCCCTGATAGGGGGAATCGACCCC
The DNA here is from genome assembly GCA_022779365.1 of Clostridiales bacterium. Taxonomy (GTDB): domain Bacteria; phylum Bacillota; class Clostridia; order Oscillospirales; family Oscillospiraceae; genus CAG-170. The sequence goes on from JALFSI010000012.1 coordinate 7,990, forward strand.
CCGAGGGGAAGCCTTGGGCTTTCGCAAATCCGTTGTGCAGCGCGCACCCTTGCCTCCCCCTTTGGGGGAGGTGTCCGAGCGCAGCGAAGGACGGAGAGGGTAAATAATGAAGACCCTCTCAGTCAGCTTCGCTGACAGCTCTCCCAGAGGGAGAGCCAAGTACCCTCTCAGTCAGCTTCGCTGACAGCTCTCCCAGAGGGAGAGCCAAGTACCCTCTCAGTCAGCTTCGCTGACAGCTCTCCCAGCGGGAGAGCCAAGGCACTTCTGCAAACCATTTCTGCCCTAGAACAAACGGCGGGAGGGGCAAGCCCCTCCCGTTTGTTGCAACGAATTACGAGATCTTCACCAGATCCACAATTTCGTCCGCGATCCTCTCCGCCAGATTGCGATTATGCGTCACCGCCAGGATCGCCATGTTTCTTTTTTCCGCCTCCGCGAGGACGGTGTTCCAGATCTGTGCCTGCGTGATGACGTCCAGCATGGTGCTGATCTCGTCGCAAATTAAATACTGCGCGCCGCTCATGAGGGCACGGGCGACGCAGAAGCGCTGCAGCTCGCCGCCGGACAGCTCGCGGGGATAGCGGGTGAGCCAGGCGCGCTCGATGCCGAACGCGTCCAGCACCGAATCTGACAGCGCGCCGCTCTCTTCCAGCACGCGCGCCAGCCGCCAGCGCGGATTGATCGCCTTTTCGGGGTGCTGGCAGATGAGCTGCACGGGGCACACGCCTGTTTTGGGAAGCGGCGCGCCGTCCAGCAGGACCTCGCCCGCGGTCGGCTGCAAATACCCCGCCAGCAGCATCGCCAGCGTCGTTTTGCCGTAGCCGCTGGGGGCGAACAGCGCCGTGCGCGCACCGCGCTCTAATTTGAGCGACACAGTTTGCAGCACCCACGGCAGTCTGGGTTCGTAGCGGAACGAGACGTTTTTTGCCTCAAGCGCCATAAAAACACCTCACTTCCCCGCCGCGCACCTCGCGCACGGGCGGCAGCTCCTGCTCGCAGCGCGCCGTTTTATACGGGCAGCGCGGCGCAAACAGACAGCCCTGCGGCAGATTCCCGGCGTAGGGCTGAAAGCCCGGGATGGGCGCAAAGCCGTTCTGCGGCAGCGCCCGCCAGAGCGCGCGCGAATACGGATGGCGCAGCGCGTCCTCCCCGGCGCGAAAATCGGCGGCGGGGGCGGTCTCCACGGTCGTGCCCGCGTAAAAAACCGCCACGCGGTCGGCAAATTCCACGGCGAGGTCAATATCGTGCGTGATGAGGATGACCGCCTTGCCGGCGTCCGCCAGCTCGCGGAACATCCGCAGCGCCTCCAGCGCCTGATCGAGGCTCATGCCGGGCGTCGGCTCGTCGGCGATGATAAGCTCCGCGTCCGTGATGAGCGCGGTGGACACCAGCACGCGCCGCGCCATGCCGCCCGAAAGCTGGAACGGGTAGAGCTGCGGCGTCTGCGGCGGCAGATGCAGGCGGTCGAAAATTTTTCCGCGTTTTTCGGCAGGCCTCGGGCGCAGCGTGCCGTCCGCCTGCGCGCCGACCTTCATGAGCGGGTCGAGGAACGCCACCGACTGCGGCACGAGCGCGATCTCATGCCCGCGCAGGCGCTGCTGCATGGCGGGCGTGAGCTCCTGTCCTTTATAATGTAAATGCCCCTGCACGACGGCGTTTTCCGGCAAAATACCCAAAATTGCCGACGCGAGCAGACTTTTGCCCGACCCCGACGACCCGGCGATCGCCACGATCTGCCCCGGGCGGACGGTTAAGTGCAGGTTCGAGATCACGCGCAGCTGCGTCTGCTCCAGCGCGCGGGTGTACATCCGAAAGCTGACCGACAGGTCATGAATTTCCAGCAGCGTTTCCTTTTTTTGTTCCATAAAAATTCACTCCTGAGCGGTATATGGGTCGATCAGCGCCCGCAGATGATCGGCGAGCTTGTCCGCCAGCAGCACCAGCGCCACGAGCGTCAGCCCCGGCAGCACCGCGCTCCACCACATCCCGGCGGAAAGATAGCGCATACTCTCCGACAAAATCATGCCGATCGCCGCCTGCTCCGGCGGCAGCCCAAAGCCGAGGAACGACACCGACGCCTCGTGCAGGATCGCGTGCGGAAACATCAGCACCAGCCCGACGAAAAACTGCGGCGCAAGGTGCGGCAGCAGATGATGCCGCAAGATCCAGCCGCCGGATCTTCCGAGCCTGCGCGACACCGCCACATACTGCTGCGCACGAAGCTGCAAGACCTCCCCGCGCACGAGCCGCGCGAGCGAGCACCAGTGCGTCGCGGCGACGCCCACGAGCAGCCCCGTGAGCCCGCGCCCCAGCGCGAAGGAGATCAAAATAATCAAGATCATGTGCGGCACGCCCATCACCAGGTCGATGACCCAGTTGATGACGGCGTCCAGCCGCTTCGAACCCGTCGCGGCGGCGATGCCGACCAGCACCGCGATGACCGCGCTGATGCCCGACGCCGCGAGCCCCACCGTCATGCTGACGGACAGCCCCTTGAGCGTGCGCAAAAGCAGATCGCGCCCCAGCGCGTCCGTGCCGAACGGGTGCGCAAGGCTCGGCGGCAGCTTGGCGCTGAGAAAGCTCCCCGCCACGGCGGAGTCCGGGATGAGCAGCCCGCAGGCGTAGATGGCGGCGAGCAGCGCCGCAAGGATGACCGTGAGGATGACCGTTTTTTCCCGGCGGTTGCGTTTTTTCATGCTCCCACCTCCCGCACGCGCGGATCGACCACGCCGTAAAGAAGGTCGGCAATTAAATTGCCCACGCTCACAAACAGCGCCGAAAACAGCGTAATACCCAGCAGCAGCGGCACATCGCCCTGCAAGCCCGCCGCCGCTGCGGCGCTGCCGAGGCCCGGATAGCTGAACACGTTTTCTGCCAGAACAGACCCGCCGAACAGCTCCGCAAACGACGCAAATTGCAGCGTCAGCGCCGGGATGAGGATATTGCGCAGCCCGTGCCGCCGCAGAATTTCGCGCGGCGTCTCGCCCCGCGCCCGCGCAAAGAGGACGTACTCACTCGACAAAACCTCCACGAGCTTCTGCCGCGTGTGCAGCGCGATGTTCGCAAACGAGGTCAGGCTCAGCGTCAGCGCGGGCAGCAGCAGATGGTGGAGCTTCTGCCAGAGGGTGACGTTCTCGCTCAAAACGCCCACCGGCGCGGAGAACCCGACGGGAAACCACCCCAGCCACACCGCGAAGATGAGCAGAAACAGCAGCCCCAGCCAGAACGTGGGCACGGACGAGAGGATGTAGCAGATCTTTTTCAGGATCTTATCCGCCGCGCGGTCCTTGTGCATCCCCATGACGCACCCGGCAGCAAAGCCGATCACGCCCGCGAGCACCCACGCGCAGAGCATCAGCGCCAGCGACGCGCCGAAGCGTTCGCCGATCACGTCCGCCACAGGGCGGCGGTAGAGCGACGACTCGCCGAGGTCGCCGCGCAAAACGTCACGCAGCCAGTTTAAGTACCGCTGCACCGGCGGCACGTCCGCGCCCCAGTACGCCTCGATCTGCGCCCGCTGCTCCGGCGAAATGGCACTGCCCAGCCCCAGGATATACTGCTGTACCGGGTCAACCGGCGACGCGCTCACGAGCGCAAAGGCGATGATGCTCACCGCCAGCAAAAGCGCCGCCATGCGGAGGCAGTTTTTCAAAAAGATCCGGGCAAGCCGCCCAAGCGTTTGCTTCATGCTGTTGCTCCCATTCGAGTTGTTTGTAAAAATGCCAAAGGCTTCCCCTTGGGGGGAAGCTGTCGGCGAAGCCGACTGATGAGGGGAAGGGTTCTTATTTTTGAGCTGCATCGCGTTTTTGAGCCAAACGTGGCAGCATCCCAAAACGTACCACTCTTCTCCTCATCCGGCGCTGCGCGCCACCTTCCCCTCAAGGGGAAGGCATGGGTGCGTGCCATTCCGCATCGGTGTGCTCAAATCCGCCCCGCTGTACCGCGCGGGCGGGGCAAGCCCCGCCCCTACGCAATTATGCGCCCCAATGCCACTCCTGCAAATTCTGAATGAGCGGCAGACCGTGACCGTGACCGTGGATGGGCTGCTCGCCGATGGAAAGCCCGTCGCGTACATACGTCACATGGTCCAGATTCACGATCCACACCCACGGGCACTGCCCGCGCATGGACGTGCCGTCCGTGCCGTCCCACTGCGCCAGCTTCCAGTATTCGTTCGCTTCCTCCGCCGTGCGCGCCTGCATCGCGGCGTTCAGGTATCCGTCCGTCAGCTCGCTCTGGTAGCCCTCGGGGTTGTAGAAATCATCCAGCAGCGCGCCCTCGGAGCGGTAGAGGTAATACGTCTCGTTCGGGCTCGCCGAGCCCCAGCCCATTATGACCGCCTCGGAGAACATCACGCGCATGATCTCGTCCCAGCTCACGCCCTCCACGGTGATCTCGATGCCGATGCTTTTGACCTGCTCCGCCGCCGCCATGCCGACCGCCTGCCGCACGGAGTCGCCCGCCGGGTACACGCAGTGGAACGATGCCTTCAGCCCGTCCTTTTCCACGATCCCGTCGCCGTCGGTGTCCGCCCAGCCGGCGTCCGCCAGCAGCTTTTTCGCGTATGCAGCGTCGGTGTCGATCTTCACCTCGGGGTTATTCCACGGCATGGAGTCGTTTTCGGAATACGCCGGGCGGCCGAAGCCGTTCAGCACGGTGTCGGCGATCTGCTGCCGGTCGATGGCGTAGGCGATCGCCTGCCGAATTTCCAGATTGCACGTCACATTGTTGCCGATGGGCGCGCCGGACTCGGCCGTCTCGCCCGTGTCGGGCAGGACGGGCAGCGTGAAGCCGCGGTTGTCGGCAGATTGGATCGCCTCCACATGGTAGCCCTTGACCTCGGTCTTGCCGAGCGTGGCGGTGGAATAGGCGACGTCCACCTGCCCCGCCTGCACGGCGGCGAGCGCCGCGTCCTCCGACATGAACACGACCGCTACATTCTTGATCGCGGGCGCGCCGCCGTAATAATCCTCGTTCGCGGTAAAGAGGATCTGCTCCTGCGGCCGCCACTCGACGAATTTGTACGGACCGGAGCCGATGGGATTCCGCCCGTAATTTTCGTCATACGCGTGCTCCGGCACGATGCCGACCGACGCGAGCGTGTTGAGGAAAATGGACGTCGGCTGCGAGAGCGTGATCTGCACCGTGTGCTCGTCCACCGCCTCGGCGCGCTCCATGTACGTCAGATCGACCGCGCCCTGCGCCGCCTTGGCGGTCTCGAGCGTAAAGGCGACGTCCTGCGCCGTGACGGGTGTGCCGTCTGTGAAGCTCGCGTCGTCGCGGAGCGTAAACGTCCAGACGAGCGCGTCGTCGGAGAGGGAATAGCCGGTCGCCAGATCGTTTTCAAACGTGAGCTGCGCCGTGTATTTGACCAGCGTGCTCTGCACGATCGGCGCGCTGCCGTGCCCCCAGCCCTGTGTGGGGTCGAGCGTCTCCGGCTCAGAGCCGATGGCGATGACCACGCTGTCCTTCGTTTCCGCCGCTGCGGTCTGCTTCGCGCACGCCGCCAGGCTCACCAACAAAGCCGCCGCCAGAAGCAGCGCAAAAATTCGTTTCATAAGCAGTCTCCTTAATTGTTATTTGACGTCCCGCTTATTTTCTCACAGCAAGAACCCCCGCGCAAGCCGCCCCGGGGGATATTTTTTTCACGGATTTTGCATATTTCGGGCGTGTATGGTATGATATTTTCACGAAAGGGGCGGTGTGTACCATGCAGCGAGTCCGTGGCATTGAGCTGATCGACAGCAGCGGGGAGGAGCTTTTGGCGGGGTTTTCGGCGGAGTTTGCGTATCTTGCCTCGCGGGCGGAGCTGGATCATTACCCGTCCTGCGGCGCGCCGTGGCACTGGCACCGCCCGGTGGAGCTGTTTTACATTGAAAGCGGCACGCTGGAATACACCACGCCGAACGAAACGCGCGTCTTTCCCGCCGGGTCGGGCGGGTTCATCGGCTCAAACGTGCTGCACGCGTCGCGCGTCCTGCCCTCGCAGGAGGAGACCGTCACGCTCATCCACCTCTTCGCGCCGGAGCTGCTGTCCGGCGGCGCGGACACGCGCATCCACGAAAAATACATCCGCCCGCTGCTGGACGTCCCCGGCGCGGAGCTGATCGCGCTGCGCCCGGAGCTCCCGCGCGAGGCGGCGATTTTGGACGCGCTGCGCGCGTCGTTTGAGCTGGACGAGGGCGCGTTCGGCTACGAGCTCCAGCTCCGCGAGCGCCTGACGAGCATCTGGCTTTCCCTCTGGGAGCTGGCGCAAAATTCGCAGACCCCCGCGCACCGCGACCGCAGCGCCGACGCGCCGCTCAAGGCGATGCTCCGCCACATCCACACGCACTACGCGCAGCCCGTCACCATCGACCAGATCGCCGCCGCCGCGCCCGTCAGCCGCCGCGTGTGCTTCCGCCTGTTTCAGGAGCACCTGCACACCACGCCGCTGGAATACCTGACCGACTGCCGCCTACAAAACGCCTGCCGGATGCTGCTGCAAACGGGCGAGAGCGTCACGCAGATCGCCTACGCGTGCGGTCTGGGGTCGAGCAGCTACTTCGGCAAGCGCTTCCGCGAGCGCTTCAGGTGCACCCCGGCGCAATTCCGCCGGATGGCACGATCGTGATATAATTGCGCACAAACGGGATAGTTTCCCGCAAATATATGCACTATACTGTCCTTACAGGGTCTCCTGTAAGGACAGCTTTTTTGCAGAAGGGTGGCGGGTCATGCGAAATTTGACGCTTCGGTATGGCGTAACGCAGTTCACATACTGGGCGGCGTCGTCGGGCGCGATGGCGTTTGCCACGACGTATCTGCTCACAAAAAACGTCCCGGCGGGGACGGTGGGGCTGGTGCTTGCGCTGGCGGGGCTTTTGTCGTGCCTTACGCAGCCGCTGCTCGCGGCGCTTGCCGACCGCGCAGAGCGCTGCATCCTGCCGCAGATGCTGCTGGCGATGTCGGTCTTCTGCTGCGTCTGCTTTGCAGCGCAGTTTATCCCGAGCCTGCCGCTCGCGCCGCTGACGATCCTGTACGCTGCCGCGATCTGGTGCAGTGACGCGATCCTGCCGCTTCTCAGCGCCCTGTCGGTCGCGTGCAATGACGCGGGCTACCGCGTGAATTTCGGCGCGGCGCGCGGCGTCGCGGCGGCGGCGTCCGCACTCTCGATGATCGCGGTGGGCTTTCTCATCGCGCGGCTGGGGCTTGTGTGGATGCTGGCGTTTTTGCTTGCCGCGCGCGCTGCGTGCGCGGTGTCGCTGTGTACCTATCCCCGGCTTCAAAAGCCGCGCACGGCGCACACGGACGCGAGCTGCTCCGTGGGGCAGTTTTTCGCACGCTATCCGCGCTACTGCGTTTCGCTGCTCGGCGTGGCGTTTCTGGGGATGTTCCACTGCATGACGGAAAATTATCTCATCGCCATCGTCACGCCGCTCGGCGGCGACAGCAGCACCGTCGGCACGGCGCTGTTCATCTCGTCGCTCGTGGCAGGGCCGGTCATCTTTTTCTTCAGCCGCATCCGCAGCCGCCTGTCCGACGCCGCGATCCTGAAGCTCGCGGGCGTGTCGTTTCTTGTCAAGGCCGTGGGCTTTCTGCTTGCGCGCAGCCTCGGCGCGATCTACGCGCTGGAGCTGCTTCAGCTCACATCCTACGGGCTGCTCGCGCCCGCGCAGGTGTACTATGCCAGCAGCATGGTCCGCGCCGCGGACATGGTCAAGGGGCAGGCGTTCATCACCGCCTTTTACGCGCTCGGCTGCGCGGCGGGCAACTTTGCCGGCGGGCAGCTTTTGGGCTATGGCGTGCGGGCGATCCTGCTCGCGGGCATCGCCATGGCGGCGGCGGGCACGCTGATCCTGTTCTGCACCGTTCAGAAGCCTGAAAAGAGCACAGAAGAGGCGCGCGACGCTGATCCCGCCGCCGCCCCATAACGAGTGCCTTCATTTTTTCTTACCGCCCCGGGAAACACCCGGGGCGGTCTCCCTTTTTAGAGAGAAGTGGGTTTTGGTCGTAACGCAGGGGCGGGTCTTGCCCCGCCCCTTATTTTTGAGCTGCCACGCGTTTGCGCCGTCCAAAGGCTTCCCTTGGTGACCAAGGGAAGCTGTCGCCGGAGGCGACTGAAGGGATCAGAACGTTGCAGGTTTGCAGAGTGCCCACCCGCGGCGGTGCGGAAAAACGTACACCTTCTCATCCCTTCCGTCACGGCTTCGCCGTGCCACCGTCTCGCTGCGGCTCGGTCACGGCGTGGGTCTGACAGCCCACCGGGCTGTCATTCAACACCACGCCGCCGCTTCGCTACCTTGCTCACCAAGGGGAGGCTTTTTCTGCCTTTTCCAGCACCGCCTCCAGCGAGCAGCCGGTCTCCCGCGCCAGCCTCGCCAGATCGTCGTACTCGAATTTGTGGCGCGTCACGCCATACCCCTCCGAGACCTTGCAGTGCACCGCCCCAAGCGCGGTCTGCACCGTCTCGACGCGGCGGGTCATCGTATACCGCCTGAGCGGCGTCTCGCGGACGCCGAGCGTCGTTGTGTGCTTGAACAGCTCCCGCAAAATTTTCTCGCGGTCTTGTGCGCGGCAGAGGACGCACAGCAGCGTCCCCGGACGCGATTTCTTCATGCCCACCGGCACGGTGTACACGTCCAGCGCGCCCGCGTCCAGCAGCCGCTCCATCGCAAAGCCGACGCCCTCGCCCGTCATATCGTCCACGTTGCAGCGCAGCTCGCTGACCGTCTCGTCCGCGTCCGCTTCACCTAAAATCGCGCGCACGCAGTTCGGCATCTCAAAATCCTTTTTGCCCATGCCGTACCCCACGCGCGCCGGGGTCATCGCGGGCAGCGCCCCAAACCGTGTGACGAACCGCCGCAGCAGCGCCGCGCCTGTGGGCGTGCACAGCTCGCCGCGCACCGCGCCGCCGTAGATGGGCACGCCGCGCAGCAGCTCCGCCGCGGCGGGCGCGGGGACGGGCAGCACACCGTGCGCGCAGCGCACCTGCCCGCTGCCGACGTGCACCGGCGAGCAGACGACCTGCTCCGCGCCCAGCCGCGCAATCCCGCAGCACACCGCCGTAATATCCGCCACCGCGTCCAGCGCGCCGACCTCATGGAAGTGAATTTCATCCACACTTTCGCCGTGCACACGGCTTTCCGCCTGCGCAAGGAGGCGGTACACGCCGAGCACATCGTCCCGCACGCGCTGCGGCAGCGCGCAGGCGCGCACGATCGCTTCAATATCCGCCATCGTGTGGTGATGATGATGGTGTTCGTGCGGATGCTCTTCGCCCTCTTCCTCACCGTGCACGGTCACGCGCAGGTGCGTGCCCGCGATGCCGCACTTGACCGACCGCTCGGCGCGAAATTCCACGCCCGGCAGCCCCAGCGCGTTCAGCTCGGCGACAAACGCGTCGCGGTCGTCCAGCAGCTCCAGCAGCGCCGCCGCCAGCATATCGCCCGCCGCGCCCATCGCGCAGTCCAGATAGAGTGTTTTCATCGCGTTTCCTCCCGGTTTGCGTGCATGTGGTTGATGCGGCTTGCCAGAAAGCCCGCGCCGAAGCCGTTGTCGATGTTCACGACCGACACGCCGCTGGCGCACGAATTGAGCATCGCCAGCAGCGCCGCCACGCCGCCGAACGACGCGCCGTAGCCCACGCTCGTCGGCACGGCGATGACCGGGCAGTCGGCAAGCCCGCCGAGCACGCTCGCCAGCGCCCCCTCCATCCCGGCGACGGCGATGAGCACGCTTGCGCTTTGAATTTCGTCCAGATGCGCCAGCGTCCGATGCAGCCCCGCCACGCCCACGTCGTACAGGCGCGTCACGCGGTTGCCGAGCGCCTGCGCCGTGAGCGCCGCCTCCTCGGCGACGGGGAGGTCGCTCGTGCCGCCCGTGGCGATGACGATCGTGCCCAGCCCGCCCGGGGCGGGGAGGTCGCCGAGCACGCCGCAGCGCGCCGTGTCAAAATACCGCAGCGGCAGGGTTTCCCGCACCCGCGCCGCCGCGTCGGGGGCAAGGCGCGTGATGAGGATGGTCTCCTGCCCGTTTTCCTGCATCGCGCGGGCGATGCCCGCGATCTGCTCCGGCGTTTTGCCCGCGCCGTAAATGACCTCCGCCGCGCCCTGCCGCACGCGCCGGTGCAGGTCCACCTTGGCGTAGCCGAGGTCCTCAAACGGCTTTTTCTTCAGCGCCGCCAGCGCCTGCTCGACGGATACCTCGCCGTTTTTCACGGCTTCGAGCAAGGTTTTTTCATCCATTTACCGCACCTCCAGATCGAGTGTCACGGCAGTGTAGTCCTGCCGCAAATAGTTCAAAATCTCCGCGCGATGCTCCGTGAGCCTTGCCCATTGCGCCGCCGGAAGTTGGATTTTTGCCGCGCCCGCCGCATTGCGCACGCGGAAGTCCGTGAAGCCGAGCGAAAACAGAAAATCCTCCGCACGCTCCGTCGCGGCGAGCTTTTCGGGCGTGATGGCCTCGCCCGCCGGGATGCGCGTGGCAAGGCAGGCGTAGGCGGGCTTGTCCCATGTGAACAGCCCCGCCGCGCGCGATGCCTCGCGAATTTCCGCCTTTGTCAGAGCGCATTCGCGCAGCGGCGAGCGGACGGAAAGCTCGCGCAGCGCGCGCATTCCGGGGCGGTCGGCAGCGTCGTCGGACGCGTTCGTCCCGTCGAGCAGCAGCGTGTAGCCGTCCTCCCGCGCGGCGGCGGCAATGGCGGCAAAAATCGCCTTTTTGCAGAAATAGCACCGCTCCGGCGGGTTCTCGCGCACGCCGGGCACGCACAGCGCCGAAACCTGCAAAACGCGCAGCCGTGCGCCCACCTCCCGCGCCAGCCGCTGCGCGTCGCGCCGCTCAAACGCGGGCTGAAGCTCCGACTGTACATAGTACGCGCACACATCCGCCCCTGCCCGCACCGCCGCGTACAGCAGGTACGCCGAGTCCGCGCCGCCTGAAAATGCGATGGCAGCGCGGGGATTTTCCGTAAAAAATGTCTGTAAGTCCATCAAAGCCTCCGAAAAATAAAGATGGCACACAGCCCTCCTGCCGGAGAGATGTGTGCCTTCTGGCATACAATTTTGTAAATGATGTGTGATTTTCGCTGCCCAATGGCTTCCCCTCGGGGGGAAGCTGTCCGCGAAGCGGACTGATGAGGGGAAGGGTTCTTATTTCTGAGCTGCTGCCACGTTTCGGCGTTCTCAAGCCTCCCCTTGGTGACCAAGGGGAGGTGGGTGAGCGCAGCGAACCCGGAAGGGATGAGAAGGTGTACGTTTTGCTGCGCCATCGGGTGGCGCTCTGCAAACCTGCGACGTTCTGATCCCCTCAGTCAGCCTTCGGCTGACAGCTCCCCTTGATCACCAAGGGGAGCCTTTGGATTGCGCAAACGTAGCGACATCTCAGAACGTACTACCCTTCCCCTCATCCGGCGCTTCGCGCCACCTGTCCCTACCCCCTTTGTCCCTGCGGGACATTTCCCCCTGATAGGGGGAATCTGCCCCACATGGGGAAGGCTTATTTTCTGCTCTGCAAATTCGAAGTCGGCACTGCTGCGCCGCCGCGCAGGCTGCTGCCTGCGCCGTTACTACGATTATACCGTCGATCCCGCGCCGCAGCAAGACCCCTCCTGCAATTTTTCCAGCTCCTGCACCGCCGCGTCTACGAGGCGGGCGACCGTTTGCCCCTGCACGCCCGCGACGATGTTGTCGCAGTGGCTCACGGGGAGCAGTATGCGCTTTGCGCCGCTCTGCGCCACCGCCGCCGCCATGCGCGGGGTGATCTCGCCGAGCATCGCGTCGGCGATGACGATGCCGATCGCGCCGACGATCACATCCGCCCGCCGGCTGCACACGACCACCGCGTTTTCGCCCGTGGCGGCGCGGCTTGCGCCCGCTTTCATCATGGCGCTCGTCGCCGCGGCGTTCGTGCCCACGGCGGTGACGTCCGCGTCCGGGAAACGCGCTCGGATGGCGAGCACGAGCTGCCGCCCCACGCCGCCGCCCTGCGCGTCGATGATGAGAATGTTCATGGTTTTACTCCTTTTCGTCGAATCCAGCTCGTTCCAGCAGGCAGACTGTCTCGACAGATGCCCCGCATTCATCAAATTGCGTGAGCACCTTTTGCTCAATGGGAAACTTGTACGCAATCGCCTTTACAAAGCGTTTCTGCGTCTTTTGTTCCTCACGCGGGAACAACTCAACCTCGGAAATCAGGTATTTCACAAGGTCGCGCCGCTCTGCTGCATTCATTCTATCATAGATTGCGTCAAAAGACGAGAGGATTCCCATCATAGATTGCACAGACATCTGCTCGCTTTCCAGAGTTGCCTTTTTCATCATGCTTTCTTGCAGCAGATCCTCCGCCTTATAAATCTGGTCATAGAGGTCATTCAGGCGGCGGGTCAAGTCTGCGCGGCGGCGCTCTGCATACTTGTCATCCGGAGCAATGCGGTCAATATCCCTCTCCAAGCTGTCGCGGCTGCGCTGTAAAGCGGATAGCTGGTTTTTGTAGGCGGTAATGTCATTCTCGACCTCGGTCATGTCCACGGCGGTCATTACCTTTTCCTGCAAATCTTTGATAAACTGCGGATTACGAACAATCTTCCGGGTGTACTCCATCACCTCGTCCTCAACCTGACTGGCTACCACGCCATTCCTGCGGCATACCGAAGTCCCTCTATGTTTAGTCGCATAAGAACAGACATAAGATTCTGTGCGGCGCTCTGTACCGTCCTGATTTGTCCACTTGGTCATACCGATATACATAGGTGCGCCGCATTGCGGACATTTTACGATACCGGACAACAGATGCGCGTTATACTGACCAATGTTGTGATTACCCTTTTTCCCACGAATGGCTTTGATCTCCTGCACCTTGTCAAAATCCTCTTTGGAAACAAACGCCTCATGGGAAATAACCTCACTCAAAATATACTCATCCTGCTTCACAAGCCGATATTCGTTATCTTTGCCGGGAACTTTCTCTGTCCGTCGCTTTCCCCATGCCACGCGCCCCGTATAAACCGGATTGCTAAGCATTCTCTTGATGTGGTCAGAACTCCACTCTCCATAGCTGGGGCGGATGGCATTCTTTGCCGGTGGGCGAGTATAACCATTTCGATTGAGATAGCCAGAAATTGCCGTGTATCCCATATTTCGGTTCAGGAACATATCAAAAACCAGTTGCACGACAGCCTTTTCTTCCGGGACGGTCTCCAATTTCCCTTTACTCTTGTCATCGTCCTTTACCAGACGATACCCATAGGGTGCAAAGCCGCCGTTCCAGCCGCCGGACTTTGCTTTTTCCTCGCGCCCCAAAAGGCTCTGTGCAATGATGTTCTCACGTTCCAACTCAGCTACCGCACCGAGAATGGTAATCATCATTTTTCCCATAGAGGTTGAGGAATCAAGCCCATCTTCTACACACATCAGGTGAACGCCATATTTCATAATAAACTCAAGGGAGTTCAGCACGTCCCGCGCGTTTCTGCCAAACCGCGATAATTTGAAAACCAGCACATAGTCCGTATGTACCTTTCCGCTCTGAATGTCATCCAGCATCCGCTGGAACTCCGTCCGCCCTTCAATGCTTTTGCCGCTTTTGCCTTCTTCAACATAAGTATCAAGAACCGTCATACCCCGACGCTCGGCGCATTCAGCCAGATAGTGCTTCTGCCCATCCAGACTATACCCCTTTACCTGACGCTCACTGCTGACGCGGATATAGATAACACACGATTTGCCCTCTTTCGTATTATACATAGATTTCCTCCTATTGCAGGACCGGGCGGTCATCGACCGCCCGGAATACTCTGCTCAGATTTTCTGATTTTCCTTTTCTGCGGCAGCATATTTAATCAGGATTTGTGCCAGAACATTGATAAAGTTCTGGTAGCAGTCTCTCTGCTCTGCTGTCATCTGAATCACGCTCTCCTTGGGAAAGCGAAGCTCAGTTCCATTGTTTGCAGTGTAGCTCTTGTAGTTTTCGTTTTCTACCATGTAATCACTCCATTTGACGTTATGTTCGTCAGCCGAATGAAGTGCCGCTCTTTCAACAGTAACTCAACAGTTACTATTATATGCTATTTCCAGTCTTGGGTCAATAGCTCCGGAGCGATTCTCCGGTAACTCCTGAATTGACATTTCTGCTTGCTCTCATGTATAATTACTTTGAAAATCCCCGGAGGTGAAGTCAATGAGTATGGCTCAGGTTATCCGGGCTGCTATGAAGAAGCAAGGCGTAACTGTCAGTCAGCTTTCAAGGCAGCTTGGCTGCACAACCCAAAATATCAGCGGCAAACTGCGCCGTGACAATTTCAGGGAAAGCGAGTTGCAGGAAATAGCGGCGGCTATCGGCTGTCGGTTTGAGGGTCGTTTTATTTCAGAAGAAACAGGAAAGCCGGTTGAATAATATTCCTGTCTCATGGGTGGGTAAGCTGCTGCAACAGCTTACCCATTCAGCATTTCTGCGGCTT
>JALFSI010000031.1:0-56457 GCA_022779365.1 Clostridiales bacterium
TTTAACGGATCTCGCCGTAACGTAGGGGCGGGGCGAAATGAGGTAAGAAGTGATAGTGAATAGTGAAGAAGTGACCCGCCGTTTTTTGAGGCAGCGGCAATTTGCAGAAATTCCTTGGCTCTCCCTTTGGGAGAGCTGTCAGCAAAGCTGACTGATACTAGAATCTGTTAAAAAGCTTGAAGAGCTTTTTATAGCGCCAACGGCGCGTCAGATTCTGCATGAGACGGCGCAGCGTGCATTCGCACGATGCGAGTGTGCGTAGCACACGGGATTCTTGATTAAATATTTTAATTAAGAATCAGTATGAGAGGGGCGGTATGGTCCTTGTTTACCCTCTCCGTCCTCGCTGCGCTCGGGCACCTCTCCCCTACGTTACGGCTAAATATGCAAAAGCGCCGCTGCGGTTGCAGCGGCGCTTTTATATGTTTCGGAATTATTCCTCTTCCGCGTCCTTCTTGGCGTCCTCGATGATCTTTGCCTGGTTCATCTGCGGGACCTCCTCATAGCGGACGAAGCTCAGCGTGTAGCTGCCGCGACCCTGGGTCATGGCACGCAGGTCGATGGTGTAGCTGCTCATCTCGCCGACGGGCACTTCCGCCTCAACGATCTGGTAGCCGGGATTTTCGGGGTCGGGGTTCATGCCCATCACGCGGCCGCGGCGCTTGTTGAGGTCGCCGATGATGTCGCCCATGTTGGAATCGGGCACGAGCACCTTCAGCTCGCCGATCGGCTCGAGCAGCGTCGGACCGGCGGTGGGCAGACCTTCCTTATAGGCGATGCCTGCGGCGGTCTGGAACGCCATATCGGACGAATCGACCGGGTGGTAAGAGCCGAAGTACAGCGTCGCCTTCAGGAACACGACCGGGTAACCGGCGAGCACGCCCTTGCCGACGCAGTTGCGCAGACCCTTTTCGACCGACGGGATGAAGTTCTTCGGCACGCAGCCGCCGACGGTCTCGTCGGCAAACACCATTTCCTCGGACTCGGACTGCGGCTCAAAGCGGATATACACATCGCCGAACTGACCGTGACCGCCGGACTGCTTCTTGTGGCGGCCGTGGATCTCGACCTTTTTCTTGATGGTCTCGCGGTAGGCGATCTTGGCGGGCTTGAGGATCGCTTCGACCTTGTACTTGCTCTGCAGCTTTGCCATCAGGACGGAGAGCTGCATATCGCCCGCGCCGGAGATGATGAGTTCCTTGGTCTCGGGGTCGTTGCCGTACTTGAAGGACGCGTCCTCCTCGTTCAGCTTGACCAGACCGTTGGCGATCTTATCCTCCGTGCCCTTGATCTTGGCGTAGACAGCCATCTTGTACATCGGCTCGTCATACTCCATGCCCTTGATGGTCACGGTCTTGCCAGCCAGACCCAGCGTGTCGCCGGTCTTGACGGAGGCGAGCTTCGTGAACACGCCGATGTCGCCGCAGCAGACCTTGGAGGTCTTGGCGTTGTCCTTGCCCTTCGGGAAGAACATATTGCCGAGCTTCTCGGTGTCGCCGGTGCGGGCGTTGACAACGCTCATGGTGTCTTCCATATCGCCGGAGATGACCTTGAAGTAGGAGTTCTTGCCGTACTGATCCGCCATGGTGTGGAACACGAACGCCATGGGGCTGCCGTTCGGGTCGAGCTTGAACTCGACCTCCTTGTCGTCTTCCACGGCGACCATGGGCTTGCCCTCCAGCGGGTTGGGGGCGTACTTGACGAGATTTTCGAGCAGGTTCATTGTGCCGAGCCCGCTCATCGCGCAGCCGCAGAACACCGGCGTGACGCTGCGGTCACGGATGCCTGCCTTGATGCCGGTCGCCAGCTCTTCGGGCGTGAACGGCTCTTCCATGAAGAACTTCTCCATGAGCGCTTCGTCGGTCTCGGCGACCTGCTCATTGAGCTCTGCCATGTACTCTTCGATCTTTTCCTCAGCCTCGGCGGGCAGGGCGATCTCCTTGCCGTTTGCGTCGTACGCCTTCTTTGCGATCAGATCAACAACGCCGACCGCCTGTTCGCCGTTCAGGATGGGGAATGTGAACGGGATGACGGACGCGCCGAACATTTCGCGCAGAGAATCGAGGACGTTAAAGAAGTTCGCGTGCTCCTCATCGAGCTTGGACACATAGAACATCGCCGGCAGCTTTGCCTTGGCGAGGGACTTCCAGCCCTTTTCCGTGCCGACGCCGATGCCGCTCTTGGCGGTGACGCAGATGATGCCTGCGTCCGCTACGCGCAGAGACTGCACGATCTGACCGGCAAAGTCGAAGTAGCCGGGGTTATCGAGCACGTTGATCTTGCACTTGTTATATTCCACGGGAATGACGGACGTGGAGATCGAATACTGTCTCTTCTTCTCCTCATCGTCAAAGTCGGAAACCGTTGTGCCGTCCGCACGCTTGCCGAGGCGGGTGATCGCCTTGGTCATGAACAGCATACTCTCACAGAGCGCAGACTTACCGTCGCCGCCGTGACCGAGCAGGCAGACGTTGCGAATGTCGTTGGCAGTATAGCCCATTTGTTTTACTCCTTTCTGACCGGCAGACGGCTTACGCGCGCATCTGCCCTTCGGCGTTTCAGATTCACGCCGACGCTTAATATTCATTATAAACGAAACAGAGCAGGAATGCAAACATAATCTCGCAAAATGACGAGAAAATATTGCATCCCTGCTCCGCGGTTGTCCAATATCACAAATACGGCAGGAATTTACAGGCTTCTGCCCGCCATCGCGGTGAGCAAAAGCTGCGGGATCATCCACAAAACCATGTAAACTGCCAGATTCCAGCACGACGCGGTTGCGACCGAGCCGATGAACGCCAGCAAAAACACCATCAGCAGCCCCAGAATGCCGCCCAGCAGACTGATGGCAAGGCTGCCGATGACCGTGCCGCGCAGGCTGCGCGCCGCCGTGACTGCCGATACAAAGCTCAAAAAGCTCCCCTGTGACAAAAGCGCGCCCTGCTTCGGCTCACGCACCGCGTCGGGCGATGACAGCCATGCGCGCTCCTCCACCGTCGGAAATTCCACCCGCTCCGGCGGGAGCTTGTAGCGGTAGCGCAGAAACTGCGGCGTGATCATAAAGTCGCGCGTTGCCAGCACGGG
Source organism: Clostridiales bacterium (assembly GCA_022779365.1). GTDB lineage: Bacteria > Bacillota > Clostridia > Oscillospirales > Oscillospiraceae > CAG-170. The sequence goes on from JALFSI010000031.1 coordinate 3,088, forward strand.
CGTGAGTCCCTTGCTGCGCACCGCCGCCGTGAGCGCGCTGCTCACCTTGGACGCCGGGGCGTAGTGCAGCGCGAACACCGCCGCCAGCTCCCCGTTGACCGACAGATACACCGCCTGCTTCACATTCACATCCGGCGGCATCTGCACGCGCATGAGCCGCATAAACGCCAGCGACCCCATCAGTACCACGTCGCCGCGAATTTCCGCGCCGAGCCCGCCGCCCTCATAGCGGCGGAACGTGTCCACGGTAAAGCGCCGCCCGTTCTGGCTCTGCAAAATTTCCTGAAACAGCGGCACAAGCCCGCTGCCAGCCGTCTCCACCACTGCCGTGGCGTAGCCCGCGATGTAGCCCACACCGCGGTCGGAGTAAATTTTCATGCCGTTGAGCGTGACATTCGCCTGCGGGAACAGGTCTGCATCCTCCACGACCAGTCCGCACTCGCCGCTGAGGTTTCGCGCACCGTGCCAGCCCGCGACTGCCGCGCCGCCGCGCTGCAATCGCTTTGCCACCAGCGCGAACGGGCGCGGGAAGCTGATGAGCGCGCCCGCGGGATACGCCGCCGTGAGCAGCGCCGTCCAGCACCAGAGCGGATTCTGCCACCCGCGCAGGCTGCACAAGACCGCCAGCGCCAGCGTCAGCCCCGCCGCCACCGGCGCGTACACGCGCATCACGCGCCGCACCGCGTCCGGCATTTCGAGCTGCCGCGCAAATTCGTCCTTCTGCGCGGCGCTGCGGAAAATGCAATCCTTACCGTGCCACGCCTTTTCCTCGCGCACGACCGCCACAGGCTGCTGCATCGCGCAGACCGCGCGCGCCGAGCGATGTTTTGCCTGAAGCAGCAGGACTCTGCCCCACTGCGCAAGCAGGATCTGTACCGAAACGATCGTACACAGCGGAAGTCTGCCCTGCGCGAGCGCGAAAAACGCGTCGACCGCCGCCAGCAGCGTCAGCAGCACGAGTAAGCTCAAATGATCGAACCGCAGCCGCAGCGCCTGCAAAATGCCCTGCACGAACACATCGTAAGCCAGCAGCATCTGCCCCAGCATGATCGCCAGCATTGCCAGCGAAAACGCCACGCGGTAGCCCGACAGGTCGATGCCGCCGATGCGGATATTCGCCAGCAGCAGCAGGACCGCCGACGCAAGGCACAGCAAAAACGACCCGATCAGCCGCAGCCGCTGCGTGGAGCGGCGGCTGTATGCCGCCAGCGCGTCCTCGATCGTGGCGTACACCGCGTCCGGGCGCTCCTGACGGCGCAGACGGCGGTTTGCCGCGCGCTTCTGCCGCGCCTGTTCGCGGGCAATGCGCTGCTCCCGGCGGCGGCGAAGCTGCTCTTCCCGGCGCGCCTCGCGGCGCTCCTCGGCGCTCTGCGCGTCCGCCGCGCCCTCCGGCAGCGGCTCACCCTCATAGCGCCAGACCTCAGGCTTTGGCGGCACGTCCTCGTCGCGGATGGGCGTAAAGCGCAGCGTATCCTGCGTTGCCGTCTGCGGCGGCGCGTCCTCGGGCTTTGCTTCGTCCGGCGCGGGCGCTTCCTTCACGTCCGCGTCCTTCGTGTCCTTTTCCGGCTTGTCCGCCGAAGGCTCGCCACACGCGATGTCCTCCTGCGCGGGCTTTTCCTCCGGCTGCGGCTCGCGCTTGCTCCAGCCGCCAAATTCGTCCAGAATATCCTCCAGCGAGAAGCGCTCGGGCTCCTCCTGCGCAGCATCCGGGGCGATATGAACTTGTTCGTCTCTCAGATCCTGCGAATCATCTTTCATGTGGTCACCAAAAATTATTATGCCTGTCTTTGCCGAACTGCCTCATAAAGTAAGATAGCGGCTGCCGCCGAGGCGTTCAGGGATGAAATACTGCCCAGCATGGGAATACTGACCTTAAAATCGCACCGCTCCGCGACCAGACGGCTCATGCCGCTGCCCTCGTTGCCGATGACGATCGCCGCCGCGTTTTTGAGGTCGGCTTTATAAAGCGCCGTGTCGCCGTCCGCCGCCGTGCCGAATACCCACACGCCGCGGCTTTTCAGCTCGTCGATCGCCGCCGTCAGATTCGCCACGCGCGCCACCGGCATATATTCCAGCGCGCCAGCCGAGGTCTTTCCCACGACTGCCGTCAGCCCCACGCTGCGGCGCTTGGGGATGATGACGCCGTGCGCTCCGGCGCACTCCGCCGTGCGGATGATCGCGCCGAGGTTATGCGGATCGGACAGCTCGTCGCAGAGCACGATGAGCGGCGGTCTGCCGGAGCTTTCCGCGCGGGCAAACATATCGTCGATGGTCGCGTAGTCATGCGCCGCCACCTGCGCGATCACGCCCTGATGCGCGCCCGTTGCCGACATCTGGTCGAGCTTGCGCCGGTCGGTCTCCACGACCACCGCGCCCGCCTGTTTTGCCAGCGCCGCCAGCCGCGCCAGCGCGCGGTCTGTGCTGCCCTCGGCGATGAATACCTTATCGACCGTCCGCCCGCTGGAAAGCGCCTCGGAGAGCGCGTTGCGCCCCTCCAGAATATTTTCCGCGTTCTCGTTTTCCGGCGCGCGCGGGGCGCGGCGGCGGTCATCGGAACGCCTGCGGTCGTCGGTGTGTTTTCTCTCTGCCATCGTTCGTCTCTCCGTTCTTTTTGCGCAAACGCGCAGATACCCATAATGTCGAGCTTATTATAACAGACCTTGTCGAAGGAAACAACTGCCCCCGGTTCTTAAATTCACAGAAAATTTACCGCCCGTTTCATTTGGCGTTCTTGTAAATCCTTGGCTGATGTGATAAAATCGCGGCATATCATAAGCATTACCCCATGGAAAGAAGGTGCTTTTCGTGAGCAACTCCCCCAAAAAGCAAAATAACAATAACCGCGGCGACGCAGACGGAAGCGGCAATTCCGGGCGCAGAATTTTGTTTCTGGTCATCGCCGCGCTGATCGGCACGCTGCTCATCAATACGCTCTACACCAGCCTCTCAAAATCCTATCTGGTGGAGATCACCTATGACGAGTTCCTCACCCTGCTGGACGAGGACAAGGTCTCCGAGGTCGAATTTATGACTGACGACCGGCTGGAAATTCTCACAAAGGAAGAGGCTGCCAAGGCAAAGGCGCAGCAGCGCGTCTACTATACGGGGCTCATCCCGAATATGGACACTGCGGAGCTTGTATCGCAGCTCACCGCGCGCGGTGTCAAATTTGACCGCGAGATCGTGGAGCAGGCAAGCCCCATCGTCTCGTTCATCCTCACCTGGGTGCTGCCGGTGGCGTTCATGTATCTGCTCTTCAGCCTCCTGATGCGCAGTATGTCCAAGCGAATGGGCGGCATGGGCGGTCTCGGCGGCATCGGCGAAAACAAGGCAAAGGTCTATATGGAGCGTCAGACGGGCGTGACGTTTGCCGACGTCGCCGGTCAGGACGAGGCGAAGGAATCGCTCGTTGAGATCATTGACTTTCTGCATAACCCGCAGAAATACACCGCCATCGGCGCAAAGCTGCCGAAGGGCGCGCTGCTCGTCGGCTCGCCCGGCACGGGCAAAACGCTGCTGGCAAAGGCGGTCGCGGGCGAGGCGAACGTGCCGTTTTTCTCCATCTCCGGCTCTGATTTTGTGGAGATGTTCGTCGGCGTGGGCGCAAGCCGCGTAAGAAGCCTGTTCCAGGAGGCGAACAAGGTCGCCCCCGCCATCATCTTCATTGACGAGATCGACGCCATCGGGCGCACGCGTGACTCCAAATTCGGCGGCAACGACGAGCGCGAGCAGACGCTCAACCAGCTCCTCGCCGAGATCGACGGCTTTGACTCGTCCAAGGGCGTGGTCATCCTCGCGGCGACGAACCGCCCCGAAATTCTCGATAAGGCGCTGCTGCGCGCCGGGCGCTTTGACCGCCGCATCATCGTGGACCGCCCGAACTTGCAGGGGCGCTACCAGACACTGCGCGTGCACACCAAAAACATCAAGCTCGCCGAGGACGTGGATCTGCACAAGATCGCGCAGGCGACCGCCGGCGCGGTCGGCGCCGACCTTGCGAACCTTGTGAACGAAGCGGCGCTGCGCGCCGTGCGGCAGGGGCGCAAGGCAGTCAACCAGCAGGACCTTCTCGTCTCGTTTGAAACGGTCATCGCCGGTACGGAGAAAAAGGGCACGGTCCTCACCGACACCGAAAAGCGCATCGTCTCCTACCACGAGGTCGGGCACGCGCTCGTCGCGGCGCTGCAAAAGCACACGCAGCCCGTCTCCAAGATCACCATCGTCCCGCACACCTCCGGCGCGCTGGGCTACACCATGCAGATGCCGGAGGAGGAAAAATTCCTCAGCTCCCGCGAGGAGCTGCTGGTCGAGCTGCAAACGCTGCTCGGCGGACGCGCGGCGGAGCAGCTCGTGTTCGGCATCCAGACCACAGGCGCGTCCAACGACATCGAGCGCGCCACGGAGCTTGCCCGCAAGATGGTCACGCAGTACGGCATGAGCGAAAAGTTCGGTCTGATGGCGCTGTCCACCGTGTCGAACCCGTATCTGGACGGCAGCACCATGATGAACTGCGCCGACTCCACCGCCTCCGCGGCGGACTCCGAAATTCAGTCGCTGCTTGCGCAGTGCTACCAGAAATCGAAGGACATCCTGCGTGAGCACCGCTCGCTGCTCGATGAGATCGCGCTCTTCCTCCTGCAAAAGGAGACCATCACCGGCGATGAGCTGATGGCATACGTCAACGCCGACGCCAAGCGCCTGACGGGCGAAACGGAAGCATCTGACGAAGCCGAGCCCGCCGCGCAGCCGGAGGAGCAGGCATGAACGACGCGCTTTCCGGCGTTCTCGGCAGTGACGCGGTGCAGTCCGCTGCCGAGGCGCAGTCCAGCCTGACGAAATTCGTAAATTCCCTGTCTCTGACACGCATTTTGACCGCGGTCGTGCTCCTGCTCGTCTGCGCGGCGCTCATCCGTCTGGTGCAGGGCGCGGCAAAGCGCCTGCTCGCCCGCTCGCATATCGAAACGCGGCTGCATAAGCTCATCCTCGCCGTCACGCGCGGCGTGATGATCTTCATCGCCGTCATGCTCCTCGCGGGCACGCTGGGCGTGGATACGTCCTCGCTGCTGGCGATCCTGAGCGTCGCCGGTCTTGCCATTTCGCTCTCCGTGCAGGACCTGCTTGCGAACATCGCCGCCGCTGTGCTGCTGCTCACGAGCAAACCCTTCCGCGTGGGCGATTATGTGGAGATCGACGGGCGCGGCGGCACGGTGGAGCTGATCGGTCTGTTCCATACACGTCTTTTGTGCTACGACGGGCAGGTCCTGTATCTGCCGAACAGCAAGGTCACCGCCTCCCGCATCTGCAACTGCACCGGCGGCGGCAAGCGCCGTGTGGACCTCACCGTCACCGCCAGCTATGACGCCGACCCGCAGACCGTCTGCGCCGCGCTGCGGCGGGCGGCGGGCGTCGCGGACGTGCTGCCCGGCGAGCCGGTCTACGCCCGCGTGGAGGAATATCGCGACAGCGCTGTTGCCTACGCGCTGCGCGTCTGGACCACGCCCGCGCACTATTATGATGTCCGCGCCGACCTGTTAGATGCCGTCTGGCGTGAATTTAAGGCGGCAGGCGTTGAAATGACCTACCCGCATCTTGTAGTCCATACCCCGCAAGAGGCGATCAAACAATGATTTTTTAACTGCTGGAAACGTTGCCCGTTTCCAGCAGTTTTTTTCTTTCGCAGAAAAGCACCGCAAGGGGGCGGAACGTGCCGAATCACGGTTGACTTTCCCCGCCGCACTTGATACAATGAGGTAAACTGTCTATCCCCGCACGGGGGTTTGCCGCGGCAGGCTCCCGTCCACCCGAACGAACAATTTTAGGAGGAGAAATCACTGATGGATTGGGATCGCTTAATCACGATTGAACAGATGGAGGAAGCGACGAACACCTTGCTGGAAACCGGCAAGAAGGTCGGCGCGGACTCCTGGCAGCAGCGCGTCAAGAACCAGACCCCGCACTGCGGATTCGGCGAAGCCGGCACTTGCTGCCGTATCTGCTCGATGGGTCCGTGCCGCATCACGCCCAAGGCGCCGCGCGGCATCTGCGGCTGCGACGTACACGGCATCGTCGGCCGTAACTACCTGCGCTTCACCGCGGGCGGCGCGGCAACGCACTCTGACCACGGTCGCCAGATCTGCCATACGCTCTACCAGGCAAAAGAAGGCGGCGCGTATCAGGTCAAAGACCCCGAAAAGCTCAAGCGGATCGCTGCCGAGTGGGGCATCGAGACCGAGGGCAAGGACCTGTACGATCTGGCGCACGAGGTCGCCGAAACGGGTCTGATGGAATACGGCAAGCCCTTCGGCGTGCAGCGCTATCTCAAGCGCGCGCCGGAGCATACGCAGGAGCTGTGGCACAGAGCCGGCATCGAGCCGCGCGCCATCGACCGCGAGGTCTCTCAGTCCATGCATATGACGCATATGGGCTGCTCTTCCCTGCCCGAAGCGCTCATCAAGCAGTCGCTGCGCGCCGGTCTGTCCGACGGCTGGGGCGGCTCGATGATGGGCACAGAGTTCTCCGACGTGCTGTTCGGCACGCCGAAGCCCGTTGACACCACCGCGAACATCGGCGTTATGGAAAAGGACATGGTCAACATCGTTGTCCACGGTCACGATCCGTCGCTGTCTGAAATGATCGTGTTCTATGCACAGGACCCCGAGCTCATCGCGCTCGCCAAGGAAAACGGCGCAAAGGGCATCAACATCTGCGGCGTCTGCTGCACCGGCAACGAAGTCGCCATGCGTCAGGGCATCCCCATGGCGGGCAACTTCCTCCAGCAGGAAAACGTCGTGCTCACCGGCGCTTGCGAGGCGATCGTTGTGGACGTGCAGTGCATCTTCCCGGCGCTCGGCCCGCTCTCCAAGTGCTTCCACACCAAGTTCATCACCACCTCCCCCATCGCCCGGATGCCGGACTCCGATTTCATCGAGTTCCATGAGGACACCGCGGCTGAAAACGCCAAGGCGATCGTGAGGATGGCGATCGAGAACTTCAAAAACCGCAATCAGGATCTTGTCAACATCCCGCAGCTCAAGACCAAGGCGCGCGTGGGCTACTCCGTCGAGGCCATCAAGAAGTGTCTGGACGGCGTTACGAACTCCCATGTGGACATCACCGGCACGATGAGACCGCTGGTCGATGTTGTGAAGTCCGGCGTTCTGCGCGGCGCAGTCGCCATGGTCGGCTGCAACAACCCCAAGGTCCGCCCCGATACCGCACACATCGAGCTGATGAAAAAGCTCCTGAAAAACGACATCATCGTCATCGTCTCCGGCTGCTCCGCGCAGGCCGCTGCCAAGGCAGGTCTGATGGACCTTGACGCCGCCGAATACTGCGGCGAGGGTCTCAAGCGCGTGTGCAAGCTCGTCGGCATTCCTCCCATCCTGCATATGGGCTCTTGCGTGGACATCTCGCGTATGATGATCCTCGCGTCCGATATTGCTAAGGATTGGGGCATCAACATTTCTCAGATCCCGCTGTGCGGCTGCGCGCCGGAATGGATGTCTGAAAAGGCAGTTTCCATCGGCAACTATGTCGTCGCCACCGGCATTGAGACCTACCTCGGCGTCGATCCCTACTCCAAGGGTTCGAGCGAGATCACGGAGCTCCTGCAGGGGCAGACCGGCTGCAAGGAGTGGGTCGAGGCGAACTTCGTCGTTGAGACCGACATCGAAAAGCTGGGCGACCGCATGATCGAATCCATCGAAGCCAAGCGCGCCGCGCTGGGCATCTGACGCCGCCGTCCTGCGCAGAAAGGCTTACATATCATGAAACTGGCGATCACAGGAAAGGGCGGCGTCGGCAAAACGACGCTCTCCTCCACACTCGCGCGGCTGTACGCCGATGAGGGGCGCACCGTCCTCGCCGCCGACGTCGATCCCGACGCGAATCTGGGTCTGGCGCTCGGTCTTACCGAGGATGCGGTCAATTCCATCATCCCCGTGTCCAAAATGAAGCAGCTCGCCAAGGAGCGCACCGGCGCGAACGATCTCAATTCCTTCTACAAGCTCAATCCCGAGGTCTCAGACCTGCCGGATAAGCTGGCAAAGGAAATTAACGGCGTCAAGCTCCTCGTGATGGGCACCGTGGATACCGGCGGCAGCGGCTGCGTCTGCCCCGAGCACGTCATGCTCAAGGCGCTGCTCTCCAGCCTCGTGTTCCGCAAGGATGACGTTGTCATCATGGACATGGAGGCAGGGCTGGAGCACCTGGGGCGCGGCACAGCGAGCATGGTCGATCAGTTCATCGTGGTCATCGAGCCCGGCGCGCGCAGCGTGCAGACCTATGAAAAGGTCAAGAAGCTCGCCGCCGACCTCGGCATTCACCGCGTCTCGGTCGTCGCCAACAAGATCCGCGACGATTCCGACCGCGCGTTCGTCCGCAGCCGCGTGCCGGAGGAAAATCTCCTCGGCTTTATCCCCTACGACGCGGACGTGATCGATGCCGACCGCAAAGGACTTTCTCCCTACGATCAAAGCCCCGCCGCGCTGGACGCCATCCGCGCCATCAAGGCAAGGCTCGACTCCCAGGCATGAATCTGAGAATCTGAAAGGAATGAACCTGAACATATGAAGACGTTATTTGAAAGAGTGTTCCGCGGCTCGGACGAAATGTTCGCCAAAGCCGAAGCGGAAGTCAATAAGATTGCGGCAGAGGTCGGGCGCGACGCGCCGCTGACCATGCCCTCCACCGCCTACTTCCTCGCCTGCATCTATGCCTACATCGGCAAGAAGGTCACGAACGTCGGCGAGCTCCAGGACGCGCTGGCGGACGTCAAGGCAATGATGCTGCGCGAGCCGCGCACGAACTCCATCTTCCAGTCCGGCGTGGGCACTGCCATCGCCGCCGAGATGATCGAAGCGTGCAAGTACGTCAAGACCGACGCGCCCTACGAGGGCACGAACTATCACGGTCACTTCACCGATGCCGAGGTGCGTGAGCTGGGCGTTCCGCTCGTCACCGGCGACATCCCCGGCTTCGTCGTGATGATCGGTCCTGCTCCCTCCACCGAGGAAGCGGTCGAGACCATCAAGGGCTATCAGTCCCGCGGCATTTTCGTATTCCTGATCGGCGGCATCATCGAGCAGGCGGTCGAGGCGGGCGTTTCCATGGGCTTCCCCGTGCGTGTCGTCCCCGTCGGCGAGGACATCTGGTCGGTCGGTCACGTCATCTCCCTCGTCGTGCGTGCGGCGATGATCTTCGGCGCGATCCAGCCCGGCGATGTGGAAGGCTTCCACAAGTATACCTTCGAGCGCATCAACGCGTTCGTCAACGCCTATAAGCCGGTCAACGACATTACCGTCGCCTGCGGCGCGGGCGCGATCAAGCTCGGCTTCCCGGTCATCACCAACGACCACGACGATATGTGGGCAGTGCCGAAGTCCCTCATCATCTACGATGACACCAAGGACTGGATCGACACCTCCATCGAGGCGCGCGGCATCAAGCTCAAAATCACCAAGATCGACATTCCCGTCTCCTTCTCCTCCGCCTTCGAGGGCGAGATCATCCGCAAGGGCGATATGCAGATCGAGATCGACGGCTCGCGCAAGGACTGCTTTGAGCTGGTTCTCACGAAGGACGCCTCCGAGGTCGAGGACCACAAGATCGAGGTCGTCGGTCCTGAGATGGACGAGTTTGAGGTCGGCAGCAAAATTTCCCTCAGCTACACCGTCGAGGTCGCGGGCAAGAATATGCAGCCCGACTTTGAGCCGGTCTTTGAACGTAAGATCCACTCCTTCCTCAACTGCGTGGAAGGTCTCATGCACACCGGTCAGCGCGATATGATCCGCGTGCGTGTCAGCAAGGCAGACTTTGAGGCAGGCTTCCGCTTCCGCCACATCGGCGAGGTGCTCTACGCCAAGATCAAGTCCGAATTTGACACCGTGGTCGATAAGTGCCAGGTCCGCATCGTCGTCGGCGACGAGGCGAACGCCGCGCTGCGCAAGCAGGCAAATGAAGTGTTCGACAAGCGCGACGAGCGCCTGAAGTCCATGACCGACGAATCCGTGCCCGTGTTCTATTCCTGCATCATGTGCCAGGCGTTCTCGCCGAGCCATGTCTGCATCGTCACGCCGGAACGTCTGGGTCTGTGCGGCGCTGTGTCGTGGCTGGACGCCAAGGCGACCAACGAGCTTGACCCGCAGGGTCCGTGCCAGGTCGTCACCAAGGAGCGCTGCCTCGACGAGCGCGTCGGCCGCTACGAGGACGTGGACGAAGCCGTCGCCGAGTATTCGCACGGCGCGCTGGAGCACGTCACGCTCTACTCCCTGCTGGAAGACCCGATGACCTCCTGCGGCTGCTTCGAGTGCATCTGCGGCATCGAGCCGTGCTCGATGGGCGTTGTCATCACCTGCCGTGAGTTCGCGGGCATGACCCCGCTCGGTATGACGTTCTCCGAAATGGCGTCCATGACCGGCGGCGGCGTGCAGACGCCGGGCTTCATGGGGCATGGCAAGCACTACATCGCCTCCCACAAGTTCCTCAAGGCAGAGGGCGGCGTCGCCCGTCTGGTCTGGCTGCCGAAGGATCTGAAGGATCAGATCCGCGACAAGCTCAACGAGACTGCCAAGGACCTGTACGGCATCGAAAACTTTGCCGACATGGTCGCGGACGAGACCAACTGCCCGAACGGTGACCCCGAAGAACTCCTCGCGTTCCTCTCCGAGGTCGGTCACCCCGTCCTCGGCATGGAACCGTTCGATATGTAACACCTTAGATTTCAAAAAACAGCGTGGTCCGAACGGACCACGCTGTTTTTTTGTGCAATTTCGGGGCAAACTAATCAAAATTCAAATTTGGAGGAATGCCCCATGATCGAACAGGATACCGTCCGGCTGCTGCGGGAGTGCGACGCCGGGATACACATGGGCGTGGCTGCCATCGGCGACGTTTTGCCGCGCGTGGCGCACGCGCCGCTGCGCAATGCGCTCTCCGACTGCAAGCAGGCGCACGAGCGTCTCGGCGCGGAAATTCGTGCGCAGCTCGACCGCTTTGAGGACGAAGGCAAGCCCGCGAACCCGATGGCGCGCGGGATGTCGTGGGTCAAAACGAACCTCAAGCTCGCCGTGAACGACTCTGACTGCACCATCGCCGACCTGATGACCGACGGCTGCAATATGGGTGTCAAATCGCTCGGGCGCTATCTCAACGAGTATCAGGCGGCGGACGAGCGCTCCAAGGACATCGCCAAAAAGCTCATCGCACTGGAGGCGCAGCTTGCGACCGATCTGCGGGCGTTTCTGTGAGCGGCGGAAGCTGCCAGCCCACGAGCAAAAGCCCGCTGCCGCAGGTGATACGCGCTGTGTCCGCGATAAAATGATTGCTCACGCCGATCGGAAAATCGCCCGTAACGTCCGCGTGCGCCAGCGGGTATTGCAGCCCCTCCAGCGTCACGTCCTGCTGCGTGCCGCTCATCGCAAACAGTGACACCAGCCCCCACTCGACCTGCCGCCGGAGCGTGAGCGTTTCGTTTTCCAGCACGGTGTAGACAAAATCGCGGTCGTACAGATACCCGCGTGCGCCGTGGCGGCGCAAAAACGCCAGCGTCTGCAAATTTGCCAGCGTGTGATCCAGACGCACCCCGCCCGTACCGCCGTAGATGTAAAATTCGCCGCACCCGCGCGCAAGCCCCTCGCGCACGGCGAGCATCGTGTCCGTGTCGTCCTTCTCCACCGGCGCGACCACGCAGCCGCCGCGCGGCGGCTGTGCCATCGAATCAAAATCGCCGATCACCAGCTCCGGCTCGATCCCGGCGCTGCGGCAGTTGTGCAGTCCCGCGTCCGCCGCGATGGTCACATCGCCCGCGCGGGGCGCTTCGCGCAGCCCGTAAAACGTCCCCGCCGCAAAAATAAAGCATCGTTTCATCTCATCGCAGCCCCATAATAAACATCGCCAGCGCAATCATCGGCAGCGCGATCCAGGTAAAATACCGGCTCGCCAACTCCCAGTCCGATGGCTCTGCTGCCTCCGGGTCGCGCACGCGGAAGGATAAGCCCCAGCGGAACAGCTCATCCGCATATAAAATAGATGCCGCCGTCATGACGCAGATCAGAAGCGCCAGCGCGCCCACTGACCACTGTCCCTTGTGCTCCGGCTGCATATCAATGAGCAGCGCCAGCACCTCCAGCGCCGTCGGCTCTTCGGCGGCGGGCGTCTGCTCGTCGTCCGAGAAGAACAGGCTCAGATCATCCAGCTTGCCGTTTTCATCGTACAGCATCCGATACTCGCCGTTATCGCGCAGGCAGCCGCGAAAAATGACCTCGTCCCCGCGCCGCAGCTCCACGCCGGTCGATGGCATATCGTACCGCAAAAATTCCGCCGGGACAGCGCTCGCGTCCTCACGCACGGTGTACGGTCCGTATACCGCCCCGCCGCCGCGGTATGTCGCCGCGCCGCTCGCGTCCACGGTAAAGCTGACCTTCTCGCCGTGCACCTTGCCGGAATATACCGTGCCCACGTCCGTCTGCGACGGGGTCAGGATCGCGCCGCGAAAGGCGTAGCCCACCCGCGCCAGCGTCACGGGATAGAGCACGCAGAACTCCAGCGCCATCGCGCAAATTCCGATCAGGATCGCTTTTTGCAGTACGCTGAGCTGTTTAAACCGCTTCATCGCCGCACCTCCGCTTTTCTCTCATCATAGCATACCGCCCCGCCACCTTCAAGAGGCGAAAAGCACGAACACCCCTTGACTTTTGCACGCATCGCCGCTATAATGAAGCCGACAATTCCAAAGGAAGCACGAATCGTATCGGCAAGAGCTTTCGGCGAGAGATTTTGGCTCAAGGCAAGGTTTGAAATGCGAAGGAATACTCTATGTATTTCGAGCGTTTCAAACCGCAGCATTGGGGCAAGAGATTCGGCGAAGGCCGCAGACGACCGATTCTGTGATTCCGCGAGGGGTGCTGGTTTTCCGGCTGAGATGGACATACGTCCGAACCCTGATACCTGATCCGGGTAATGCCGGCGTAGGAATGCGAGTATACTTCCCTGTGACCGCATTGCGAGGCTGCAATGCGGCTTTTCGTTTTCCCACACGATATTCCCTGAGCAGTTGGAGTTGATTTTTCAGAAATCGGAAAAGAGGAAACCACATGAAAAACAACAATCTCCATGCTCTGTGCGAAGGCGCGATCATGGTCGCACTGGCGACCGCGCTGAGCTACCTGAAGCTGCTGGAGCTGCCGCAGGGTGGCAGTGTGTGCATTGGGATGCTGCCGCTGTTCATCTACTGCTACCGCTGGGGCTGGAAGCCGAGCTTCCTTGCCTGCTTTGCCTACGGTCTGCTGCAGCTCATCTTTGACGGCGCGTATGCCTGGGGGCCGACGTCCATGATCCTGGACTACCTGCTGGCGTTCTCCGTGCTCTTCGTCGGGACGTTCTTCCGCAGGATGAAGGGCGGTCTGTACATCGGTGCAGTCGTGGCGTGCGCGGCGCGCTTCCTCGTGCACTTCATCAGCGGCGTCACCGTGTACCGCATCTACGCCCCCACGGAGCTGTTCAACACCACCTTCACGAACCCGTGGCTCTACTCGCTCGTGTATAACGGCAGCTATATGCTCATCGACTTGGCGCTGTGCGCGGTCATTCTCCTGCTCCTGCAAAAACCGATGAAAAAGTTCCTCGTGAACGTAGGATAAGCACCCATCAAGCGGGTCTCCCAAAGGGGAGACCCGCTTTTTGCGTCCATGCACCGATTTTGCCGCCTTTTCATATGATGAGGAGAGCACTCTTTGAAAGGAGGCATTCCCTTGTCCAGTCAGGGCACGATCATCGCGCGGGTGTTTACCTCAAACGCCCGCATTCCGCTGCGCGGCGCGGCAGTGGTGTTTTACCGCACGGATGCCGGCGGCGTGCGGGAGCTGCTGGGGCTGCGGCTGACGAACTACGACGGCATGACCGACCCGCTCACCGTCGAAACGCCCGATCTCGATTCCGCCGATATTTCCTCCGCAGGCAAAGCGCCTTACGCGCAGCTTGACGTATTCACGGATCTGAACGGCTATGACCGGGTGCTGGTGCGCGGCGCGCAAATTTTTACCGGCATCCAGACGCTTCAGGATGTCCAGCTCATTCCCACCGCGCTGCTGCCGGAGCTGTATGACCGCACTGAGGTCATCGACACCCCGGCACAGACGCTTTAGGAGGGCTGCGTATGGTCTTTGTCCCGCCCTATATCCCCGAAACGATCACCGTCCATCTCGGTGCGCCGGACAGCGCCGCCGCCAACGTCACCGTCCCGTTCGCGGACTATGTGAAAAACGTCGTGTCCAGCGAAATTTACCCCACCTGGGGCATCTCCGCCCTGCGTGCGAACACGTTCGCCATCGTATCCTATGCGCTCAACCGCGTCTACACTGAGTACTACCGCAGCCGGGGCTACGATTTTGACATCACCAACTCTACCGCCTACGATCAAAAATACATAAACGGCCGCAACATCTACGAGAACATTTCGGCGCTGGTTGACGAGCTGTTCAATCATTACATCCGGCGGCGGGGCTTTTTTGAGCCGCTGGCGGCAAAATTCTGCAACGGCACGACCTCCACTTGCAGCGGGCTCAGTCAATGGGGCTCGCAGGAGCTGGCGCAGGCGGGCGCGAACAGCGTGGAGATCCTGCGCAATTACTACGGCGACGACGTGGAGCTGGTCGTGAATGCGCCCGTCCAGACCGGCTCGGAGTCCTATCCCGGTACGCCGCTGCGCGTCGGGGCGATCGGACCGTATGTCGGCTATTTGCAGGTCGCGCTCAACCGCATCTCGCAGAATTACCCCGCCATCCCCAAAATTCCCGTCAGCAACCTCTTCGGCGAGGCAATGCTGAACGCCGTCCGCGCCTTTCAGTCCATCTTTTCCCTCACGGTGGACGGCGTGGTCGGGCGCGCGACGTGGTACCAGATCGTGCGCATTTACGTCGCCATTCTGAATCTGGCGGAGCTGCAATCGGAGGGGCTCAACTACACCGTCGCCAATTTTGAGTTCTCCGGCGATCTTTCTCCCGGTGACCGGGGCGATTCCGTGCGCGTGCTGCAATATCTGCTGCGCGTCATCGGGCAGTTCATCCCGCAGCTCCCCGTCGTGGAGCAGACGGGCGTGTACGGCGAGGAAACGCAGCAGGCGGTCGCCGCATTCCAGAGCTATGACGGGCAGGAGGTGACCGGCAGCGTCAGTATATTGACGTGGAACGCGCTCTACCGCCAGTATGCCTCCATCGAGCAGGTCATTTTTTCGAGCGGCGCGCTGTTTCCCGACGGCGCGGACGCGGACGCATCCTATGCCGACACCACGCGCTTTGTCCAGTTCCCCGGGCAGCCGCTGGACACCGGCGCACAGGACGGGGAGGGCGCGGTATGAATCAGGAAGAGCTCTTCATCGGCGCGCCCATTCTCAGCCTGCAAACGATGCTGGCGCTGCTCGCCCGCGCCGAGCCGGGCATCCCCACCCTCACGCCCGACGGCATCTACGGCGAGCAGACCGCCCGCAGCGTCGCGGCGTTCCAGCGCTTGCACAGCCTGCCGGTGACCGGCTGCACCGACCATACGACATGGCTGCATGTCGTAAACGCCTATCAAAACGCCCTGCCGTCCTATGCACCCGCCGCGGCGCTCGACATCGCCTGGCAGCCGGAGCAGAGCATCGCCCCTGGCGAGCAGAATATGCACCTGTTCCCCATCCAGTCGATGCTGCTTGCCGTCCGGCAGAGCTTTCCCGCCATGCCGCGCCTTGCCGTCACGGGCGTGCACGACGCGCCGTCCGTCGCCGCCGTACGCTGGTTGCAGGAAAAAAGCGACCTCCCCGCAAGCGGAACGATCTGCCAGCTCGATTGGACGTACCTCACACGGCTATACCGCCTGATCGCCGGCAGCGGCACAAATCCGTTGTGAAATAGCTTGAAATCTGGTATACTAAGCGCAGGAATGCACACAAAGGAAGGAACGACCGTATGAAAATTCTCATCTGCAACGTCGGCAGTACCTCGCTCAAATATCAGCTTTTCGACTTTTCGCGCGGTGAGCGCGTGCTCGCCTCCGGCGGCGCGGAGCGCGTCGGGCAGGATGTCGGACGCTTCTACGCCAAGGACCACACAAGCGGCGACGAGCTGTCGGAAGCCGCCGCCTTCCCCACCCACCGCGAGGCGATCGAGCGGATGCTCACGCAGCTCCTCGGCGGCGCGCTGGCGTCTCTCTCCGAGCTGTCCTGCGTCGGCTTTAAGGTCGTGCACGCGCGCGGCGTGTCGGGCGTGCAGGTCCTTACGGAGGACGTGCTGCAAAAAATGGCGGCGTTCAATGCCGTCGCCCCGGCGCACAACCCGCCCTATATCGCCGCCATCCGCCAGTTCCGCGACCTGCTGCCCGATACGCCCCTCATCGGCGCGTTTGAAACGGCGTTTCACCAGACCATGCCGCCTGAGGCGAGCCTGTACTCCATCCCCATCGAGCTTTCGCGCAAATACGATATTCACCGCTACGGCTTCCACGGCGCGTCGCACGAGTATATGTCTGCGTGGGTCGCCGACGCCCTCGACCGCACTGACCTGCGGCTCGTGAGCTGTCACCTCGGCGGCAGCGGCAGCCTGTGCGCCGTAAAAAACGGGCAGAGCATCGACACGTCCATGGGCATTTCGCTCCAGTGCGGCGTGATGCACAACAACCGCTGCGGCGATATTGACCCGTATATCATCTTTTATCTTGCCGAGGAATGCGGCATGACGCTCTCCGAGATCAAGACCATGCTGCAGACGAAGAGCGGCTTTCTCGGCATGAGCGGCGTCTCCGGCGACCTGCGCGATGTGGAGCAGGCGGCGGAGGCGGGCAATGATGACGCGCTGAACGCCATTTTGCACTACGCCTACAATATCAAAAAATACATCGGCGCTTACGCCGCCGCCATGGGCGGGCTGGACGCCATCGTCTTTGGCGGCGGCATCGGACGCCACAGCCCCACCATCCGCGCGCTGGCGCTGAGCGGTCTGGAGTTCCTCGGCGTGCGCCTCGACGGCGAAAAAAACCGCCACGCCGTCACCGGCAGCGACATCTCCATGGAGGATTCCCCCGTCCGCGTGATCGTGTTGGATACGAACGAGGAGATCGTGGTTGCAAGAAAGGCAAAGGAGCTGCTGGAAGCGGGCAACGCATGATCTATCAGCAATGCCGTAGGGGTGGGGCGCAAACGCAAAATCGCACAATGTGCGGCGACCTCGTAAAATTGGTGCACCCAAACCTGCAACGTTGTACCGCGTGAGAGGGGCAAGCCCCACCCCTACGCCTCCCCTAAAACACCCCATAACACAAAAGCGCCCACAGGCTCAAGCCTGCGGGCGTTCTCTATCTTTATTCCTTCATCAGCTTGCGGCGGGCGATGTTGATCGTACCCTCCTGCATGGAATTGATCCATTGCAGGCTCTTGCCGCAGCCGTAGGCGACGCACGAATCGGCGTCGTCCGCGATGGAGCAGGCGATGTCCGTCCGCTCCTCGATCAGTCGGTCAAAGCCGTAGAGCAGGCTGCCGCCGCCGGTCATCACGATGCCGTTCTGCGCAATGTCCGCCACCAGCTCCGGCGCGCTGCTCTCCAGCACTGCCAGCACCTCGTCCACGATCTGCCGCGCGGGGCGCTTGTACGCCTCCATCAGCTCGCTCGACGAGATCATCTGTTCCTTCGGAAGCCCGGTCTTGAGGTCGCGCCCCTTCACGAGCATACTCGTCTCCTCCGGGCGCTCGCTGACGCAGCCGATGGTCATCTTCACCGTCTCGGCGGTGTTCTGCCCCACCAGCAGCCCGTAGCGCTTGCGCAAAAAGGCGATGGTCGCCTCGTCAAACGTGTCGCCCGCGATCTTGATGGACGACGAATTGGAGATGCCGTTCAGGCTCAGCACGGCAATATCCGTCGTGCCGCCGCCGATGTCCACGACCATATGTCCGTCCGGGCCGCTGATGGACAGCTTTGCGCCCAGCGCCGCCGCGAACGGCTCTTCGATCAGGTACACGCGCCGCGCGCCGGCTTCCATCGTCGCCTGAATGACCGCGCGCTCCTCGACCTCGGTCACGCCGCTCGGCACGCTCACGATCACGCGGGGCTTGACCAGCGAAAAGCCGCCGATCTTTTTGAGGAACTGCTCCAGCATTTTCTCCGTCATCTCATAGTCGGAGATCACGCCGTCGCGCAGCGGGCGCACCGCCACGATGTTGCCCGGCGTTCTGCCGAGCATATTGCGCGCCGCCGCGCCCACCTGCAAGACCTTTCCCGTATTTTTATCCACAGCCACGACCGACGGCTCGCGCAGCACGATGCCCTTTCCCTGCTCATACAGCAGGATATTCGCCGTTCCGAGGTCGATGCCAATATCTCTGGATAGTTTGATCTTCATCGCATTGTCACCTTTCTTTATCGCTGCGCGCCGCCGCTAACACGGCGCAGACGACCGACTCCGCACCCGCCGTGCGCAGCACGCGGCTGCATTCGGCAAGCGTTGCGCCCGTCGTTACAATATCGTCGATCAGCAAGATCCGCCGCCCCGCGACCTTTGCGGGATCGACCACGCTGTACGCACCCGAGGCGTTTGCCGCGCGCATGGACGCGTCGTTCAGCTCCGACTGCCGTTTCGTATGCCGCGTTTTTTGCAGCAGCCGCTCCACCGGCAGACCCAGCTCGCGGGCGATCACCATGCACAGCCGCTCCGACTGGTCAAAGCCGCGCTCCCGCAGCCGCCGGCGGCTGACCGGCGCCCAGGTGATGCAGTCATAGCGTCCCTCCAGCTTATCGCGGATGGTCACGCACATCCATTTGCCGAACTGATCGGCGTAATGATCGCGGTTTTGGAATTTGAAGCGCAAAAACGCCTCGCGCAGGTCCTTTTCGTAGAAAAACGTCGCCACGCACCGCTGCGCGTATTTGACCTGCGGGTCCGCGCCCTCATGCTCGGGCAGCCGGTCGAGGCACGCGCGGCAGACCGGCTTTTCCTTCGGTTCGATAAACCGCTGGCAGATCATGCAGCGCGGCGGATAAAGGAGATCGAGCAGTGCCTCCAGCAGCTTTTTCAGCATTCTATCTCCTTCTCCAGCCGCAGCTTCAGCCCGCTGTAACGGCGCTGCTGGCGGTCATTGCGCACCATGGCAGCAACGGCTTCCTCGCTGCCAACGAGGATCAACAGCTCCCGCGCGCGCGTCACCGCCGTATACAGCACGCTCCGCGTGAGCAGATACGATGACCCGCTGTGCACCGCCAAAATCACCGCGCGGTATTCGCTGCCCTGGCTCTTGTGCACAGTCATCGCATACGCGGGTTCGAGCTCGCCCAGCATATCAAAGCCGTAGCTCGCCTCGCGCTCGTCGTCAAATACGACCGTGACGCTCTCCTGTTGGAAATTGATCTCCCGGATGCGCCCGATGTCGCCGTTAAAAATGCCCGCGCCCGCGCCAAGCCCGTCCGCCCTTTTCCACAGTATATCATAATTGTTGCGGATTTGCATTACCCGATCGCCCTCGCGGTAGCAAAAATCGCCGTATTGCTTCTCACGCTTGCCCGGCACGGGCGGATTGAGCACCGCCTGTAAGGCGCGATTGAGTTCTTTCGTGCCCGTTTCGTGCTTGCGCGTGGGCGAGAGCACCTGAATGTCCGCCGGCTGGATGCCCATATTTTTCGGCAGCCGCGCCGCACACAGCTCGCAGACCGTCTGCACCACCGCCTCGCCGCGTCCGCGCCGCAGGAAGAAAAAGTCCCGGTCGGTCGCGTTGAGCACCGGCAGTTCGCCGTGGTTGATGGCGTGCGCGTTCATGACGATGAGGCTTCTTTGCGCCTGCCGGAAAATTTCTGTCAGCCGCACAGTCATCACGATGCCGCTGCGGATAAGGTCGGAAAACAGATTCCCCGCGCCCACCGCCGGAAGCTGGTCGGGGTCACCCACCAGCAGCAGCCGCGCGTCCCGCGGCAGCGCCCGCAGCAGCGACGCCATGAGCTGTAGGTCCACCATCGACGCCTCATCCACGATCATCGCGTCGAGCTTTAACGGCTCGTCCTCATCGTGGAAAAACGACATTGCGCCCGTCTCGGGGTCAAACTGTGCCTCCAGCAGCCGGTGGATGGTGGAGGCATCCCGCCCCGTCACCTCCGAAAGCCGCTTCGCCGCCCGTCCCGTGGGCGCGGCAAGCTGCGTCTTGAGCCCCATCGCGTCAAAAAGATCCAAAATGCCGGTCATCACGGTCGTTTTTCCCGTGCCCGGTCCGCCCGTCACCAGCAGCAGGCGGCACTCCGCCGCGTCAGCGATCGCCTGCTTCTGCTGCTGCGCGTAGGCGATCTTGTGTTTTTCCTCCACGCCTGCCAATATCTGCGCCAGACGGCGCGGCGGCTCGATGCGCACGCGCGCCATCTGCGCAACGCGCGCCGCGACATACTGCTCCGCCTCATAAAACTCCGGCAGATAGCACGCCCGCAGCCCCGCCACGGTATCCTCATCCATCCGCCCCTGCTCCAAAAGGCGCTGTATTCCCGCCTCGATCGTCTCCGCGTCCAGCCCCAGCAGCGACGCTGTCGCGGCGGTCAGCTTGTCCGCCGGCAAAAACGTGTGCCCGCCGCCGAGATTATAGCGCAGCTCAAATAAAATGCCCGCCTCCACACGCCGCTCATCGTCCGCCTCTACGTCCAGCTCCAGCGCGAATGCGTCCACACACGCGAAATCCGCGCCAAAATAGCTGTCTGTCAGCACATACGGATCGTCGCGCAGCGCATCCGCCGCCAGCTCGCCGTACACGCGCCACAGGCGCACCGCCAGCTCTGCGGGCAGATGGTGCAGCGTCAAAAATTCAATTAAGCGCCGCACGCCCGACTGCCTGCGGAAGCTCTCGCCGATCTCCAGCGCCTTACGGCGCGAGATGCCCGCGATCTTCACCAGCTCCTCCGGCGTGTTTTCCAGCACGTCGAGCGCCTGCGCGCCGAACAGCTCCAGAATTTTCGCCGCCGTTTTTTCGCCGATGCCCTTGACCGCGCCGGAGGACAGATACGAAAAAATTTCATCCGTCGTCTCCGGCATCAGCCGCTCCAGAAATTCCGCCTCAAACTGCCGCCCGTAGCTCGCGTGGTGTCCCCACCGCCCGGTCACGATCAGCCGCTCACCCGCAAGGGTCATCGGCACTGTGCCCACCAGCGTGATCACCTCGCCCGCCTCCGTGAGCAGGCGCAGCACCGCATAGCCGTTTTCAGGGTTCTGATAGATCACGCTCTGCACCGTGCCGCGGATCATCTCCGTCTGCCGTTCCGCCATTGTCAATCCCCAGTCTTACGATTATTTCCAGCTTCTCCGCCGTGCAGAGGGCGAGCCGCGCATCCTGCGCGCAGAGCCGCTCCGCCAGCGCCCTTCCGTCCGGCGTCAGACCGCAGTCCACCACCAGCAGACGCTGCGTGGAAAGCCCGCCGTCTGCAAGCTGCCGCCACGCGCGCACCGCCTGCTCCAGCGCGCCCGCGTCTGCGCGGACAGGCAGCAGCGTCAGCGCCGTCTGCCGCAGCACCGGCTGTAACAGCCGCCCCGCCGCGCACCACAAAAGCAACAGCACGCCGCACGCGGCAAAAAAGCATCCGATCACCCATCCCAGCATTCGCGCACCTCCTGCATCATGCTATGCAAAGCGGCGCGGGTCTGCTATTCAGGGTCATTATACTATATTTGTCCGCTCATTTCCACCAGAACCACCCGATTTTCTCCCGCAGCACGCACGCAAAAAACTTTTGAATTTTTGCAACCGCGCGCGAAAAAACTCGTCTGCAGGAATGACGGCGCAAACGCGCCGCGAATAATTCGGAGGTTACACAAAATGAAAAAGACGATTTCCATTCTGCTCACCATCATCCTGACGCTCTCGCTCGCCGCCTGCGCCGCCAAATCGCCCGCCGCGAGCGGCGATATTGGCGTGGACAGCGCCAAGGCGCTGCTGGATACTGTCTGGAGCAGCTATTCGGAGGACGAAAAATTTCCCGCCGCGGGCGGCGATTTTTCTGAGGAAAACATGACCGACGGCGCGCCCGGCGCGTACTCCGTCGCTGACGCGTCCGAGCTGGACCGCGTGCTCGGTCTGCCGGAGGCAGACGGTGCGCAGGTCGATGACGCCGCGTCGCTCCAGCATATGATGAACGCCAACACGTTCACCTGCGGCGCGTTCCACCTGAAAAGCGGCGCGGACGCCGCCGCCATCGCCGAGGCGACCCGCGCGAATATCCAAAACCGCCAGTGGCTCTGCGGCTTCCCGGATAAGCTCGCGATCGCCGTCGTGGCCGATTACCTCGTGGCGCTGTTCGGCGCGGAGGACTTGGTAGACACCTTCACCGCCAAGCTCTCCGCCGCCTTCCCTGCGACGCAGATCGTCGCGGACGAAGCCATCGCGTAAGCGCCATGGTCTTTTCCAGCGTCCCGTTCCTGTATTATTTTCTGCCGGGCTGCGTGCTGCTCTATTTTCTCGCACCAAGGCGGCTGAAAAACGCGGCGCTGCTGCTGTGCAGCCTGCTGTTTTACGCGTGGGGCGAGCCGAACTATGTGCTCCTGCTGCTGCTTTCCATCGCACAGGGCTATGCCGCCGCGCTGCTCATCGAGCGTTACCGCACCCGGCGCATCGCGGCGCTTGCGCGTACAGCGTCGGTCGTGCTGAGCCTTGCGCTGCTCGCTGTGTTCAAATACGCCGGCTTTTTTCTGGAAAACTTCCGCGCCGTCACGGGGCTGCCCGTGACGGTGCTGCGGCTGGCGCTTCCGGCAGGCATCAGCTTTTACACGTTCCAGATCCTCAGCTATGTGCTGGACGTCTGGTACGGTCGCGCCCCGGCGCAGCGCAGCTTTGTAAACCTTGCGACGTATATCGCCATGTTCCCGCAGCTCATCGCAGGACCGATCGTGCGCTACACCGACATTGCCGCGCAGCTTGAGCAGCGCACTGTCACGCTCGCGGGCGCGGCGTCCGGCGCGCGGCGCTTTGCCGTCGGGCTTGCCAAAAAGGTGCTGCTCGCGGACTCACTTGCGGCGATCGGCACAGCGTGGCGTGCGACGGCGCAGCCCTCGGTGCTCTTCGCGTGGCTGTACGCCGTATCGTTCCTGCTGCAAATTTACTTTGATTTTTCCGGTTACAGCGATATGGCGATCGGGCTGGGGCGGCTGTTCGGCTTCTCCTTTCCCGAAAACTTCAACTACCCCTATATCTCCGCCAGCATCACGGAGTTCTGGCGGCGCTGGCACATCTCGCTCGGCACATGGTTTCGGGACTACCTCTATATCCCCCTCGGCGGCAACCGCACGTCGCGGGCGAAGTGGTATCGCAACCTTCTCATCGTCTGGGCGGCAACGGGCTTGTGGCACGGCGCGGCGTGGAATTTTCTGCTCTGGGGGCTGCTGTTTGCGGTGCTTTTGATCGCAGAAAAGCAGTTTTTGCGTCCCGTTCTTGAAAAATCGCGTGTGTTTTCGCACATTTACGTCCTGTTTTTCATCACACTCAGCTTTGTCCTCTTCGACGCGGACAGCATATCCGGCGCGGCAGGCACGCTCGGCGCGCTCTTCGGCGCAGGCGGGCTGACAGGCGCAACGCAGGAGGCGCTGTACCTGCTGCGCAGCAATGCCGTTCTGCTCGCCATCGCCGCCGTCGGCGCAACGCCGCTGCCAAGGCGCTTGTGCGGTGCGCTGGAAAGCAGCCGCGTAGGTGCGCGCGTCCTCTCCGTGCTCGAGCCGCTCGGCGTACTCACGCTGCTTGTGCTCTGCACCGCCTATCTTGTGGACGGCACGTTCAGCCCGTTCCTCTACTTCCGATTCTGAGGAGGTTTTCCATGACTGCCAAACTCAAAAACCTGCTCACGCTCGCACTTGCCGCAGGGCTTCTCTACGGCTTTCTCATCTGGGGCGTTCTGCGCCCGGACGCGGCGCTGTCCGTCACGGAGCGCCGTCCGCTCACGCAGCGCCCGCAGATCACAGTGCAGACAGTGCTGAACGGACAATTTGCTGAACACTTTGCGCGCTACACGCTCGATCAGTTCCCGCTGCGCGACGATCTGCGCGCGCTCAAATCGTTCACAGGCTATTACCTCCTGCGCCAAAGCGACCAGCACGGCATCTATCTGGCACAGGGGCAGGCGGCAAAGCTCGACTATCCGCTGCATGAGGACTCGGTCAATTACGCCCTCTCGCGCTTTTCGTACCTGTACGACACGCTCCTCGCCGGGACGGACGCACGCGTTTACGCCGCCGTTGTGCCCGACAAGAGCTATTACCTCGCCGAGGCAAACGGCTATCCGGCGATGGACTACGAAACTCTGTTCCGTACAGTCGCGGAGCAAATGCCGTGGGCAGAGCACATCGACCTCACGCCATACCTCACAGCGGACAGCTACTACGCGACCGACGCGCACTGGCGGCAGGAATGTCTGCCGGACGTGGCAAGCGCGCTGGCAAATGCAATGGGCGTAAACCTCGCAGACACGGAATATACGGAAGTCACCGCCGACGCGCCGTTTTACGGCGTCTACGCCGGGCAATCCGCCCTCCCCCTCGCGCCCGACGCGCTCCGCTGTCTCACGAGCGCCGTGCTGGATGCCTGCCGCGTCTACGATTACGAGACGGATTCCTGGCTGTCGGTCTACGACGGTGCGCAGGCAGACGGTGCCGACCCCTATGCGCTGTTTCTCTCCGGCTCAAAATCGCTCCTGCGGCTGGAAAATCCCAACGCGGCGACTGACCGGGAATTGATCGTATTCCGCGATTCCTTCGGCAGCTCGCTCGCGCCGCTGCTCGCATCCGGCTACAAGACGATCACGCTCGTGGACATCCGCTATCTCGCCCCCGAGCGCCTGCCGCAGTACCTCACCGTGACCGATCAGGACGTGCTGTTCCTTTACAGCACCACCGTCCTCAACAACAGCGACGCAATCAAATAGCAGACAAACGGAAACCGGCGGTTGCCCAAAGCAGCCCGCCGGTTCTTCGCACTCCCAACGCTTTCAGAAAAGCCTCGCAGAGTTTTGCGCCCGCAGGCGCAAAATAAATTTGGAATCATTTTTGCCGGCGGCGTGTACGTCGGCAAAAATACATCCCGTCCTGCCAAGTGTGGAATTTGTGAGCCTCAGGCACACAAATTATGCGCGCGGCAGGGCGCAATTCCCCTCAAGCGAAGCCTGCTTCGCTTGAATTTGTGTCAAAACCTGTTTTGACACAAATAAAAAGAGGATGCCGAAGCATCCTCTTTTTTACGTTAACTTAGTCCTCGTTGATGGCGATGACGACGCCGGAGCCAACGGTACGACCACCTTCGCGGATAGCGAAGCGGAGGTTCTTCTCGATGGCGATCGGGGTGATCAGCTCGACCTTCATGTCGATGTTATCGCCAGGCATGCACATCTCAACGCCGTCGGGCAGGGTGATGATGCCGGTGACGTCGGTGGTACGGAAGTAGAACTGCGGACGATAGTTGTTGAAGAACGGGGTATGACGGCCGCCTTCTTCCTTGGACAGGACGTAGACCTGACCTGTGAACTTGGTGTGCGGATGGATGGAACCGGGCTTCGCCAGAACCTGACCTCTTTCGATGGACTTCTTGTCCACGCCGCGGAGCAGAGCACCGATGTTGTCGCCAGCCTCAGCGTAGTCCATCAGCTTGTGGAACATTTCGATGTCGGTAACGACGGTCGCCTTCTTCTCGTCGGACAGACCAACGATCTCGACCGGCTCGTTCTTCTTGATGACGCCGCGCTCGACACGACCGGTAGCGACAGTGCCGCGGCCGGAGATGGTGAAGACGTCCTCAACGGGCATCAGGAACGGCAGGGAATCATCACGCGGAGGCGTGGGGATCCAGGTGTCGACAGCCTGCATCAGCTCGTCGATGCACTTGTACTCAGGAGCGGTCGGGTCGGTGGACTCGGACGCCAGAGCGTTCAGCGCGGAGCCGCGGATGATGGGGGTGTCGTCGCCGGGGAAGCCGTAGAAGTCCAGAGTCTCGCGGACTTCCATCTCGACCAGCTCGAGCAGCTCTTCGTCGTCGACCTGATCGCACTTGTTCAGGAACACGAGCACGGAGGGCACGTTCACCTGACGGGCAAGCAGCAGATGCTCCTTGGTCTGAGCCATAGGACCATCGGAAGCGGCGATGACCAGGATCGCGCCGTCCATCTGAGCAGCGCCGGTGATCATGTTCTTGATATAGTCGGCGTGGCCCGGGCAGTCGACGTGCGCATAATGACGACCCATGATCTCGACATTATCCTCGCCCGTCTTATAGTTGTGACCCTTACGGTTGTTGGTCTGGTATTCCACGTGCGCAGTGTTGATGGTAATGCCGCGCTCGCGCTCTTCCGGAGCCTTGTCGATGGAAGAGTAGTCAGTGTACTCAGCGCCGCCCTGCATCGCCAGGAACTTGGTGATGGCAGCGGTCAGGGTGGTCTTGCCATGGTCGATATGACCGATGGTGCCGATGTTTACATGGGGCTTGTCTTTGACAAACTTCTGCTTAGCCATTGATAAAATCCTCCTTAATTTGGGTGGTATTCAAACAATTTCGTAGCCTCTCCATCATACACGAACTTTTCGCGTTTGACAAGAGTTTTTTCGTCAGCCTCTGCGTTTGCGGACGACTTCTTCGGTCAAATTCTTGGCGAGCTCGACATAGTGGCTCGGTTCCATGGTGAACTGACCGCGTCCCTGCGTTCTCGAGCGCAGGTTGGTCGCATAGCCGAACATCTCGGACAGCGGCACGAAGCTGTCGATCTGCTGTGCACCGCTGCGCTGGGTGAGCTGCTGCACGCTACCGCGGCGGGACGAAATATCGCCGATCACGTCGCCCATATATTCGTCCGGCACGATGATGCACACCTTCATGATCGGTTCGAGCACCACGGGGTCTGCCTTCTGGCAGGCTTCCTTGAACGCCATCGAGCCGGCGATCTTGAACGCCATCTCGGAGGAGTCCACTTCGTGGTACGAGCCGTCGTAAAGCGTGACCTTGACGTCCACGACCGGGAAACCGGCGAGAACGCCCGCTTCCATCGCGCCGCGCACGCCCGCTTCCACGGCAGGAATGTATTCCTTGGGCACAGAGCCGCCAACGGTGGCGTTGATGAACTCGAAGCCCTTGCCGCTTTCGTTCGGTTCGACGGTGATCTTGACGTGACCGTACTGACCCTTACCGCCGGACTGACGGGCATACTTGGTTTCCTGATTGACCTTTTTGCGGATGGTCTCCTTGTAGGCGACCTGCGGCGCACCGACATTCGCCTCCACCTTGAACTCCCTCAGCAGGCGGTCAACAATGATCTCCAGATGAAGTTCACCCATGCCGGCGATGATGGTCTGACCGGTTTCTTCATCTGTGTAAGTTTTGAATGTGGGATCTTCTTCTGCCAGCTTTGCCAGCGCCAGACCCATCTTCTCCTGACCCGCCTTCGTTTTCGGCTCGATTGCCACACGAATGACCGGCTCGGGGAACTCCATGTTCTCCAGCACGATGGGATGCGACTGGTCGCAGAGCGTGTCGCCCGTCGTGGTGTTCTTGAGCCCGACCGCCGCGGCGATGTCGCCCGCATAAACGTGCTTGAGCTCTTCACGGTGGTTGGCGTGCATCAGCAGGATGCGTCCCATACGCTCGCGCGTATTTTTGTTTGCATTGAGCACCGTATCGCCCGGCTCGAGCGTGCCGGAATACACGCGGAAGAACGCGAGCTTGCCGACATACGGGTCGGTTGCGATCTTGAACGCCAGCGCCGCAAACGGCGCTTCGTCGCTCACCTCGCGCGTTTCAGTCTCGTCCGTTTTCGGGTTCACGCCCTCCACGGCGGGCTTGTCCAGCGGCGAGGGCAGGTAATCCACGATCGCGTCCAGCAGCTCCTGCACGCCCTTGTTTTTGTAGGACGAGCCGCAGACGACGGGGATGATCTTGTTGCTGATCGTCGCCTTGCGGATGGCTGCGCGGATCATCGCGTCGGGGATCTGTTCGCCTTCCAGGTACATCATCATGATCTCTTCGTCCTGGTCGGAGACCTGCTCGAGCAGATGGTCGCGGTACTGCTTTGCCAGCTCATCGAGATCCGCGGGGATCTCTTCCTCCCGCATATCCTTGCCCAGGTCATCATAGAAGACATACGCCTTCATTTTGATGAGGTCCACGACGCCGCGGAACGTATCCTCAGCGCCGATTGGGAGCTGCAGGGGGACGGACGTACACTTGAGCCGCTCGTCCATCATCTTCAGGACATTGAAGAAATTCGCGCCCATCATGTCCATCTTATTGACGTACACCAGACGCGGCACATGATACTTGTCAGCCTGCCGCCAGACCGTTTCGGTCTGCGGTTCTACGCCGCCCTTTGCGCACAGCACAGTCACGGCGCCATCAAGCACACGCAGCGAGCGTTCCACCTCCACCGTAAAGTCAACGTGACCCGGGGTGTCGATGATGTTGATACGAGTCCCCTTCCAGTGGCAGGTCGTTGCCGCGGACGTAATGGTGATGCCGCGCTCCTGTTCCTGCTCCATCCAGTCCATCGTGGCGGTGCCGTCATGCGTTTCACCCAGGCGGTAATTCACGCCGGTATAGAACAAGATCCGTTCGGATGTTGTGGTCTTGCCGGCGTCAATATGCGCCATGATCCCGATGTTTCTCGTATTCTCAAGTGAAAATTGTCTAGGCATTGCGCACTCCTTTTTTGATTACCAGCGGAAGTGCGAGAACGCCTTGTTCGCCTCAGCCATCTTGTGCGTGTCTTCACGCTTCTTGACGGCAGAGCCGGTGTTGTTGCAGGCATCCATGATCTCGCCGGCGAGGCGCTCTTTCATGGTTTTCTCGCTTCTGTTGCGGCTGTAGTTGGTCAGCCAGCGCAGACCAAGGGTCTGCCGTCTTGCCGGACGGACCTCGATCGGGACCTGGTAGTTTGCGCCGCCGACACGGCGGGTCTTGACCTCCACGGCAGGCATGATGTTTTCCATCGCCTGCTGGAAAGCCTCGAGCCCGGATTTGCCGGTCTTTTCTTCCACGATCTGGAATGCACCGTACACGACCTTCTGTGCCACGCCCTTTTTGCCGTCGAGCATGATGCTGTTGACGAGCTTGGTCACCAGAACAGAGCCGTAGATCGGATCCGGCAATACTTCTCTTTTGGGAACATTACCTCTTCTGGGCACTTTGCTTCCCTCCTTCATAGAATGATTTCATAGGTACTTCGGAAAGTGCGTTTCCGTTGTGTGCCTGCCAAGAGGTTTTATATATAAAAAACTCTTAGCAAGGCGCTGCCTTGCAAAAGACAAAATGCTGTTGAAATTTGCGGCAGAAATTACTTCTTGCCCGCCTTGGGTCTCTTCGCACCGTACTTCGAGCGAGCCTGCATACGACCCTGAACGCCCTGCGTATCGAGCGTACCACGGATGATGTGGTAACGAACGCCAGGCAGGTCCTTGACACGACCGCCGCGGATCAGCACGACAGAGTGCTCCTGCAGGTTGTGACCGACGCCGGGAATGTAAGCGGAAACCTCGTAGCCGTTGGTCAGACGCACACGGGCGATCTTACGCAGAGCAGAGTTCGGCTTCTTCGGGGTCGTGGTACGAACGGCGGTGCACACGCCTCTCTTCTGCGGGGACGACAGATCCGTCGCGCGATTCTTCAGCGTGTTGATGCCCTTCTGCAGAGCCGGAGCGGTCGACTTGGAAGTGAGCTGCTCTCTGCCCTTTCTCACGAGCTGGTTAAAAGTAGGCATAAAAACTGGTTCCTCCTTTCTCAAGTGGTTGCTGCATACACAGCGTTTATCATATCCCGAAATATCAAAGATATTCCGTTGGGACCGAAAATTGGGCGGCTCAGACGAGGATCGCGGCAGCCGCCGCGCCGACGCTGATGCCGCACGCCGCGCCGAGCGCGCGCATGGTCTGAACTGCTTCGCACTCCACGCCGATTTCGGCGCAGAGCTGCGCGACGGGGTCGATCAAGATCGGGTCGGCGTCCTCCGCCAGAAAGACCTTTTTGACCTTGCCGCCGTCCAGTGCGCGGCGGAGCTGTTTGATGCCGACGACCGTATTGCCCTGCTTCAGTTCTTCCAGCATCGTATTCCCTCCGCGCAGACTGCGGGTATACCCACACAGACTTAAATTATAGCAGAATCGACGAACACAGTCAACAGGAATTGTCGATTTGGCAAAGAAATTTTTCCGTTTTTCCCGCAAACACAGGCAAAACGCGTTCTTGTCATTTTCCACAAAGACACCTGTCTCCGATAGCAAGAAAACAGCCTTGCAGAGCTTTGCGTCCGCGGCAGCGAGAAAAAACCACGCCGCAGACTTCTGTCCCGGTGTGGCATCGCGCCGCCGCACCCCCGAAACTGTCTCATCGACACGCTTTCTCTAGAGGTGGGTACGGATTAACTGTACCACTTTCAGGAAGAAAACGCAAGAACTATTTCGTTTTCTTCCGAAATTTCGTAGCAGCGCACAGTTTCGGCGGAAAATACCCCGAAAAATATCTGTAATTCTGAATAATTGACGCGCCGCGCCCCACCGCAGTACAATACGGAGCGTATTTTTTATATAGGCACGGAATTTGGACTGAACGGAAGGAGCTGCAAGCGGACTATGAAGTATATTTTTGTCACCGGCGGCGTGGTGTCGGGGCTCGGCAAGGGCATCTGCGCAGCGTCGCTCGGACGGCTGCTGCGCCAGTGCGGGCTGCGCGTCAAAAACCAGAAATTCGACCCCTATTTTAATGTAGACCCCGGCACGATGAGCCCCTATCAGCACGGCGAGGTGTTCGTCACCGATGACGGCGCGGAGACCGACCTCGACCTCGGACACTACGAGCGCTTTGTCGATGAAACGCTGGACGGCAAGTGCTCCGTCTCCTCCGGCAAGATCTACTGGAGCGTTCTCAACCGTGAGCGCGAGGGCGGCTACCTCGGTAAGACCGTCCAGATCATCCCGCACATCACCAACGAGATCAAGCACCGCATCTACGCCATGGACGACGGCACGGCGGACGTGGTCATCACCGAGATCGGCGGCACGGTCGGCGATATTGAAAGTCAGCCCTTCCTCGAGGCGATCCGTCAGGTCGCAACGGATAAGGGGCGCGAGAACGTGCTGTATATCCATGTGCCGCTCATCGTCTCCATCCCCGGCAGCGGCGAGCTCAAGAGCAAGCCCACGCAGCACTCGGTCAAGGAGCTGCTGTCCGTCGGCATCCAGCCGGACGTGCTCGTCTGCCGCACCGACAGCCCCATCCCCGACGATATTCGCCAGAAGCTGGCGCTGTTCTGCAATGTCGAGCCCGACTGCGTCATCGCAAACCTCACCGCCTCCACGCTCTATGAAGTCCCGCTGCTGCTGGAGCGCGAAGGGCTGCGCCGCGTGGTCTGCCGCAAGCTGGGTCTTGCCTGCGGCGAGCCGGATCTCACGGAGTGGCAGGCGCTCGTGGGGCGCATCCACGAGGCGCGCCGCCCCGTCAAGATCGCGCTCGTCGGCAAATATACAGGGCTGCACGACGCGTACCTGAGCGTTGTTGAATCGCTCTTCCACGCCGGTACGGCGCTCGGCGCGCAGGTCGAGATCGAATGGGTCGAGTCCGAAACGCTCACGCCCGACACCGTCGCCGGTATCCTCTCCGGCTGCGCGGGCATCCTCATCCCCGGCGGCTTCGGCGACCGCGGCATCGAGGGTATGATCGTCGCCGCGCAGTACGCGCGCGAGCACGGCGTACCATACCTCGGCATCTGCCTCGGAATGCAGATCGCCGTCATTGAATTTGCCCGCCACGTCATCGGATGGACCGACGCGCACAGCTCCGAATTTTCCGAAACGACCCCGCACCCGGTCATCGACCTCATGCTCGACCAGGTCGGCGTGCACGCCAAGGGCGGCACGATGCGCCTCGGTAAATACCCGTGCGTCCTGCACGAGGACTCCAAGTCATACCGGCTCTACGGCACGCGCGAAATTTCTGAGCGCCACCGCCACCGCTACGAGTTCAATAACGCCTTCCGTGCGGACTTCGAGCAGGCTGGGCTGCGGCTGGCAGGTCTGTCGCCCGACGGCTCGCTCGTCGAGATCGTGGAAAATCCGCAGCACCCGTGGTTCGTCGGCGCGCAGTTCCACCCCGAGTTCAAAAGCCGCCCCAACCGCCCGCATCCCCTTTTTTTGGGCTTCGTCGGAGCAGCGCTCAAGACAGAGGAATAAAAACTCCCCGGGAGCAGTCGCCGACTGTTCCCGGGCTTTGCTATCTAGCGTATACTTAGTCGTACTTCTTCTCGATTGCCACAAAAAATCCCGCCCTTGTCAGGGCGGGATTTTTACTCAATCCTTATTAAAGATCTTGAAGATCTCGTCAATGTCGTCAATGTCCTCATTGACCACGGGCTTTGCCTTTTCCCCGGCGGCGGTGTACGCGCCGATGCGGTTGGCGGGCTGCGCGGGCTTCTTGGTGTCCTCAAAGCCGGTGGCGATGACCGTCACACGCATTTCGTCGTCAAACGAATCGTCGAACGCCGCACCGAAGATGATATTTGCCTCGGGGTTGACGGCTTCCATGACGATGTTCGCCGCGGTCTCCACATCGTCCAGACCCAGCTCGCTCGAGCCGGTGACGTTGATGAGCACGCCGCTCGCGCCGTTGATGGAGGTCTCCAGCAGCGGGCTGGACACAGCCGCCATCGCCGCCTGCTCCGCCTTGTCGCGCCCGGTCGCCGCGCCCACGCCCATGTGTGCGTGACCGGCGTCCTTCATGATGGCGGACACATCGGCAAAGTCGAGGTTGATGATGACGTTCTCGGAATAGCCGACCAGCTCGGAGATGGACTTGACCGCCTGCTTGAGCACATCGTCGGCAATGCCGAAGGCGTTGGCAAAGGTGATCTTCTGATCGGTGACGAATTTCAGCCGGTCATTCGGGATGATGATGAGCGAATCGACCTTGCCCTCAAGATTCTTGATGCCCATTTCCGCCTGACGCATACGGTTCGCGCCCTCAAAGCGGAAGGGCTTAGTCACGACGCCCACGGTCAGGATGCCCTTGTCATGCGCAAGCTGCGCGATGATGGGCGCTGCGCCCGTGCCCGTGCCGCCGCCCATACCGGCGGTGATGAACACCATATCCGTGCCCTCGAGGACCTCGGAGATGGAGTTTTTCGATTCCTCGGCGGACTTTTCGCCGATCTCCGGCTTCGAGCCTGCGCCCATGCCGCCGGTCAGCTTTTCGCCGATCTGAATTTTGTTCTTGCACTTGGACTTGTTGAGGTCCTGCTTGTCCGTATTGACGGCGATAAAATCCACGCCCTGAATGCCGGACGCGATCATGCGGTTAATAACGTTATTGCCGGCGCCGCCAACGCCGATCACCTTAATGGATACGACCTTTTCTGCAAAATCAGCCATGTAACTTCCTCCTATGTAAGCGCTCTTCGGTCGCAGCGCGCACTTCTCTGCATAGTATTTCATATATTTTATACTGAAATGCGCCCGCGGTCAATAGGATTGTGCAAATATCGCGGAAAATCTTTCTTTTTATGCCAGTTCCGCCGCAAAGCTACGCGCGCGGATGGAAGCGCGCCACATCGTCGCCCGTGAGCGTCAGGTCGATCGTGCCCGCCTGATACTCGCTGAGCTGCTCCAAAATCGCCAGCAGATACTGCACCTTGTAGTCCAGCTTTTCCGTGCCGCCGAGCTGAATTTCGTATTGATCGTCATACCAGACGACGATGTTATAATCCTTTTCCACGTTGATCGACGCGACGTGTCCCAAAAGCCCCGTCCCGTCAAACTCCGCCAGCACTGCCAGCGCCGCGTCGAGCGCCTGCTGGTTCACCGCCGTCACCTGCGCTCCGGCAGTCGGGTTCTGCACCGTCACGCCGAGGATATACGGCACGCCCGTCTGCGTGAGGGGGCTTGCCGCGTCGCCGGTCTCGCGCGTCGCGGTCTGCACCGGGGCGGTGTCCGCGCCGTCCGCCGCCGTGTCTGCCGCAGTCTCGTCTGCCGGTGTATCCGCCGTGCTGTCTGCCGCAGTCTCTTCCGGCTGAGCGGTATCGGCGGGCGTTTCCTCGGCGGGTGTTTCCACCGCCGCTTCCTCCGTCGGTGTCTCGACCGGCGCTTCGTCCGTCGGCGTTTGCGCCGCCGTAACGTCTGTCAGACCGTCATAGCGCTCGAGCGCCTTGCCGCTGCTGTTGATGAGCCAGATGACGTTCGTATCACTCATCACGGCAAAGCGCGCCGTGCTCTCCTGCACCTCCAGGATCACCGCGTCCGGCATACTTCTGCCCACGCTGACCTTTTCCACATACGGAAGCTGCGTGATGATATTGCCCGCCACGGTCGCCTTGTTAAGCGTGAGCAGATTGTCGCCGGTCTCGATGCCCGACGCCTGCACGACCTGCTCGGCGGAATACAGGCTGTTGCCCTGCACCTCCACACGGCTGACCTTGAAAAAGACCGCCACGCCGAACACCACCGCCGCCACGAGTGCCAGCATGATGACCAGCCGCCCGGCGACGTTGCTCACCGGCACGCGCCGCCCAGCCTGCCGCCGTGCGGCACGCCGCGATTCAGTTTTGCGTTTTGGCTGCGCCATATGTCGCTTCTCCCTTGTAGCCAAACTTATCAGGTATTATACATCATTTCATCGGGGATTTCCACATATTTTATGTCGCCGCCCAGAATTTGCAGCTTTCCCGCCAGATTATCATACCCACGCAGGATGTGCTTTACTCCCGCGATCTGCGACGCGCCGTGCGCACTCAGCGCCGCGATGACCAGCGCCGCGCCGCCGCGCAGGTCCTCCGCGCGCACGTTTGCGCCGTGCAGCACCGAAACGCCATCCAGCCGCGCCTGCTGTCCTGAGAACGTGACCGCCGCGCCGAATTTGCGCAGCTCGGCGATGTGCCGGAAGCGGTCTTCAAAGATCGTCTCCGTGAACACCGTCCGCCCGCGCGCGCGCAGCAGCGCCGCCATGACGATCGCCTGCGCGTCGGTCGGAAAGCCGGGATACGGCGCGGTCTCGATCGCGCCGGGCGCGCGGAGACCTCCGTCGCTGCAAAGCCGCAGCGTATCGCCGCTCTGCGTGATCTCGCACCCGCTCGCGCGCAGAACGTCCAGCACCGGCTCAAGCGTCCGCCCGTCCGTCCTGCGCAGCGTCACATCGCCGCCGCACGCCGCTGCCGCGCACAGATACGTCGCCGTTTCGATGCGGTCGGGCAGGATGGTGAACGTCGCGCCGTGCAGCGGTGCACCGCCCTGAATGTGGATTTCGCCGCCGTTCTGTTCGATCTGCGCCCCGGCAGCGCGCAAAAAACGCACCAGATCGCCGATCTCCGGCTCGCGCGCAGCATTTTCGATCACCGTCTCGCCGTCGCAGCCGACTGCCGCCAGAATGGCGTTTTCCGTCGCGCCAACGCTGGCAAACGGCAGGCGGATGCGCCCGCCGCGAAGCTCTTCTGCGCGGCATTCGGCAAAATGCCGTCCCACCGCCACCTGCGCGCCCAGCGTTTGCAGGGCAAGCACATGCAGGTCGATCGGGCGCTTTCCCAGCGGGCAGCCGCCCGGCAGCGCGATGCGCGCGCGCCCCATGCGCGCCAGCAGCGCGCCGAGAAACAAAACGGACGACCGCAGCCGTCCGGCATACTGTGCCGGGAGCTGCCAGCCGCAAAGCGTCTGCGCGTCCACGATCAGCGACCCGCCACGCCTCTCGGCGCGGCAGCCGAGGCAGCGCAGCATTTCCAGTGTATCGCCCACATCGCTGATGTCCGGGCAGTTATGTAATACGCTCACGCCGCGGCAAACGGCGCACGCGGCAAGGATCGGCAGCACGCTGTTTTTCGCGCCGCTGACCGGGATGCTTCCCCGCAGCGGCGCTCCGCCGCGCACGGACAGGATCTGCATAATCATTCCTCCGCATGATCTGGGATTTTCCCCATCCTATGCGAAGGACAAAATTACCGTGTCTGCGCCAGCTCCAGTGCCGTTTCGCAGATCTGCTCCGCGGAATCGACCACCGCCATCTGTGCCGCCGCCATCGCCATCGCGCGCCGGCGCGCGGGGTCGCTTAAAATCGACTTTGCCGTTTCATACAGCACCTGTCCGCTGCACTGCGCCTCGCGCAGCACCGCCGCCGCGCCGCGCGCCTCCAGCACGCGGGCGTTCTTTTCCTGATGGTTATCCGTCACGTTCGGCGACGGGACCATGATGCACGGCGTTCCAGACGCCGCCACCTCCGCGATCGTCGCCGCACCCGCGCGGCAAATCACTAAATCCGCCGCCGCCATGACCTGCGGCATATCATAGATAAACTCGCGCAGTTCGATCTTATCCTGCCCCGCCAGCTCCACACCCTGCGCTTTCACATACTCCGGCATCCAACGCCAGCCGAACGAGCCGCAGGCGTGGATGTGCCGGAACGGCAGACCGTCCGCTGCCTCGCAGGCGAAAAACTGCGCGATCTTTTTGTTCATTTCGCGCGCACCGAGGCTGCCCCAGTACGATACGATGAGAGGCTGATCGTCGTCGATGCCCATCGCGCAGCGCGCCTTTGCGCGGTCGGTGTACAAAAACTCCTCCCGCACGGGCGTTCCCACCACGCGCACGCGCTCCGGCGCGGAATACTGCGCGCGGCTCTCTTCAAAGCTCACCAGGATCGCCTGCGCGCTGCGCTCGACCATGCGCGTCGTGAGCCCCGGTACGGCGTTCGATTCGTGCACCGCCGTGGGGATATGCTTTTTCGCCCCCATCTTGAGCGCCGGGAAGCTCGCGTAGCCGCCCGTGCCCACGATCACATCGGGCTGAAATTCGTCGATGAGCCGCCCCGCCTTTCGCAGCGACGCGCGCATATGCAGCAGCGTCGTGACGTTGTGCCACATGGCGGCGGGGGTGAATTTTCGCTGATAGTTGGAGATCTTCAGCGTTTCCAGCCGAAACCCCTCGCGCGGGACGAGCTTTGTCTCCATGCCGTCCTCCGCGCCGATAAACAGGATGTTGCAGTCCGGCTTCCGGCTGCGCAGCAGCTTCGCCACGGCGATCGCCGGATAGATATGCCCGCCCGTGCCGCCGCAGGTGAAGATGACGTTCATCCTGAAATTCCTCCACTAAATTAGTTTGTTGTCGTTCTGTCTCGAAACACTTAAAATGACGCCCATCTCAAAAAGCTGGATGAGCAGCGCCGTGCCGCCGTATGAGAAGAACGGCAGCGAAATGCCCGTAGCGGGCAGCAGGTTCGTCACAACGCCGATGTTGAGGAACACCTGAAGCGCCAAAAGCGTCGTGAGCCCGCCCACGACCAGCATTCCAAAGCGGTCGCGCGCGTGCAGCGCGATCCAGTAGCCGCGCAGAATGAGCAGCAAAAACAGCAGCAGCACCACCATCGCGCCCACAAAGCCCAGCTCCTCGCACACGATGGGGAAAATATAGTCGTTGTGCTCCTCCGGCAGGTACAGATACTTCTGCCGGCTGCGTCCCAGCCCCAGCCCCATCAGCCCACCGGAGCCGATGGCGTAGAGCGACTGCACGATCTGGTAGCCGCTGTCCGACTCGTCCTCAAACGGGTGCAGCCACGCCTGGATGCGGTCGCCCGCGTAGCCCTTTGTGGCAAGGTAGACAGCGACGAACACGCCTACCACGCCAAGTCCCAGCGCGAACCAACGCAGCTTGACGCCGCCGAGAAACAGCATCGCCGCGCTCACGCCGAGGATGATGATGATGGCGGACAGGTGCGGCTCTAAAACCAGCAGCCCGCACACCACAGCCAAGATCACCACGAATGGCAGAATACCCTCGCGGAACGACTGCATCCGCTCGCGGTAGTATGAGATCATGGACGCGAACGTGAGCACGATGCCGAGCTTTGCGACCTCTGACGGCTGAAAGCTCGTAAAGCCAAGATAGATCCAGCGCTTCGCGCCATTTTCCTCGATGCCGATGAGCGGCACGAGCAGCAGGAATACGATCGCCGCCGCCAAAATAAAAAACGAGACGCTGCGCCAGATCTGATAGTTCCAGGTGCTGAAAAACAGCATGATGCCGATGCCCACGATGGCAAACACCGCCTGCCGGGCGAAGTAATACGTCGCCTTGCCCTCGGCGGAGTACGCGCGGGCGTAGCTTGCGGAAAACATCATCAAAACGCCGATGAGCACCAGCAGCACCGTCAGCACCAGAAACGGCACGTCCAGCAGCCCGCGCTCGTCGAGAATGACGCGCCGCCTGCCCGTCTGCGGGTCAGGCAGCCGCTCACCCGCCGGCTGCTGCACAGGACTGTCCGGGTAGACCGTTTGCTGCATTATGAAACATCCTTCCTACATCGCGCGCGGCGAAACGCCCACATACGCCAGCACGCACATCACGACCGTGATGCCCACAAATACGACGAAAATTTTCTCCTCGCTCCAGCCGCACAGCTCAAAATGATGATGGATGGGCGTCATTTTGAAAATGCGCTTGCCGTGCGTCAGCTTAAAATACGTCACCTGCAGGATGACCGACAGCGTCTCCAGCAGGTACACCAGCCCCACGAGGATGAGCACCAGCGGCATATCCAGCGCAAAGGCAAGCCCGCACACCGCGCCGCCGAGGAACAGCGACCCGGTGTCGCCCATAAAGACCTTGGCAGGGTGGAAATTATAGATAAGGAAGCCGCCGAGCGCGCCGAACAGCGCCGCCGGGAAGATCGCCAGCGTCGTCTGCTTCCACAGCCATGCCGTGATCGCAAAAAACGCCATCACCGGCATCGTCACGCCCGTCGCCAGCCCGTCCAGCCCGTCCGTCAGGTTCACCGCGTTCACGCAGCCCACCAGCACGAACATTGCAAAGATCATGTACACGATCCAATTGATTTGGAACGTCACCTGGAAAAACGGAATATACAGGTCGCAGGTGAGGCTTCCCGTATAGCGCAGCAGCGCCAGATACGCCGCCGCCGCCGCGAGCTGCAAAACGAGCTTTTGCAGCGCCGTGAGCCCTTCGTTCTGCTTGCGCTTTACCTTGCAGTAGTCGTCCAGAAAACCGATCAGACCGTACACCACCGCGAAGGCGAGCACGATCAGATGCGTATAGTAGCCGCCGCGCATCGCGTGCCAGCCGCCTGCCACGGTGCACAGCGCCGCCGCGAGGATGAACATGATGCCGCCCATGGTCGGCGTGCCGCTTTTGCCCTCATGCCAGCTCGGTCCTACCTCGCGGATCGACTGCCCCGCCTTGAGCGCACGCAGCGCGGGGATCACCAGTTTTCCGAATATAGCCGAGAGCACGAACGCGCAGACGGCGATGATGCACAGTTGCATGGGTCTTCCTCCGATTATTTCTTTTCGTCCTTCA
Source organism: Clostridiales bacterium (assembly GCA_022779365.1). Lineage (GTDB taxonomy): Bacteria > Bacillota > Clostridia > Oscillospirales > Oscillospiraceae > CAG-170. The sequence continues at coordinate 42,361 of JALFSI010000031.1, forward strand.
GAAACAGCTCCAGCACGCGTTCCATCTTCATGCCGCGGCTGCCCTTGATGAGCACCACGTCGCCCTCGCTCACGCGCATTTTGAGCATCCGCGCAAGATCCTCGTGCGTATCAAAATGCTCCGTATTTTTGGGGTTCATGCCGCCCGTGATCGCGCCCGTCACCGTGCGCACCGAATGCTCGCCGTACACAAACAGCATATCCGCCTTCTGCGCCACCAACCTGCCGATGCGGTAGTGCTCTGCGCTGCTGCGGTTTCCAAGCTCCAGCATATCGCCGAGCACCGCGATCCTGCGCCCCTTGGCGCGGTAGTTTTCCAGCACGTTCAGCGCCGCCTGCATCGACTCAGGGCCGGCGTTGTAGCAGTCCTCGATGATGGTCACGCCGTTATACTCATAAATTTTCTGCCGCATCCCGGTGTTGTGGAACTGCCCGAGCTGACGCTGAAGCGCTTCTGGCTTCACCTCCAGCAGCAGCGCCGTGGTGATGACCGCCAGCGCGTTATACACCATGTGCCGCCCCGCCGCCGGGATGTACACCTCAAAGCTCTTCCGCATCCCACGCACGCGGAAGCGCATCCCGTCCTCCAGCTCTTCAATATCCTCGGCGATGACGTCGCACGCCGTGTTTTCAATGCCGTAGTAGAATTTTTTGAGCCCGCCGTCGCTGCGCACGTTCCACAGCAGCGGCTCGTCGCCGTTAAAAACGCCCACGCCGCCCCGCGGCACGCCCTGCAAAATCTCCAGCTTCGCGCGCAGGATGCCCTCGCGGCTGCCCAGATGCTCGATGTGCATCGTGCCGATGTTCGTGATGACGGCGATGTCCGGCTGCGCAACGCTCGTGAGGTACGCCATCTCGCCGAAATGGTTCATGCCCATTTCCAGCACCGCGACCTCCACATCCTCCTCCAGCGCCATGATGCTCATTGGAAGTCCGAGGTCATTATTGTGGTTGCCCTCGCTCTTGGCGGTGCGGAATGTGCCCTGCAGCGCGCACGCCATCATTTCCTTCGTCGTGGTCTTGCCCACGCTGCCGGTGATGCCGATCACGCGCGTGTGCAGCAGCTTGCGGTAGTTTGCCGCCAGCGCGCCGTAGGCACGCAGCGTATCGGCAACGCAGAGCTGCAAAATCGGCGCGTCCACCTTATGCGTCACCAGCGCCGCCGCAGCGCCTGCCTCGGCTGCCTTTGCAACGTAAGCGTGTCCGTCGGTGCGCTCGCCCGGCAGGGCAATAAACAGGTCTCCCGCGCGGACCTCGCGCGAGTCGGAGCAGACCCCGGTCACGCGCACGCTGTTATATTCCTGCGCCGTCGGCGCGCCGCACCACAGCGCGATCTGATTGAGCGTCAATTCCTTCATTTTTGTCTCTCCAAATGTTCCGCAACGACTTCCCGTTCGTCCAGATGTCGTTTGTGATGGTTGATCTCCTGATACGTTTCATGTCCCTTGCCGCACAGCACGATCACATCGCCGGGCTTTGCGATGTCCATCGCCCGGCAGATCGCCTGCTCGCGGTTTTCGATGACCTCATATTTTGCGCCCGTGCCCTGCATCCCGGCGACGATCTGCCGGATGATCTCGTTAGGGTCTTCGGTGCGCGGATTGTCGGAGGTTACGATGCTGATGTCGGCGTTTTCTGCCGCGATCCTGCCCATAACGGGGCGCTTAAACGGGTCGCGGTCGCCGCCGCAGCCGAACACCGCGATGGTCCTGCCCGTGCAGAAGCCGTTCACGGTCTGCAAAATATTTTCCAGACTGTCCGGCGTGTGCGAATAGTCGATGAGCACCGTGTAGTCCTTCCCCGGTGTGGGCACGACCTCGGCGCGCCCCTTCACGCCCTGCGCCGTTTTGAGGGCGTCGGCGATTGGCGGCAGCGGGATGCCCAGCGCCATCGCCGAAAGCGTCACCGCCAGCGCGTTATACACGCTGAACGCGCCCGGGATCTTCAGCTCAAGCCTGCAAATGTCGTTGCCCGTCACCACGTCCGTCTCCACCCGGTCCGGGTACAGGCGGATGTTCTTTGCCACGAGGTCGGCGGCGTTGTCTTTTACGGAATACGTCAGGATCTTGCAATTCGCCTGCCGCCGGATGCGGTCGCAGTACAGATCGTCCAGATTGAGAACGCCCGTGTCGCACATGGAAAACAGCTTCGCCTTCGCATCGCAGTATTCGAGCATTGTCTTGTGGAAGTCCAGATGGTCCTCCGTCAGGTTCGTGAACGTGCCCACGGCAAAGCGGATGCCGTCCACGCGGTGCAGCGTCAGCGCGTGGGAGGAGACCTCCATCACAACGTGCGTGCAGCCTGCGTCACGCATTTTGGCAAACAGCTCCTGAAGCTCCAGACTCTCCGGCGTCGTGCGCTCCGTTTCGAGCACCTCGTCGCCGATCATGTTCTGGATCGTGCCGATCAGCCCGACCCTTGCGCCCAGCGTTTTTTCGAGCACATTTTTAAGTAAATAGGTGATGCTCGTCTTGCCGTTCGTGCCGGTCACGCCGATCATGGTCATCTGCCTTGTCGGGTGACCGTACCAGTTCGCCGCCATCCGCGCCAGCGCCGCGCGCGTGGACTCCACGCGCACATAATTCTTTCCGTCCGCCGGCTTTTTCTCGCAGATCACGACCGCCGCGCCCTTCTCGCGCGCCATGGGGATGAATTTGTGCCCGTCGGCGGTAAACCCGCTCACCGCCACGAATGCCTGCCCCGGCGCGACCGTCCGGGAATCGTAGCTGATCCCGCTGATGTCCGCATCCAAGTCGGCAGCGGCGTCCAGAATGGAGATGTCCTGCAAAAGTGCCCGTAGCTTCATGATTTTATCCTTTCTTTGTGGATCAGTCAAGCGCTGTATGGTCGGTAAATTCGACCGTCACCGTCGTGCCGCGCTCGACCATCGTGCCCGCGGGAATATCCTGATACGTCACCGTGACGTAATTCTCCGTCAGATCCGTGCCCTTCGCCTGCACATAAACGCCCGCGTTGTTCGCCAGCCAGTTCACGTCCGCCGGGGCGTAGCCCACAAAGTCGGGTACCTCCACCAGCTTGGTCGATTTTTCCGCGCCCATGTAGAGGATGACCTCGGAATCGCCCGGGACCTCGGCGTCTGCCGCCGGGATCTGATCGGTCACGAGCGCGCCGTCGCCGATGACACGGTAGCGCAGGCTCTTCTTGCCGAGCGCCTCCGACGCCTCCTGCTCGGTCATGCCGACCAGCTCCGGCATCGCCACGTTCACGCCGCGGATGTCCTCGGACGTGTAGTCCGGCTCAATACCGAGATACGGCAGAATGTCCGAGAAAATATCGCGCACGGTCGGCGCTGCCATCAGACCGCCGGAGATATAGTAGTTATTCGGCGTGTAGCTCGTGCCGGGGATCGCCTTCGGCGTATCCAGCGCCACGAGCACCACATATTTGGGGGCGTTGATCGGCGCAACGCCGATGAACGAGACGATCTTATCCTCCACGGGGTTGCCGTCCTCGTCGTAGGTGTCGATCTTTTCCGACGTGCCCGTCTTGCCGCCCACGCGGTAGCCCGGCGTGCGCGCACCCTTGGCGGTGCCCTCGGTCACGACCTTTTCCATCAGCTCGCGCATCGTCGCGGAGGTTTGCTCGCTGATGACCTGCCGGATGACGGTGCGCCCGTTTTCCTCCACGACGCTGCCGTCGGCATCCACGACCTGCGAGACGACGTGCGGCTCAAGCAGATACCCGCCGTTCACGATCGCCGCCACCGCCCGCACGAGCTGCATGGGCGTAATACGGAAGGTCTGACCGAACGACGCGGAGATGAGCGATGCGGTGCTCGCGCCGTTTAACTGGTCGCGCCCGAAGAAATAGCCGCTCGCCTCGCCGGGGAGGTCTACGTCCGATTTTTCGAGGAATCCGAACGACGCCACATAGTCATAAAACCGATTGCCGCCGATCTGCAAGCCCATATGCGCCAGCGCGATGTTGCAGGAATTGCCCAGCGCCTCGCCGGTGGTCTGCGTGCCGTGACCGATGGTCTTCCAGCATGAAAGTGTCTGGTCGCGCCCCTGGAAGTCCTCATGCCCGCCGCAGTAGTAGCTCGACTGCGTCGTAAACGCGCCGCAGTCCAGCCCCGCCGCCAGTGTGATGAGCTTGAAGGTCGAGCCCGGCTCATAGCCGTCGGACACGCAGCGGTTGCGCCACTGCTTCAGCCGCGCCGCCGCCACGGCATTGTTATACGCCGTGCGCTCCTCTTCATACGCCTCGGTGTCCTTTTTCATCGCCAGCAGATTCTGATACTGCCGCTCCAGCTCCGCCTCCTGCGCGGGGTCGTAAATTTCCAGATAATGATTGGGGTCGTAGCTGCCGAGCGTCGCCATGGCGACGATGTCGCCGGTGTTTACGTCCATCACGATGCCGAACGCACCGTTCTGGATCTCGTAGCGCTCAATGGCGTTTTCGAGATTCTTTTCCAGCATATACTGCACCGACGTATCGAGCGTCAGGACCAGGCTGTCGCCGTCGGACGCGTCGTAGTATTTTTCGTAGGTATAGAGCATTTCCGAGCCGCCGTTGCCGCGCGTGGTCACGATCTTGCCGCTCGTGCCCTGCAGGTCGCTGTCATAATACGACTCGATGCCCTCCGTACCGCGGTTATCCTGACTGATAAAGCCCAACACCTGCGCCGCCAGAGACGAATACGGATAGTAGCGCTGCGCGTCCGATTCCAGATTCACGCCCACGATATTATTGTCGTTTACAAACTTGCGCACCTCGTCCGCCGTGTCCTCCGACACCTTTTTGGCGATGACCTTGTACTGATACTTTGTGTCCTCCGCCTGCTTGTAGACGAACTCCGGCGTCACATCCTCCAGGATTTCCGACAGCCCCGTCGCAATTTTGTTGAGCAGATCGGGATCGGGATTATTTTTATCGCTCATTTTTTTGGCGATCATGTTGGGGTCGATGAACACCGTCTCCACCGTGGTGGACGCGGCGAGGATATTCATATTGCGGTCGTAGATCAGCCCGCGCTGCGCGGGCAGCGACATATTGCGCGTCTGGTTGCGGATCGCCATCTCCTCGTACTGGTCGTGGTCGATCACCATAAGCTGATACAGCCGCGCCGATACCGGCAGAAAGCCCACCACCAGGCAGATCGCCATCAGGATCAGCATCCGCTTCTGGACCTTGCGGTTCATCAGCCTGCGGTCTGCGCGCGCGGGGCGTTTTTTTGAGATCCGGTCGCCCGGACGGATCACTCTCAATGCCATAGAAAAACCTTTCCCGATGAGAAAAACAAGGACGGTCAACTCCTATCCGACCGTCCTTGCCAAACTCTATTTGTGCAGCCGGTCACCCGTAGAATTTATGCTGCCGCCGGACGCAGATATGCGATGAGATCGGAAATGCTCTGCTCCACCGCGCCGATGATCTCGCCCAGTACACTTGTCTTTTCCTCGTGATAAATTTCAGCCCGGTCACTCCCGGACAGATTCAGGTACACGGTCTGCTCCGACGTCGGCAGCCGCAGCCCCAGCTCTCCGGCGCGCTTTTCGATCTGTTCGAGATCAATGCGCCCTTCGTACTTGCTCTCCAGCATCGCGTGCTCCTGCTGGAGCGACTGGAGCTTTGTTTCGAGCTTGGACACATTGTCGGTCGCTTCAAAAAGCTGAACGTAGCCGAAAATGACCAGCACCAGCATACACACCACCGTCACCGCGCCCAAAAGCGTAAACGGCGCAACGGCGGTTTTTGCCTTGACGCGCTGCTCGCGCTGCGGAAGCGGACGCTCCTCCGGCAAGCCCTGCGGCTGCCGCGGAAGCGGGCACGCGGTGTTATTGTTGTACGGGGAGTAGACGTCGTAGGCTGCCGCGCCGCTCGTTCTGTAATAGCGCTCGTCAGCCATGTGCGTTTCCTCCCTTCTCAAAGATCAAGCTCAAATTTTTTCCGCCGCGCGGAGCTTTGCGCTGCGCGCGCGGGGATTCTCCGCCAGCTCCTGCGCCGTGGACAGGATGGGTTTCCGGCTTAAAATGCGCACCCGCGGCGTTTTGCCGCAGACGCACACGGGAAACTCCTTCGGGCAGGTGCAGCCCTGCGCCGCCTCGTTCATCGCATTTTTGACGATGCGATCCTCCAGCGAGTGGAATGTGATGACCGCCAGCCGCCCGCCGGGGTTTAACCGATCGACCGCCGCCTGCATCATCCGCTCCACCGCGCCCAGCTCATCGTTGACCGCGATACGGATCGCCTGAAAGCTGCGCTTTGCCGGGTGCTGCTTTTCGCGCAGCGCCGCAGCGGGCATCGCGCTTTTGATGATCTGCACCAGCTCGCCCGTCGTGTCGATGGAGTGGTCGGAGCGCGCCCGTTCAATTGCCGCCGCGATGCGCGCCGCGTAGCGCTCCTCGCCGTAGACCGCGAGAATGCGCCGCAGCTCCTCGCGCGGATACTGGTTCACCACATCGTGCGCCGTCAGCGCACTTGTGCGGTCCATACGCATATCGAGCGGTGCGTCCGCCATATACGAAAAGCCGCGCTCCGCGTCGTCAAGCTGCGGAGACGATACGCCCAGATCAAACAGCATTCCGTCCACCGCCGGGATGCCCAGCCGGTCGAGGACGGACGCCAGATTTTCAAAATTATCGTGCACCAGCGTCACGCGGTCTGCGTACAGCCGCAGGCGCTCGCCCGCCGCGTGTAACGCGACGTCGTCGCGGTCGATGCCGATCAGCCGCCCGTGGGGCGACAGCCGCTTGCAAATTTCCAGCGAGTGCCCCGCGCCGCCGAGCGTCCCGTCCAGATAAATGCCGTCCGGCTGGATGTTCAGCGCCTCGATGCACTCGTGCAGCAGCACGGAGGTATGTTCAAAGCCCATCAGAAGCCCAACTCCTCCATCGCCGCCGTCAGATTCTCCGGCGTGAGTGTCTGGCGTTCGAGCTCGTCATACGCCTCGCTGTCCCAGATCTCGGCGTGACCGCCCTGCCCGATGAACGTGACCTCCTGCTGAAGCCCGGCGTACTGCCGCAGCTCCGCGGGGATGAGAAAGCGCCCCTGCTTGTCCGGCTCGCATTTCGCAGCGTTGGCAAACAGGAAACGCATTTTGCGTGCCTGTGAAATGGGCAGCGCGTTGTAGCGGTCGAGAATGCTCTGCCAGCCGCTCTCGGTGTAGACCGACAGGCAATGATCCAGCCCCAACGTGACATAAAACGCGTCGCCGAGCTCTTCGCGCAGCTTGGAGGGAACGAACAGACGACCCTTCGGATCGACCGTGTGCTTGTACTTGCCGAACATTCCCTCTCACCCCGCTTTCGCTCCACTTTGATGCACAAGAGCACCACTTTGCTCCACTTCGTTTCTATAATATCCTTTGCCTCAAAAAATTGCAAGACCTTTTTCAAAAAAACCGCGTGGATTTTTTGGCTGTTTTTCCGGCAAATTCCCTTGATTTCGCAATTTTAGAACGCCTGTTCTAGGTTCACATAATCTTCTTGTTTGTGTGTCTGAGCCGCACCCCAATATGTAGTGTGCCGGGTCGTTTTTCACGATCCGGCACACCTCGAAAAAATTTTTTCACGCGTCCTCGTTCGGAATTTCTTCCACAGCCAGTTTTCCGTCCTTCGGGAGGACGGATGCGCACCGCCCGCCGCGCAGCAGCAGCTCCGCCGCCGCTTCCTCCACCTGCGTCTGGATGCGGTGACGCAGTGTACGCGCTCCGCCGTCCGAGCGCAGGCACTGCTGTGCCAGCAGCGCCGCCGCTCCGGGCTCAATGCGCAGTTGCAGCCCCTGTCCCGCCGCGCGCCGCGCGGCGTCCGCAAGCTGCTGCCGCGCGATCGTCTCCAATTCGCTCTCCCCCAGCCGGTCAAACTGCGCGATGCAGTCGATGCGCCCCAGAAGCTCCACGCTGAAATGCTCGCGCAGCACGCGCTCATTCGCCGCCTGCGCGTCCGGCGGCGTAAAGCCGAGTCCCGGCTTTCCCACCTGTCCGCTCCCGGCGTTGGAGGTCATCACGATCATCGCGTGCTTAAAATCCACCTGCCGTCCCACGCAGTCCGTCAGGATACCGTCGTCCAGAATTTGCAGCAGCAGTCCCGTCACGTCGCGGTGCGCCTTTTCGATCTCGTCCAGCAGCACCACGCAGTAGGGTCTGCGCCGCACCTTTTCCGTCAGCACGCCGCCCTCGTCATGCCCCACATAGCCCGGCGGCGCACCGATGAGGCGCGAAACGGAATTTGCCTCCATATACTCCGTCATGTCGATGCGCACCAGCGCGTCGGTGCTGCCGTACACGCACTCCGCCAGCGCCTTGCAAAGCTCCGTTTTGCCCACGCCCGACGGTCCTGTAAACAGCATCGACGCCACGGGACGCCGCGCGTCAGCAAGCCCCGTCCTGCCGCGCAGGACCGCCCGCGCCGCCGCGCGCACCGCGCGCTCCTGCCCGATGATACGCCCGCGCAGCGCGTCGTACAGTCCCAAAAGCTGCTCGCGCTCGCTCTGCGTCAGCCGCCCCGCCGGGATGCCCGTCCGCTCCGCGACGGTCTGCGCCACATCCTCGGCATCCAGCGCCCGTCCGCGCAGATGCTGCGCCGCGGAATGTTGTTTGCGCAGCATCCCCTGAAGCTGGTCGCGCAGTACCGCCGCCTGCTCATACTGCCCCGCGGCGACCGCCTGCTCCAGCTCCTGCGTCAGCGCCTGCTTTTTGCGGTCCAGCCCGCGCGGCGCGCCCTTTTCGTGCAGCAGCACACGCGCCGCGCTCTCGTCCAAAAGGTCAAGCGCCTTGTCCGGCAGAAAGCGGTCTGTGATGTAGCGGCACGATAATTCCACCGCCGCGCCGATCGCCTCCTGCGTGATGCGCAGCCCGTGGTGGCGCTCCAGCCCCGGGCGCAGCCCCAGCAGAATCTCCTCCGCCGCCTTGTGCGTCGGCTCGCGCACGATCACCGGGCGAAAGCGCCGCTCCAGCGCCGCGTCCTTTTCGATATACTTGCGGTATTCCTCCAGCGTCGTCGCGCCGATCATTTGCAGCTCGCTGCGCCCCAGCGCGGGCTTTAGGAGGTTCGCCGCGTCGATCGCACCCTCGGCGCTGCCCGCGCCCACGATCGTGTGCATTTCGTCCACAAACAAAATGACGTTCCCGCAGCGGCGGATCTCGACTAAAATATCGCGGATGCGCTCTTCAAATTCGCCGCGGTATTTTGTCCCGGCTACCACGCTTGCCATGTCCAGCGCGTACAGACGCTTGCCGCGCAGCACCTCCGGCACTGCGCCCGCCGCCAGCCGCTGGGCAAAGCCCTCCACGATGGCGGTCTTGCCCACGCCCGGCTCGCCGATGAGCGCGGGATTGTTCTTGTTTTTGCGGCTGAGAATTTGCATCAGCGCGCCGAGCTCCGCCTCGCGTCCGATCACGGGCTCTGCCCGCTCCGCCTTTTCCAGCATATTCTCGCAATAAAGCTCCAAAAGTCTCGTGTCCGTGTTCCCCCTGTCCTCCGTCGCCGCCGGGCAGCGCAGGCTGTCGTAGGCGTCGGAAAATACGCAGTTTAAGTCCGCGCCGCCGCTCACCAGCAGGCGCGCCGCCGTACACTGCGCCTGACGGCTGATGGCAAGCAGCAGATGCTCCGGCTCGATGCGCCGCATCCGCAGCCGCGCCGTGTCCGCCCGCGCCTGACGCAGCACCTGCCGCGCCCCGGGCGAGAGTCCCTGCGGCATCGGCAGCCGTGCGCAGCCGTACCCGGTGCGCAGCGCCAGAAATCCACGCAGGAGCGGCGCGTCCCACCCGCCGCGCGCGAGAATGCGGCAGCACGCCAGCTCCCGCCGCTGCAAGATCGCCAGCAGCAGATGCTCTGTGCCCACATAGCTGTGCCCCAGCTCCCGCGCAAGCGCGCCCGCCTGCCGGATGATCTGCTCCGTCTGCGGCGAAAATCCCGCCCTTCTCATGCCCGCACCTCGCCTTCTGCCGGTAATTTTCGCCGCCGCGCGACGGGATTATACGCTCCTGCCGAACAATTTGCGCATTTTTCCGCAATTCTCAGAAATACCATTTGCATTTTTCAAAAAGCATGATAGAATTGTCGTGGATTACAAAACTATGGAGGTGCAATCATGGCTCATGTCATTACCGACGCCTGCGTCAAGTGCGGCGCTTGTGCGGACGCTTGCCCGCTCGGCATCATCACCGAGGGCGAAGACAAGTACGTCATCGACGCCGATCAGTGCGTTGACTGCGGTACCTGCGCAGCAGAGTGCCCGAACGACGCGATCGTGGAGGAGTAAGCTCGTACATCACAAACGACCTGTGCAATGCACAGGTCGTTTGTATGTGTCAAATGTTTTTGACACATACTCAAACGCGAACCGCTACGCTGGGTTCGCGTTTGAAAAGGCTCACACTGCGCTGCGCGCATAATTTTGCGCAAGCGCAAAATTTATACACTCCGCTCCGTGAGCAGAATTTTTGCCGACGTACACGCCGCCGGCAAAAATGATTATAATCGCTTTTGCGCCTGCGGGCGCAAAACTCTGCGAGGCTTTTTTGACAGTCTGAACGGACCTGTGTGCTGCACAGGTCTTTGTACTATTCCGAACAGATCCAAGCCCTATGACTGAACAACTTCCGAACGGCGTCACGCTCACCTGGAGCGGCGCACAGTTCCGCCCCAGCACCGACTCGATGGTGCTCGCCGATTTTGCCGCGCCCGCGAAAAATGCCCATGTCTGCGACCTCGGCTGCGGCTGCGGAACGCTCTCGCTCCTGCTGCTGGCAACGCACCCGGCGCTCCGCGTCACCGGCGTGGAGCTCCAGCCGGACGCTGCCGCTCTCGCGCGCGAAAGCGCCGCGCAGGACGCGCTCGGCGGGCGTTTTACCGTCGTCGAGGGCGACCTCCGCGACCCGGTGCTGCTGCGCGCGGGCAGCTTTGACTGTGCCGTTTCCAATCCGCCGTATTACCCGCTTGCCTCCGGCTATGCCGCGCAAAGCCCCGCGCTGCGCGCCGCCCGAACGGAGGAGCACTGCTCGCTCTTAGAGCTGTGCCGCGCCGCGTCGCGCCTGCTGCACACCGGCGGGCGGTTTTTTCTGGTCCACAAGCCTGAGCGGCTAGCGGACCTCATCTGCTGCCTGCGCGAGAGCGCGCTCGAGCCGAAGCGGCTTCAGCTTGTCCGCCACCGCGCGGACGCGCCCGCAAATCTCGTGCTGCTCGAAGCCGTGCGCGGCGGCAGCCCCGGTCTGCGCCTTGCGCCAGACTGTATCCTTTACGCCCCCGACGGCACGCTCACGCCGGACGGGCGGCGCATCTACCATCAGGAGGACTGATCCATGCCCGGAACGCTCTGCCTTATCCCCACGCCCATCGGGAATCTGGGCGATATTTCTCCCCGCGCCCGCGCCGCGCTCGCAAGCGCCGATTTCATCGCCGCCGAGGATACGCGCGTGACGCGCAAATTGCTCAACTATCTGGAACTTAAAAAGCCGCTCGTGAGCTATTACGAGCACAACAAGCACGAAAGCGGACCGAGGATCGTTGAGCGCCTGCTGGAGGGGCAGACCTGCGCGCTCGTCTCCGACGCGGGCTCGCCCGCCATCTCCGACCCCGGCGAGGACCTGGTGCGCCTGTGCGCCGACGCGGGCGTGACGGTCTGCGCCATCCCCGGACCGTGCGCCGCCATCACGGCGCTGAGTATTTCGGGGCTGCCCACGGGACGCTTCTGCTTTGAGGGCTTTTTGTCCACCAACAAAAAAAGCCGCCAGCAGCATCTGGACGGTCTGCGCGGCGAGAGCCGCACGATGATCTTTTATGAAGCGCCGCACAAGCTGCGCCAGACGCTGGGCGATCTGGAGGCTGCGTTCGGCGCGGAGCGCGCCATCTCCCTCTGCCGCGAGCTGACAAAGCTCCACGAGGAGGTCATCCGCACCACCCTTTCCGGCGCGCGGGCGCTGTATACCGCGCAAGAGCCGCGCGGTGAGTACGTCCTCATCGTCGCGGGCGCAGCGCCGGAGACCCCGGAAGCGCCCACGGAGGAACAGCTTCTCGCACTCGTGCGCGAGCAAATGGCGCAGGGACTTTCCCGCAAGGACGCCGTCAAAGCCGTGAGCAAGCAGACCGGCTGCGCCAAAAACGCCCTCTACGATGCCGCCCTCAAAGCCGAAAACCTCTAAATATATAAAAACCGCCGACAGACTGATCTGTCGGCGGTCATTTTTTGTTGTTCGGAGCTTAAACTCCCTTTTGGAGTTCTTTCATGCAGGCGGCGCAGATGTTCTTACCCTTGTAGTTCGTCACATTTCTCGCGTTGCCGCAGAAAATGCAGGACGGCTCATACTTTTTGAGAATGATCGAGGCTCCGTCCACATAAATTTCGATCGTGTCCTTCTCCGCGATGTCCAGCGTGCGGCGCAGCTCGATCGGCAGCACGATGCGCCCGAGCTCATCGACCTTGCGAACGATACCAGTAGATTTCATAATAAGTTTCCTCCTTTTTGGGTAGGGTCGCCCTGTTACAGGAACAGACGGCATTTCCTATATTTTGTAGCTTATCGACATCACAGTATCACCAAGATATGTCTAAAATTTGAACGATTCAATTTTTCTCAGCAGATTTTGCAAATTTTTACGCGATTCGATTTTTTCAAGAGTATTACACGAAAAGTATGAGGTGAAACGCCGTGGCAATGTCCATTGTCTGGATAGTGATGCTAACTTTGTCCGTTTCATTCGGCATTTTGAATGACTCCGCCTCTGCCGTCGGATCTGCCGCGCTCATCGGTGCGCGCAGCGGCGTGGAGGCGACGCTCGCCATCGCAGGCGCGCTCTGCCTGTGGAGCGGACTGGGCAGAGTTTTGGAGCATTCCGGGCTGAGTGAGAAGCTCACCCACCTGCTCGCACCGCTGCTGCGCAGGCTCTTCCCGCGCTCGTTCCGCGACCCGGCTGCCGCCGCCGCGCTCAGCGGCAATTTTGCCGCGAACCTGCTCGGACTCGGCAACGCCGCCACGCCCATGGGCGTCGCCGCCGCCCAGCGGATGCAGGCGCTCTCCGGCTCAGAGTATGCGAGCGATGAGCTCTGCCGCCTCGTCGTCCTGAACACCGCCTCTGTCCAACTCCTGCCCGCCACCGTCGCCGCGCTGCGCGCGGGTCTGGGCGCAGCGAAACCGATGCAGATACTCCCCGCTGTGTGGCTCTCGTCGCTGCTGTCGGTCGGCACAGGGCTTGGCGCGGCGGCGTTGATGGCGCGCGGAAGTCAGCGATGACCGACCTGCTCGTCCCGCTGCTGCTGCTGTTCGTGTCGCTCTGGGCGCTTTATAAAAAGCAGGATGTGTATACGCAGCTCCTGCACGGCGCGCAGGACGGGCTGCGGCTGCTCGTCTCCATCGCCCCGGCGCTCATCGTGCTGCTCAGCGCCGTGTCCATGCTGCGCGCAAGCGGATTTTTGGACGCGCTCTCCGGCTGGCTTGCGCCGGTCTGCCGTGCCATGGGCATCCCGCCGGAGCTCGTGCCGCTCATGCTCGTCCGCCCGCTCAGCGGCAGCGCCGCGCTCGCCGTCGGGCTGGAGCTGATGCAGGCGCACGGCGTGGACTCGCTCGTCGGGCGCACCGCCGCCGTCATGCTTGGCAGCACCGAAACGACGTTCTATACCATCGCCGTCTATTTCGGCGCGGCGGGGATCAAAAAGACACGCTACGCCGTCCCCGCCGCGCTCTGCGCGGACATCGCAGGCTTCCTCGCCGCCGCGCTCACCACGCGCCTGCTGCTGGCATAGCGGAAAGTGTAAAAAACTCCGCTGGGCACTTGACAAACCTGTTTCGATTCACTATAATACCAAAGTCACGGGGTGTGGCGAAGTTTGGTATCGCGCTTGGTTCGGGACCAAGAGGCCTCGGGTTCGAATCCCGACACTCCGACCAAATCCGGCTGAAATCTTTCGATTTCAGCCGGATTTTTCTGCGTTTTCGGAACATTTTCCGATGGAGAATTCTGTGACTTTTCCGTCTGACCCAAACCCGACCCAAACAGGAATTAAACTATACCCCAAGAAGTGGACAAGGAAATGACCCATAGCGGCGCGAAACATGGTATACTGAAGGCAGGAAGAAGGAGACGGCTATGGGAACAAGGAAAAAATTCAGCGCGGCGGAACAGGAGCTTCTGCGTACAAA
>JALFSI010000017.1:0-13034 GCA_022779365.1 Clostridiales bacterium
TACTAGAATCTGTTAAAAAGCTTGAAGAGCTTTTTATAGCGCCAACGGCGCGTCAGATTCTGCATGAGACGGCGCAGCGTGCATTCGCACGATGCGAGTGTGCGTAGCACACGGGATTCTTGATTAAATATTTTAATCAAGAATCAGTGTTATTGCAGGAGCATCTGACCGAAATCGCACGGGCGATGGAAGTCCGGCGTTTCGCTGGTGACGGGATTCCACGAGTAATAATGCGGCTGCGGCGTGAGCTCGCCGCACTTGAAGCAGTTGGCGCGCAGCGCCGTTCCGGGCGTGAGTGCGAAGTCCGGCACAAAGCGCCGCACGAACGATACCGGCACGCGGAACGTCAGCTCCCAGCCGTCTGCGGTACGCGCGGGGCACGGCGCGAACAGCGTCTGCTCGTCCTGCACGAGCAAACGCACCGAATCGTAGCGGTTCGGTCCGAAGCCGAGGTAGAGCTGAGCGTTGGGATTCCACTCAAAGTTAAAGTAGCGGTCATCGCCCGCTGCCGGGCAGAAGAAAAATTCCATGCAGCTATCTTCGCAGACCATGCAGCCCGGCGTTTTGTGCTCGGCGCGGATATTCTGCTCCCGGACGGACAGGCGGACATACAGCGCGGCATCGTCGTAACAGACCTGCGCCTGCATCGAAATATCCGCGGGCGGCAGCCACAGACATTCGTCCACCTGAAGGGCGGGCACGTCCTGCCAATGGAGCTCGGCGGGGCGGCGGATGATGGTGTAAGTTTTCATAAAGACAGCCTCCGTTTCCTGTTTTTGCAGGTGTTGCTTCCACTGTAACGGTTTCACAGCGGCTTGTCCATACAGCAGGTTGCCTGTTTTTTGAGAGAGATTTTTGTACAATAGTGACGAAAAGGAGAACGAATCATGAAAGTTTTGGGCATCGGATGCCATCCCGACGATCTGGAGATCGCCTGCGGCGGCACGCTGCGCAAGTATTTTGAGCAGGGCGCGGACGTATATATGTGTCATGTTGCCAACGGCAATCAGGGGCACGTCGTGATCGAGCCGGACCCGCTGGCGGCGATCCGCACGAAGGAAGCCGAAGCCTCCGGCGCGATGCTGGGCGCGAAGGAAGTATTCAATATCAATGTGGGCGATATGCTGGTGGACAGCCACGACCCCGCCGTGATGGACGCGGTGGCGGATGTGGTGCGCTACGTCCGCCCGGACGTCATCCTCACGCATAACCCGCAGGACTATATGCAGGACCATGTGGAGACGAGCCACATCGCCACGAACGCGAGCTTCTGCTCCGGGCTCTCCCACCGTCCGCGCAAGTATGAGCCGTACAACAGCTTCATCCCCGTGTTCTTTATGGACACGCTCGCGGGCGTGGACTTCCAGCCCACGCACTATGTGGACATCAGCGCCCAGATCGAGACGAAGCTGGACGCCCTGCGCTGCCACGAGTCGCAGCTCAAGTGGATGTTTGAGCATGACGGCATCGACTTTGCCGACATGGTGAAAACGTGCTCGAAGTACCGCGGCTATCAGTGCGGCGTGGCGTTTGCCGAGGGCTTCCGCCCGTATAACGTCTATCCCCGGTACAGCACGAAGCATCTGCTGCCGGATTGAGCGGGAGGGAACGGCTATTATGAAATTCAGTGCCGGTTCAGTTGTCATCACCGCGCCCATCGGCGTGCCGCTGGCGGGCAACGGTCGTGCCGACGCCGCCTCGCGCGGCATCCACGACGATCTGCGTGCCAACATTCTGTACCTGGAGTCTCAGGGTCAGAAGCTGCTGTTTATCAGCCTCGACCTGCTGGGTCTGCTGCAAACGCACTGCGACGCGATCAAGGATCGCATCTGCGCGGGCTGTGACGTGCCGCGCGACGGCATCAACATTTTTGCGACCCATACGCATTCCGGTCCGAACACCCTGCGTATTTTTGACTATTTCCTGACGCAGGAGCAATTGGACGAGTGCGACAAGTATCTCGACTGGCTCGTCCCGACCGTCGCGGACGCGGCGCTGGGCGTGATCGAAAGAGCGCAGCCCGGAAAGCTGGCGTACGGGCACGACGTGCTGGAGGGCTTCTCGTTCTGCCGCCGCATCGTTTTGAAGGACGGCAGCTTCCACATGGTCTTTGAGGACTATGACCACGCGCAGATCGACCATCTGGCAGGTCCGAACGGCAACCCCATCATGAGCGTATTTGCGTTCGCCGATCCCGACGATACCGTCCGGGCGGTGATGGTGCACTATACCAGCCACCCCGCGGTCGTGTGCGGCGAGGACTGGCTGTATACGCGCGATTATATCGACGCGCTGAACGTGGAGCTGCAAAAGCGCTTCGGCAAGGACACCGTCGTTCTGTACGCCAACGGCGCGCAGGGCAATCAGGTCGCCGCCGACCCCTACCATCCGTTCATCACCGGCTGGGAGGAATCCGAGCGCGTCGGCAAGGCGCTTGCCGAGGGCGCAAAGCGCATCATCTCGCGCCTGCTGATGGAAAAGAAATTCACGGATGACGTGACGATCCGCGCCGAACGGCGCACGGTCACGCTGCCGGTGCGCACGGTCGCGCAGGCGGATATTGACCACGCGCACGCGCTCATGGAGCATATCCCCGACAAGGTCGTGCTGCACGGGCTCGACCCGCGCGTGGAGGCGAGCAGCATCCTCAAAATGGCGGAGTATCCGCTCAAGGAGGAAGAGGTCGTCATCCAGGGCGTGCGCATCGGCGAACAGGTGATCGTCACCTTCCCCGGCGAGGTATTTCTGGAGTACGGTCTGCGCGTCATGCGCGCAAGTGCGCGCGACGTGATCGTGTTCGGTCTTGCGAACGCCTACGTCGGCTACATTCCCATCCCCGAGGCCTTCTCACAGGGCGGCTATGAGGTCAAGACCTCCGTCGGCTCGAGCCGCTTCGCCCCGAACGCGGGCGACCTCCTCGCCGAGGGCTGCTGCAAGTTGGTACAGGAATTGTCGTAAAATCGCAAAAAGCAGCGCCGATGAAATTCACCGGCGCTGCCCCCAATAGATTTAAGTACGAGAAAAGATCGCTTGTAACGTCTGCATCACCGCCGCCTGACGCACATCCTCGGCGCGGCAGTCAAAAAGCTGCAGGTCGAGCTGCTGCGACGCGGTGAGGACGTGAAATTCCTGCCGGAGCGTGCGCTGTAACAGCAGCAGGAATGGTGCCCCGAGCTGCTGCGGCAGCCCGCCGAGACGCACCGCCCGCACGCCGAGCAGATTCACCAGCGACACGAGCGCGCAGTCAAGATCACGCGCATACGCGTGCAGGCACGAGCGCACCGCCGCGTCGCCGTCGGAAAACGCCTTGGCGATCTGACGCAGCTGCGCGTCGAGCGGCTCGACGCCGTCGGGCACTTCGCCGCTTGGCGTAAAGCCCGCCGCCCTCAGCCGCGCGAGCAGCGCAGTCGCGGAACAGAAGGTTTCCAAGCATCCGCGGTTTCCGCAGTTACACAGCGGACCGCAGCGGTCGATCGAGATATGCCCCGCCTCCACCGGGATGCTCTGCCCGCCGGGCAGGATGACGCCGGCGTCGATGCCCTCCTGAATGGTCATCACCAGCAGCGGCAGCGGCGGCTCGCGCATATCGTGCACGAACGCGGAATACGCCGTGGCGGCGGCGCTGTTGGAGAGCATCACACGCGCGGACGCAAACGCCTCGCGCAGGTCGCGCAGCAGCGTGGGGCTGCTCTTGCGCCAGTTTTCGATCACGGCGGAAAAGCCCAGCCGCCCCGACTCCCGGTCAAACAGACCGGGGTAGAGCACATGGATGCCGAGCAGCTGCGCATCCGCGAGCGACAGCGCTTCGAGCTGCGTGCGAAGCTGCCGGATCACGGGCTCGCTCTCCTGCGCCATACGGCTGCTGCGAAGCTGCGCGAGCTTGCCGAGGCAGATGTCGTAAACGCTCAGGATATAGCCCCCGCCGGTGATCTCCAGCGTGGCGACCGCGCCGCGCCGGGCGTTGATGGCGAGATTGACCGGGCGGCGGCCGCGCCGCTCTTCCGAAGCGCTCACGCCCAGCTCTACGAGCCAGCCGCCCTGTAACAGCTCGTCCACGAGCACCGTCACCGTCGCCGGTGACAGCCCGGACGTTTTTGCCAGCTCCGCGCGCGAGATCGGTGCGAGCCGCCGGACGAGATCGAACAGCAGCGTGGCGTTGCGGTCCTTGCCGGACTGGCGCGCAGCGTCTGCCTGAATGCGGATCATAATGCCGCCCCCTTAACTTTGAATTTTGGTTTCTCCCGCGAGGATCAGACGCGGGTCAAACTGGAAGATACATTTTAGCACATCCGCCGCCGGAAAGCAAGATTCCCCCCGAATCTGACGGCGGACCAGGGATCAGCAAACCATGGGTAAAGCCGCAACGGACCACGCGGCGCTGCCCGAGAAAGCAGGAGGAAAGAAAAAATGAATGCAAACAAAGCGACAACCCTCAACACCAAAAGCGTCGGCGCACTGCTGAAGGACTGGATGAGCCTCGTTGGCATCGCCATCCTGATCGTCGTGTTCTCGATCATCTCCTACGCCAAGTTCGGCGCGCAGTACTTCCTGACGTGGAGCAACTGGAAAAACATCCTGCTGCAAAGCTCGACGGTCGCCATCGTCGCCCTCGGTCAGTCCATCATGCTCCTGACGGGCAACTTTGACCTGTCGCTGGGTCGTATGGTCTGCCTTACGAGCTGCGTGGGCGCGACCCTGATGGTCAACCACAGCATGGCGCCCGGTCTTGCCATCCTCATCATGTTCGCCATCGGTCTCGCCGTCGGCGCGGTCAACGGTCTGATGGTCGCCTACGTCGGCGTCCCCGCCATGATCGCAACGCTCGGCACGCAGTACATCTGCTACGGTCTTGCAAAGCTCATCACGCAGGCTGTGCCCATCCCCAATATGCCGGAGGGCATCATGTTCCTCGGCCGCGGCTACCTCTTTAAAACCATCCCCTTCTGCGTCATCCTCATGCTCGCAGTCTATATCATCGCGCAGTTCGTCACCTCCAAGACCCGTGTGGGCCGTAACCTCTACGCGGTCGGCGGCTCGCGTGAGGCAGCGTTCTTCTCCGGCATCAACGTCAAGGGCTATCAGTTCGGCACGTTCCTGCTCGGCAGCGTCCTGGCGACGTTCGGCGGTCTGGTCTTGATGTCCCGCCTCAACTCCGTGGCGGTCACCAACGGTCAGAACTACGAATTTGACGCCGTCATCGGATCGATCATCGGCGGCGTGTCGCTGGCAGGCGGCAAGGGCCGCGTCATCGGCACGATGTTCGGCTGCATCTTCCTCAACACGCTCTTTAACGGCTTCTCCCAGATGGGTGTTGACCCGTTCGTGCAGGACGTCCTGAAGGGCATCGTCCTTGTGCTTGCCGTCACGCTTGACGTCGCCAGCAACAAGAAGAAGTCCTGATCGACCTGACTGTGAAGCAAACAGGAAAGGTTGGGTGAACAAATGGATAATTACATCTTAACACTGAAAAACATCACAAAAGAGTTCCCCGGCGTCAAGGCGCTGGATGACGTCACCATCAACATCGAGCGCGGCACGATCCATGGTCTCGTGGGCGAGAACGGCGCGGGCAAATCGACGCTTATCAAGGTCCTTGCCGGCATCTATCAGCCGAACGCGGGCGAGGTCATTCTGGACGGCAAGAGCTGCCGCTTCCAGTCGCCGATCGAAGCACGCCGCGCGGGCATCAGCGTGGTGCATCAGGAGATCAAGCTGGCAGAGCCGCTGACCGTTGCCGAAAATATGTTCCTCGGCAACCTCATGATGAAGGGCAAGCTCGTGGACTGGGCGGGTATGCGCAGGCGCGCGCAGGAGATCGTGGATGAGCTGGGCATGGACATCGACATCAACGCGCAGGTCTCGTCGCTCACGGTCGCGCGCAAGCAGGTCGTGGAGATCATGCACGCCATCAACAACAACTCCCGCGTGCTCGTCATGGACGAACCGTCCGCCGTGCTGACCGACCGCGAGCTGGAGGTCATGTTCCGCATCGTCAAGCAGCTTCGCGAAAAGGGCATCACCATCATCTACATTTCCCACCGTCTGGACGAGGTGTTCGATCTCTGCGACAACGTCTCCATCCTGCGCGACGGCAAGCACATCAATACCCTGCCCATCGGCGAGGTGGACCGCAAGGGGCTCATCACCATGATGGTCGGCCGTGAAATGGGTCAGGAATACCCCAAGGTCGCCGCCACCCCCGGCGATACGATTTTGGAGGTCAAGAACCTCAACTGCGGTCTGCTGCGCGACATCAGCTTCTCCGTCCGTGCGGGCGAGGTGTTCGGCATCTCGGGTCTGGTCGGCGCGGGGCGCACGGAGCTGGCGCGCGCCGTGCTCGGCATCGACCGCATCGAGTCGGGCGAGGTGTATGTGCGCGGCAAGCGCGTGCACTACCATACGTTCTCCGACGCCATCCACGACGGTCTGGGCCTCATCCCCGAGGACCGCAAGCTGCAGGGTCTGGTGCAGATCATGTCCGTCGAGCGCAACACCACACTTGTGAACCTCAAGCGCGTCATCAAGGGCGGCGTCATCCGCAAGGATCTGGAGCACTCGCTCAGTGAGGAATACGCCAAAAAGCTGCGCGTCGTCACCCCGTCGATGGAGACCGAGGTGCAGTACCTCTCCGGCGGCAACCAGCAGAAGGTCGTCATCGCCAAGTGGCTGTTCCAGGAATCGGAGATTTTGTTCCTGGACGAGCCGACCCGCGGCATCGACGTCGGCGCAAAGGCGGAAATTTACCGTCTCATCAACCAGCTTGTCGAGGACGGCAAGACCGTCATTATGATCTCTTCCGAAATGCCGGAGATCCTCGGCATGTGCGACCGCATCATGGTCATGCATGAGGGTCACAAAATGGGCGAGCTGGACGCGGCGGAAGCCACGCAGGAAAAGATCATGGCGCTTTGTACCTGATCTTAACGGGAAAACTTACCCGTTAAAGATAAAAAAATTTGGGAGGACTACAAAATGAAGAAACTCATCGCTCTGCTTCTGGCTGCGGTCATGCTGTTTGCGCTTGTCGCCTGCACCAGCAGCGCCCCCGCGACGGAGACTCCGGCTGCGCCCGAGACTCCGGCTGCAACCGAGACCCCCGCGACCGAGACCCCCGCAACGGAGACCCCCGCAACGACCGACACCGAAGGCGCCGTGAAAACGGACGTCGTTTCCGAGGACGCTGACGCTGCCGCGCTCGGCATTCCCGCCGCTGTTGTTCTGCAGGACACCGAGATCCTGAAGGGCAAGAAGCTCGGCTGCTCCATCTGCTACAAGGGCGACGAATGGTGCGCTGCTCTGGCGCAGGCTCTGGAAGCGCTGGGCAAGTACTACGGTGCTGACCTCGTCTGCGAGGACGGCGACCTGAACGACGAGACCCAGACCAAGCAGATCGAGAACATGATCGCCAACGGCTGCGACGCCATCATGATCGACCCGATCACCCCGGACGGCTCTGCGACCGCTCTGAACAAGGCTGTTGACGCGGACATCCCCGTCATCATCTATGACGGCTACTGGACCGACGGCGCTGAGAAGGCCGTGACCACCGTCACCTGGGATCAGAAGGCGACCGGCACGCTCATCGGCGAATACTTTGTCAACTATGTCAAGGAGCACAACGACGGCAAGGCGCGTGTGGTCGAGCTGACCAACGCTGTCTCCACGCACTGCCAGGAGCGCTTTGTGGGTCTGCATGAGGTCATCGACGCTGCGAACGCCGACGGCTGCCAGATCGAGATCCTGAACAAGTACGACTCTCAGGGCAACCGCGAGACCGCTTACAACGCCATTTCGGCAGTTGTCGAGCCCTACGACTATGTCATCTCCGACGTTGACAACGGCGCAATGGGCGCTGTGTCCGCGCTGCAGGCGACCGGCAACACCGACGTGAAGGTCCTCTCCATGGGCGCTTACGGTCAGGAGCCGTTCGGCATGCTGCACAACAACGACGTCAACTACCTCGCCTGCCTGAACGTTGACGCGTGGGTCCTGGCGCAGTTCATCTTCGACGGCACGATCGCCTACTTCGAGGGCAATGACGTCCCGACTCAGACCAACATCGACCTGTTCGTTGTTGACAACTCCAACGTTGAGAAGTTCTGGAGCTTCTAAGTTCTAAAAGCAATTGTCAAAAGGGGAGAGGCGCAAGCCTCTCCCTTTGCACATGATCGGAAAATGTGCGTAGGGGGAAGGCATGGGGTGCGTACCAATCTGACGGGTTTGCAAAAGCCCCTTGGCTCTCCCTTTGGGAGAGCTGTCGCCGCAGGCGACTGAGAGGGTCTTCATTGCTGACCCTCTCCGTCCTCGCTGCGCTCGGACACCACCCCCAAAAGGGGAGGCAAGGGCGCGTAGCGTCTCGCATCGGCGCGTGCAAAATTTGTTCTTGCGTCCTGCGCGGGCGGGGCAAGCCCCGCCCCTACGTTACGACGAAACGCGTGACAGCTCAGAAATAACGAGCCTTCCCCTCATCAGTCGCCTCCGGCGACAGCATCCCCCCGAGGGGTAGCCTTGGAATTTTGCAAAAACTTTGGGGCATAAATTTATGAATCCTGCACAAAGCGCATTTTTCTATAACATTCTGAATTTATTTTAGTAGACAAATTAAATCTAGCGTGATACGCTGAACACACAGGGAAATACAGGTGGTCGGAGGACCGCAACGGACTAAAAAATGAGGTGTTACACAGTATGGAAAAGAAAGAACTCGCAATGAACGGCGCCGGCGTGGCAGAGCTTGGCTTCCCGATGTGGCCGCAGTTTGACCCCAAGACCAAGGCAGAGATGGCACAGGCGCTCGATACCGGTCTTGTCAGCTACTGGACCGGCAAAAAGGGCATGGAATTTGAAGAGAAGTTCCGTCAGTGGGCGGGCGCGACGATGGCGATCTCCTGCTCCTGCGGCACGGCGGCGCTGCACATCGGCATCTCCTCGCTCGGCATCGGCCCGGGGGATGAAGTGCTTGTCCCGTCCTATTCCTTCATCGCTTCGTCCTACGCCATCGTGCAGGCGGGCGCGATCCCCGTTTTCTGCGACGTGACCGCTGACCACACCATCGACCCCGACGACATCGAGCGCAAGATCACCAAGCGTACCCGCGGCATCGTTTGTGTGCATCTGTACGGCGTCGTGTGCGACATGGGGCGCATCATGGACATCGCCAAGAAGCATAACCTGTACGTCATCGAGGACTGCGCGCAGGCGATCGGCGGCAAGTACAACGGCCGCAGCGTCGGCACGATCGGCAATGTCGGCTGCTTCAGCTTCTGCCAGTCCAAGCATTTCACCACCGCCGGTGAGGGCGGCATGGTGCTGACGATGGACGAGGATCTCGGCTGGGAGTGCCGCTCGTTCCGTGACCATGGCTACGACGTCAAGGCGCGTATGAATATGCTCGCGCTCGAGGAGTCGCTGCCCTACATCCACACCCGCGTCGGCTTCAACTACCGCCTGACCGAGGTGCAGTCGATCTGCGGCATCAACGAGCTTGCCCGCTTCGACACCTGGAACCTGCCGCGCCGCAAGGAATACGCCGCGATGTATGACAAGGCTCTGGGCGCTCTCAAGGGCGTCAAGGCGCTGCCGCTCAACACCACCGAGCGCGAGAATGCGTACTGGTGGTATCCCGTCACGATCGACCTGGACGCGCTGAACATCGATGCGCCCACGTTCGTGAACGAGATGAAGGCCCGCAAGATCCCGTGCTACGGCATCCAGTGGCCCGAGGCATACGAGGAGCGCGCCTACAAGGAGCTCAACGGCTTCGGCACGGCGAAGTTCCCCTTCTGCTCCAAGGAGTACAACCCCGACGGCGTGAGCTACGAAGGCGTCCTGTGCCCCGTTGCCAAGAGCCTGCGCGCCTGCACCGTGAACCTCTTCCTGCATCCGACGTGGGAGAAGGAGCACATCCAGCGCGTGATCGACGCGTTCGTCGAGATCCACAATGCACACCTGAAATAACGCATAAAACGCCCCTTTCCCAACGGGAAAGGGGCGCTTTTTATCTCAAACGAAGCGGGCTTTTCTCAGGATTTGAGAGACTTTGCGTATTCTGATGGACTAATGCCGGCGTACTTTTTAAAGAGATTGGAAAAGTAGTAGATGCTCTCAATGCCGACGCGCTCGGCGATCTGCGTAAAGTTCAGCTCGCCGCGGCGGATGAGGCGCTTTGCCTCCTGCACGCGCAGGGCGTTGAGATAGTGCACGGCGGTCTTGCCCACCTGCTCGCGGAACACGCGCTTGAGCTGCGAAACGCTCACGCCCAGCGCGGCGGCGAGCGAGGCGAGCGTGATCTTGTCGGCGTAATGCACGGCGAGATAGTCGCACGCCTGCTGCGCAAGCGTCTGCCGCTGCTGAAGCTGCGCTTCGGTCACAGCGCGCTGCGAAAAGCGGATGGTGTCGTCCCGGCGGGTGATGCAGATGAGAAACTGCTCCAGACAGACCTTGATGAGCTGGTCGCTGCCCCACGGCGCGTCGGCGCGCTTGGCGAGGTTGACGATGGGCGGATCGCCCTCAAAATGTTCGTAAGCAAGCGCGGCCTCGTCCAGCAGCAGCCGCAGGCTCTGCTTTTCGCGCTGGTGCAGGCGCAGGACCTTTTCCTCCAGCCGGTGCATGGCAGGACTGGCGCAGCAGAACGAGACGACAAAAATGTTCGCCTCGCCCATCGCGCGGAACGAGTGGAACTCGTCCGGGCGGTGGAACGCCAGCTCGCCCGCGTGGAGCTGATAGCGGTCCGCGCCCGCCGTGACCACGACGCTGCCGCGATCGACGTAGAGAAATTCCCAGAACGGGTGCTGCTCGCCGGAGAACGCATAGTCCTGCGGCAGGCGGTAATAGCTGAGGTTGACCACGGCGGTCACGTCAAAAACGGTTTGCAGGGCAACGGGCTGATAGTCCGCCATACGCGCCTCCTTCTGCCCGATTTTATAAATCTTGGGGCTGATTTTATATGGAAAGACCATGATCGATCTTTATAATAGACATATAAGCACAGATCCTTTCATTTGTAAACAGGAAAGTTTGTAAACAGAAAAAGGAGCGTGAATCCATGAAAAAATCCATCAGTTTCTGGTCTTTTAACGGAAAGACCGCAGCCCAGGCGATGCAGCTCGCCAAGGACGCCGGGTTTGACGGCATCGAGCTGACGCTGGACGCCGCGGGCGACCTGACCATGGACACCACGGACGAGCAGGTGCTCGCCCTCAAGCAGACCGCCGAGCGCATCGGCATCGCGCTGCCGAGCGTCGCCAGCAGCCTCTACTGGGCGTATTCCTTCACGTCCGACGATGCCGCCGAGCGCGAGCAGGCACACAACGTCGCCGTGCGGCAGCTTCACATCGCAAAGCTCCTCGGCGCAGACACCATTCTGGTCGTGCCGGGCAGCGTCTCGGTCGAGTTCGTGCCGGAGCGCCCGGTCGTGCCTTACGACGTGGCGTATGACCGCGCGCTGGCGGAGATGAAGCGCCTTGCGCCCATCGCCGAGGCGGAGGGCGTGAGCATCGGCGTGGAAAACGTGTGGAACAAGCTCCTGCTCTCGCCGCTGGAGGAGCGGGACTTTATCGACAAGATCGGCAGCCCCTTCGTCGGCGCGTATTTTGACGTGGGCAACGTCGTGTACGCGGGCTACCCCGAGCACTGGATCAGCATTCTCGGCAGCCGCATCAAAAAGGTCCACTTCAAGGATTTCCGCCGCGATCCCGGCGGGCTGAACGCGTTCGTCGATCTGCTGGCGGGCGATGTGGACTGGAAGGCGGTCATGCAGGCATTTAAGACTGTCGGCTACGACGATTGGGCGACCGGCGAAATGATCCCCGCCTATGCGCAGGCGTCGGATCAGATCATCTATAACACTGCCGCTTCGATGGCGAGAATTTTGGGAGGGGAACTGTAATGATTAGAATCGGTCTTGCCGGATGCGGCTTTATGGGCGATATGCACGCGGCGTGCTACCGCGCGCTGGCGGAGCTGGGCGTGCAGGTCACGGCGGTGGCGGACGTGCGCCCCGAATTTGCAAAGAAGCTTGCCGATACTTACGGCGCAAAGCTCTATGACACGGCGGAGGATATGATCGAACATGCCGATGTGGACGTGATCGACATCTGCCTGCCCACGCATCTGCACGCGAAGCTCGCCGTGCAGGCGATGAAGAAGGGACGCGACGTGTTCCTGGAGAAGCCCGTCTGCATCCGCGAGGATGAGATGGAGCTGCTGCTGGCGACGGAACGTGAGACGGGCAGCAAGGTGCAGGTCGGGCAGGTCATCCGCCTGTGGGACGAATACGCGTGGCTCAAGGACGTGACGGCGCGCGGCGAGTTCGGCAAATTCCGCTCCGGCGTGTTCCAGCGCCTGAGCGCCAAGCCCACCTGGGCGAGCAACGGCTGGCTGCATAAGGCGGAGCTGAGCGGCGGCGTGGCGGTGGATATGCACGTCCACGATGTGGACTTTGTCCGCTACCTGCTGGGCGACCCCGACACCGTGCAGGCGGTCGCCAGCCGTGACGCAGACGGCGTCATTCAGGAGATCAGCGCAGTCTACGGCTACGGCAAGGACGTCGCCGTGTCGGTCGAGGCGGGCTGGGACTACCCCGCGGCGTTCCCGTTCACCGCGACGTACCGCGTCCGCTTTGAAAAGGCGGCGGTCACGTTCGCGGGCGGCGCGGTCACGGTGTACCCCTACGACGGCGAGCCGTATCAGCCGAAGATAGAAGCACAGTATCACGGCGACAACGCCGTGGGCGGCAACATTTCATCCCTCGGCGGGTATTATAACGAGCTGAAATATTTCATTGAGGGCATCAAAGGCGAGCATCCGCTCGAAATTGCCACGCTGGAAGAGGCAATTAAATCCGTAAGATTGGTCAAAAAAGAGATCGAGACCACCGGCGGGCTGGTTGCGAAATAATACTAGAATCTGTTAAAAAGCTTGAAGAGCTTTTTATAGCGCCAACGGCGCGTCAGATTCTGCATGAGACGGCGCAGCGTGCATTCGCACGATGCGAGTGTGCGTAGCACACGGGATTCTTGATTCAATATTTTAAT
>JALFSI010000019.1:0-11904 GCA_022779365.1 Clostridiales bacterium
ATACTAGAATCTGTTAAAAAGCTTGAAGAGCTTTTTATAGCGCCAACGGCGCGTCAGATTCTGCATGAGACGGCGCAGCGTGCATTCGCACGATGCGAGTGTGCGTAGCACACGGGATTCTTGATTAAATATTTTAATCAAAAATCAGTATTAATCAGCGGTTACCCAGGAATAAAAATGAGTCGAGCGCGTATCCGATGCCGGCGGTGCAGGGTCGAGCCGGAAACCGAAGATCCCAAGCGCCTCTTCCGGGCGCACCCACGGTCTTCCCTGTACGGCACTCGTTTCCTCATGCGTCAGAAGTCCCCGGTAGATCGTCAGCGCCCGCCGGTAATAGCCGTCACGGATGCAGGTCTCCTCCTCGCCATCGTTCAGCAGGCTCAGGATCAGCGGCAGCATCTGCGCCGCGTAGGCGACGGATGCAGAGTGCGCGACCGCCCCCGGAATATTTGCAACACAGTAATGTACGATGCCGTCTACAATGTAGCGCGGTTCGTCGTGTGTGGTCGCGCGGCTGGTCTCGATCGCGCCCGGCTCGTCGTTGGAAATATCCACGATCACCGAGCCCTTTTCCATGAGGGAAAGCATATCCCGGGTGATGAGGAAATCCCGGTTTTCTTTCTGCCATTTGACACAGTTGAGGACGACATCCGTTTTAGGCAATTCCTCCGCAATATGCGCCTGTGAGCAGCGTCTGACGCGGACGCGGCCATTATACTGCGCCGAAAGTGCGCGAAGCCTGTGCATATTTCTTGCCATAACGGTACAGTTGGCACCAAGCGCCTGCAAGACCTGCACGGCGCCTCTTCCAACTTTTCCGCTGCCGAGGATCAGCGCATGGATGCCCGGCTCTCCCGCAAAGCCGCCGACATATTTTCCCTTTCCGCCGTGAATGGTCAGCAGCGATTCCAGCCCAAAAAGCGCCCCCTGCTTCCCCGCCGCCTCACAGTTCGGAGATCCGTATCGGTGAGAGTCCTCCGCCGTAAATGCGATGCAGCCGCTTTTCATCAGCGCGTTGACCTCCTCTGGATTTGCCGCCGGATGCAGGCAGCCGAGAAGCAGCTGACCTGTTCGGATCAGCGGCCATTCCTCCGGCGTAAACTCCTTGACTTTGGCGACCATATCGCAGACTTTGAACAGCTCCTGCACAGAGTTTGTCAGAAGCGCCCCTGCGGATTCATACGCTTCATCCGAAAAACCGGCTCGTTCTCCGCAGCCGCGCTGTGCATAAACAGTGTGTCCTGCGGTCGTGATGGTCTCCACCTCTTTCGGCGTACAGATCACTCGGTTTTCGCCCTTCTTCGTCTCGCGCAAAATCCCCAAAATCATATGCTGCGCCTCCTTTCAACAAATATTTTCCTGCCATGCGGCGTTTTTTCGTTTTTATTATACAGGAAAATCGACAGATCCGCAATGCTAATAATACGAGGTCTCAGTTTAATTTTGTGGAGCTCTGCATACCACAGCAAAAACGTGCAGGATCGGAGCGAATCCCGCTCCGATCCTGCACGTTCCAAGTTTCTGTGCAGTGCTTATTTCTCACGTTCAGCCTTCTGACACGCCGGGCAGACGCCTTCAAAAATCAATCTGTGTCGCGTGATCCGATACCCGGACTCCGCCGCAAGCGTTTTGTCCGGCGTTGGGTCGTATGAAAACGGAGCATCGCAGACTGCGCCGCAGCCCGTGCAGATCAGGTGATAGTGAAAGTCTGTCCTGCAGTCATACCGATCCGCTCCGGGGACCTTTACATGCGTGATCTGTTCCTCCTTAGAAAGGATATTCAGATTCCGATAAACCGTTCCGCGGCTGATCCTCGGATCTCTTGCACGGATCTCCAGATAGATCTGGTCCGCGCTCGGATGGTCATGGTGTTCCTGTACCGCCTCCAGAACAATTTGACGCTGCCGTGTATTTCGGTGCTGCATCTTACTTCCGCCTGCCCTCATATCATTCGATCTCAGCGCTTGTCATAGACAATTTGGATCTTGCGCTTTCATCCATAATATATAAATCATACCGCAAAATATATCTGCTGTCAATGTTCCAGTAATTGTAGTTTTGCGCAGCTGTTTTTTATAAATTACTTGCTATCGGGACTTAGTATCTATTATAATATAACCACCGCAGGAAAACCATATGATACTAGAATCTGTTAAAAAGCTTGAAGAGCTTTTTATAGCGCCAACGGCGCGTCAGATTCTGCATGAGACGGCGCAGCGTGCATTCACACGATGCGAGTGTGCGTAGCACACGGGATTCTTGATTAAATATTTTAATCAAGAATCAGTATGAAAGCAGCTTTGCCCCGCCTGCACCCGCCGCCATTCCGACGTGAATATGCAAGGAGGTATTGTCTATGAGTACACAAGCCATCCGCTCCAGAGAGAATCCAAATCTTGAGCTCATTGCATTCCATGGCCATTTTGCGACCCGGCATTCCCATAACAGTCATTACCTTGACATCACACGGCTGAAGCACGAATACAGTCTGGCGTACGACACTGCGCTTGCGCTCGCAAACCATTACATCTACGAAAAGTCGATCGACACCATCATCTGCATGGACGGCAGCGAGGTCATCGGTGCGTTCCTTGCCCGGCAGCTGGCGCAGAAGATCCTGTTCTCTGTCAACAATAACAGGGACATCTGCGTTGTCACGCCGGAGTACGACTCCAACGGTCAGCTTCTTTTCCGTGAAAATCTGGTCTCCATGATCCATGGCAAAAACGCGCTTCTGCTGATCTCTACAGTCAATTCCGGGAAAACCGCGCGGCGGGCTCTTGAGTGTATTCAATATTACAGCGGCAGAATACAGGGCATCGCTGCAGTTTTCAGCGCGATCCCGGATCTGGACGGCATCCCGGTATTGAGCCTGTTCACGCCTGCCGATATTCAGGGCTATGAGACCTATCCGACCGGCGAGTGCCGGATGTGCAAAGCCGGGCAGCGAATTGACGCGTTGGCGAACAGCTATGGTCTTTCCACCTTCCGATGATCCTTCAGACAGGCAGTGCACCCGGCCATGAAAGCCGGGTGCACTGTTTATAGGATCGGAAAATATCTTTTGCGTGACCGCTGACAAAACCGCTTATCAGCCCATATCATTGGCGAGCGCCTGGTCGATCTGCTTTTGCAGCGCCTGCTGCTGCGCGGCGCTGGTGATCGCGCCTACGATGGGATCGCCCACGATGTTGCCGTTCCGATCGACCACATAGGTAGTGGGATAGGCAAAGATGTTGGCGGTGAACTTGCCGGCATCGCCGTCGGAGTCAAAGTACACGTTCTGGTAGGTCGCGCCCTTCTTGGCAAGCACATCCTTTGCCTCCGAGATCGCCGTCTCGTCGCCGTCCAGCGTGAAGGTGTTGACGCCGATGAGCGTGCCGCCCTTCTCCGCCAGCTCCTTGTTCAGCGCGTCCAGCTCGGAAAGCTCGCCTACGCAGGGATTGCAGGTGGTGAACCAGAAATTCACGACGGTGACGGCGTTGGCGGAAAATAACTCATCACTCTTCACCGTGTTCCCGTCCAGATCCTTGCCCTCAAAGGCGGGGAACTTCTGCATACTGCCGTCGTCGGGAGGGTTGCTCGTGTCGCTGCCTGCGGGCATGCTCATATCGCCGTCCATGGATTTCTGCATGATCTCGGGATACTTGTTTTCCAGCTCGGTCAGCTTGTTTTCAATATTGCTGATCTCCGTGGTGGACTCCTTCAGCCACTCATACTCCTTGTCGGTGAACTGCTCCTTGGCGTCCTCGACGGTGTCCAGCAGGAAGTCGCCGTAGTTTTTGCCGTCCTCGATCATCGCCATGCCCTTGTCGGCTGCCATGTAGACCTTCTCCCACAGATCGGTGTTCTCCGAGAGGAGGGCGTTCTCCTGCTCCAGCAGCTTTTTGTGCAGGGCGAGCGCTTCCTCAGCGTTTTTCGGCTCGCCGGTCATCTGCGTGTCATGTCCGTTCATATCCGCCGCCTTGTTGCCGTCCTTCACGCCGCAGGCGAGCAGGGACAGTACCATCAGCGCTGCCAGCAGCAGCGCGGCAATTTTCTTCAGCTTCATGTTGTTTCCTCCGTATTCTGTTTGATCGTATTTGTATGTTGCTTTCCGCTGCCAAAGCCGTAGCGGAAGCACACAGCGCCCGTGGGACAGGCGCGGACGCACATCCCGCAGCGGATGCACTCGGTGTGGTTGGGTGTTTTCGTCACATCCACGTCCATCTTGCAGGCTTTGGCGCATTTCCCGCAGGAGACGCACTTGCTTTTGTCCACCTTCATCTGGAACAGCGAGACCTTATTTAAAAGCGCGTAGAACGCGCCCAGCGGGCACAGCCACTTGCAGAACGGTCGATAGTACACCACGCTCAGCACGACCACCGTCAGCAGGACGCCGAGCTTCCAGGTGAAGAGCTTACCCAGCGCCGCGCGGATGCCGGAATTGGCAAGGGACAGCGGGATCGCCCCCTCCAGCACCCCCTGCGGGCAGAGGTACTTGCAGAAGAACGGGTCGCCCATGCCCACATCGTTTACCAGAAACGCCGGCAGCAGAAAGACCATCACCAGCAAAACGGCGTATTTGAGATAGCGCAGGGGCTTGAGCTTTTTCGTGGAGAGCTTCTTTGTCGGGATCTTATGCAGCAGCTCCTGAAGCCAGCCGAAGGGGCACAGAAAACCGCAGATAAAGCGCCCCAGCAAAACCCCTAACAGGATGAGAAAGCCTGTGATATAATAGGAAAAGCGAAACTTTGACGAGCCCACCACCGCCTGAAACGCCCCGATGGGGCACGCGCCGGACGCCGCCGGGCAGGAGTAGCAGTTCAGCCCCGGCACGCAGACGGTCTTCCCCGCGCCCTGATAAAGACTTCCCTTGAAAAAGTTCGGCAGGTGCAGGTTGGTCAGCAGCGCCGCGCCCGCCTGAAGCCAGCCCCGGAAGCGGGACAGGACGTGGGAAGCGCCTGAAAATTTCTTACCCAATGCCCACACACTCCAGACATAATTTGATGGCTTTGCTCAGCACCGTCGCCGCCTCGCCCCGCCAGACGCCGAAGCACAGCATGGCGACTCCGGCGAGCAGAAGCGTGATCTGCACCGCCGCCTTCTTTCCGTGACTCAAGTTTCATCACCCTTTCCGTTTTGTGCCTCCATCATAGCACGGGAGAGTTAAAGTCCCTGTTAAGAACAGAAACTTAACACAAACCTTATCTGTTTTTGCTATAATGAAAGCACCAAAAAAACGAAGAAATAAAAAGGAGGGCTCTCATGCACCTTTTAGTAATTGAAGATGAACGCGCCCTGTGCGAGACGATCGTCCGCAGCCTGCGGCGTTTGGCATACAGTGTGGACTGCTGCTACGACGGGGAGAAGGCGCTGGAGCTTCTGGGCGTGGAGCGCTACGATCTGGTGCTTCTGGATCTGAACCTGCCGAAAAAGGATGGCATGACGGTGCTGCGCACCCTGCGGCAGGCCGACCGGGAGACGCGGGTGCTGATCCTCTCTGCCCGCAGCGAGGTAGAGGACAAGGTGCAGGGGCTGGACGCTGGGGCGAACGACTATCTGGCAAAGCCCTTTCACTTAGCCGAGCTGGAGGCCCGCATCCGCAGCCTGACATTGCGGCAGTTTACTCAGCAGGACGTGCTGCTGACCTGCGGCGGTCTGAGCTTCGACACCCGCTCCCGCACCGCCGCCGTCAACGGGCAGACCTTGACACTGACCCGCAAGGAGACAGGTATTCTGGAATATTTGATGGTGCATCAGGGGCGGCCCGTGAGTCAGGAGGAGCTGATGGATCACGTTTGGGACAACAGCGTGGACAGCTTCAGCAATTCCATTCGCGTCCACATCTCCGCTCTGCGCAAAAAGCTCCGCGCCGCGTTGGGCTATGACCCCATCCGCAACCGCATCGGTGAGGGCTATCTGATGGGAGGGGAGGAGGCATGAGAAAAATTTCCCTGCAATGGCGCATCACGCTGATGTCCGTCCTGCTCATCGGTGTCACCTGCGTGGCCATGAATCTGCTGCTCTGCTCGTCCGGTGTGTATTATATGGACACCATTGCGGACAGCTTACAGGGCGGCGGCACAGTGATCCTGAATGATGGCGGAGCGGTGAGCTTTGACCCGCAGCTCATAGCCCCTGACGAGGATCTGACGATCATTGTCGATGGGGCGCAGGGGCGCTTTCGCACGACCAACTGGTATATCACGGCGGCGGTGACGCTGCTCAGCGGCATCCTTGCCTACTTTGTCAGCGGACGCGCCCTCAAGCCTCTGCGCAGCTTTGCCTCGCAGGTCGAGCAGGTACAGATGAATAACTTAGCAGACATGAAGGTCAGCGAGGACGTATTGCCGGAGTTCCGCCAGTTCAGCCATTCCTTCAATCAAATGCTGGAGCGGCTGAACAACGCCTTTGCCGCCCAGCGGCAGTTCACCGGCAACGCCGCCCACGAGCTTCGCACGCCGCTGGCACTGATGCAGGCGCAGCTGGAGCTGTTCTCCGCAGAGCATTCCGACGTACTGCCGGAGACGGCGGAATTCCTCACGCTTTTGCGCGAGCAGACGGAGCGGCTGACCCAGATGACAAAAACGCTGCTGGAGATGAGCAGTTTACAGCAGGTAGCGCGGAACGAGCGGATCCAGCTCGCCCCCATGATCGAAGAGATCTTCACGGATCTTGCGCCGCTGGCGGAGAAGCGAAGCATCACGCTGGAAGCGGAGGGCGACGCCGCCCTGACCGGCAGCGACGCGCTGATCTACCGGCTGCTCTTCAACCTGACGGAAAACGCTGTCAAATACAACCGCCCCGGCGGCTCGGTGCGGGTCACGGTCGCGCAGGAGCAGCAAACGTGCATCATCCGCGTTTCCGACACAGGCTGCGGCATCCCGGAAGAGTATCAGCAAAGCATCTTCCAGCCCTTTTTCCGGGTAGACAAGTCCCGCAGCCGGGAATACGGCGGCACGGGACTGGGGCTTTCTCTGGTGTGGGAGATCGCCGATCTCCACGGCGGCTTCGTTTGGGTGGAGGAAAGCTCGGACAAGGGCACGACCATCGCGGTAGAGCTGCCGGTGCAATAGCCTTGTGCGGGAAGCTCCGGCAAGTGCCTTCACGGACGTCGTCTGATACTGATTCTTGATTAAAATATTTAATCAAGAATCAGTATTAAATATCAGAATGGCTTGATCCATCGTTCCCTATTTCATACCGCATAAAGGAAGATCCTCTGTTGGCAGCCGTCCGGCTCCAACAGAGGATCTTTTCTATCTGCTGTTTATTCCCGGCAAGCAGCCATGCTCGGCGGTTTCTTAAACAGCTCCTGCGTGGACGGCGGTGTGCAGGTGATCGCATTCGCGCCTGCTGCGATCGTTTAGGCGATCAGCGGAACATTTGGCTATACAGCAAATCCCATCACTCTTCCGCCAGATCGACGATCAGCTTGGTGTCGCTGACCGCCAGCGCAAGCTGGAGCTTATTTTCCAGCCCGGTTTTTTGCAGCATATTTGCCACATGGAACTTGATCGTTGACATCTCGCAGCCCATCTCGGCGGCAATGCGCGTATAGGACAGCCCCCGCAGCAGATGCCGCAGGACCTTCAGCTCTGTCTTTGTAAATTCCGTGCTTTTTGCCATACCGATCTCGACTGTCGGAGGCGCGTTCGGAAAGATGTGCTCCCCGGCCATCGTCTGCCGGACGACATCCATAAGGCGCTTCTGCGTGGAGTCCTTGTACCACAGGCTGTCAGCCCCGACCCTCCTTGCCTCGTCCAGAACGGCGCAGTCGATCAGCGAGGTCACAACGATGACCTTGCTATTCGGCTGTATGGCTTTGATCTGGCGAACGGCAGTCAGCCCGTTCTCACGGTTCTCCGTCTGCACATCCATCAAAATCAGATCGACAGAGCACGTCCGGCACATCTCGACCGCCTGCTTTGCGCCGGGAATGGACGCTACGATCTGGTATCCGTCCTCGGCACGGAAATAGCTTTCCAGCAGACTGCGGATCATGGTCTGGTCTTCAACGATCATTACTCTCATGTGCCGCCTCCTCCTTTTCCGGCAGATCGAGCATCAGCCTGAAGCAGGGGATGCTCTGGATCTCCATTTTGCCGTTTGCTTCCTCTACGCGCTGACGCAGCATGGAAAGCCCTCCGCCCTCCGTGATCTCTCCCTTCGGCACTGCGCCGTTGTTGGTCAGGGACACCTCCAGGCTGCCCGGCTTCCGCCATAGGCGTACATACAGCTCCGTGCCGTCTGCGTGACGGACACAGTTCGCCGCGCATTCGCAGATCGCCAGTGCGATCAGGGCGCGTATCCGCTGCGCTTGCGTCTCATCCCCGGTCAGCAGGACCTTGACGCCCAGCTCCTCCGCGCGTTTTTTTGCCGCCTCCAGCGGTTCGGCGCGCGCCGTCATCTGGCTGAAGCGGTAAAGCACCGAGATCGACTGCTCCCACAGCGCCGCGTTTGCGCGGATCTCCTTCTGGTCTGCACACTGGAGCAGCACCCGGCGCGCCGCGAGGATGCTGTGCCCGATGTCATCGTGCACACGCAGCTTCATCGCCAGCGTCTCCTCCGTTCGGATGATCTCCGGCATCTGCGCGAGCAGCCGCCGAAGGCGCGCATTCGCCTCCTCCAGCTTCGCGTTTTCCGCCTTCAACTGGTCCTGCTCCCGGATCAGCTCCGTAACGTCCGCGGCGGTGACCTGCGTATATTGGACGCCTGCCTTTGTTGTGATCTGCTCCTGCGCAAAGCGCAGCGCCTTTCCGTCCGGGAAGCGGTAGATCTGAAGGCGCGGGTCCAGACAGCGCACGTTTGCAGGCGGCGCTTGCAGGGTGCTCTGCATCTCCGCAAGCAGCTGGATACCGCCCTTTCGCAGCCAGCTCGCAATGACGAGCATCCGGCGGTTGACCAGCCGCACCACGCCGTTTTTATCGAAGAAGCAGACCGCGATGGGCAGACTGTCGAAGCTCTCCTTGATCCTGTCCATACGTCGTTACCCCCTCGAGCCTTCCAGCCTCTGCGTCACATATTGCAGTCCGTCCTCGTCCTGCTCCCATTCCAGCCCCGGAAACTGCGCGCACAGCCCGCAGAGCGGCTCCGCCGCCGAAACGCAGAGAGCCGCCTCCACCTGCGCGCCGACCTCTACGGAGATCAGCAGCGCACGCAGCGATCCCAGCTCCGCCTCTACGACCGCCTCAAACAGGTCGTAGATCTGCGTCGCCTGCTCGACGGTAAGCTGACCCTCCCCCTTGACGATCGCCTTGCAGTCGGCGCCATAGACATTGATGTTCTCAGAGGATTCATTGAGACACAGCCGAAGCTCCTGCACGCTGATCGCGCCGCGCTGCACGCCGACAAAGATCAGGTTGCTTCTGCGCTTGATGTAGGTCCCGATGATGATGACCTGCCCAAGCAGGCATCTGGCTCTGTCCAGCTCCTGCGTCTGCCGCAGCTCGGTCAGAAGCTCCCGCAGCATCGCGATCTGCGGGGCGGTCTGCGCCTCCATCATGTCATACAGGCGGTTTTCCTCCGTCAGCCGCAGCCATCTTGCGTGCTGTGCATTCTCCGCCGCAAGAACGTCGCCGGTGTCCCGCAGCTCATCCCGTGTCAGCTCCAGCTCCCTTCGGGTCTGATTCAGCGCGGCGATGTCCTCCTTCCAGAACACCCAGCCGCGGCGCAGCCTGTGCCGCTTCAAAAGCGTATCGTCGTCCAGATGGACGGTCTCCTGCTGCATATGCCGCAGCGCATCCTGCGGCAATACCCCCCGCATGGCGACAGACACATATTGGGAGCAAAATGCAGGATCCGTGATCTGGACAGGCAAACTCGTTGCCTCAAAAAGCTCGTCGTATCCGAGGTTGGACTGGATCA
This sequence comes from Clostridiales bacterium, assembly GCA_022779365.1. Lineage (GTDB taxonomy): Bacteria > Bacillota > Clostridia > Oscillospirales > Oscillospiraceae > CAG-170. Next base: position 9,850 of record JALFSI010000019.1, read on the forward strand.
GCCCGCATTGGATGCAGCATTCCAGGATACTCGCAAAGATCAGGCACTGCGACACCGTCATATCGCCCGCGAGCACCCAGACCCAATAGACCTTTTTAGCATACGCGTAAGCATAGACCAGCGAAAGCGCGAGCGGGACCAGCGGCAGCCAGCGGATCCGCCTGCTGCGCGGGATGCGGCAATTCTTCACCATCGAAAGAAACGCGGATGCCGCGCACAGAGCCTCCCAGCCCAGCACGAGGAAAAAGCCGAGCTCATATCGGTAGTCCTGATCCGATAAAACGCCGGACGGGAAGGAAAACACCCGCTGATGCAGATCGTTGGTCAGAACGAGCAAAAGCAGCAGCACCGTTGGGAAAAACAGAAGATTTGCCCATCGCGGCAGCCGAAAATCCTCTCCCTTGCCCAGCGACCGGGAGACAAAGACCGACAGCATCGGGATGAACAGCATCGGAAAATAGTAGAAATACCACAGCCAGCGCTCCGCGTCCGTGTTTTCAATGGAAAATTTGATCGAGCGCAGAACGATCCACAGCACCATCAGCGCCGAGATCGCCAGCAGATAGTGCCGCACCTGCGTCTGCACGATGCGAAGCCAAAGGGAGTAGCACCACGCGCTGAACAAAAACACATAGATCCCGCTGCGCAGATAACCAAAGAATGGGGCGTGTAAAAAATGCCGGCTTGCATATCGAAGCCACATGGCAAGCACAATGAGCGCCAGCGCGGCAAGGGCGCACAAAATGCTGTTTTTTGCCGCTTTGCTCACACCGTACGCCTCCCAACTGTGCACATTTGTATGGAGATAGTATATCATGCGGATGGAAAAAGGCAACACGCAAAAAATAATTGCAGACCCTATCCGATCGGCGGGGGCGCGGAGGCACGATCGAAGCTAAAATATAAGCGGAATACATGGAGGTGACCGCTGGCGCATCGCCTGTGGTCTCAGGCGGAGCATCGGTCGCAAACGGGGAGAAAGGCGGTGGAAACGCACAGATGCGAAGGATCGTGCTGGATATGAAAGGCGGACTTTTGGCGGAGGCGGTCATGCAATCCCTTTCGGGATGCGACCCGGATTTTCTTGTCTACCGTTCTTCAAGGCCGGAGGAAACGCTTGCCCTGTGCCGGACCTGCCGTGCCAACGTGTTGGTGATGGAGGTCATCCGGCAGGGGATCTGGAAGCTGAGCGAGCGGCTCAAGCTTTGCAATGCTGTAAAGCAGCTCAGTTGGGTCTGCAAGGTCCTGCTTTTGGTGGATGAGGACGCAGACGAGCTGCTTGCCGCCGAGGTACGGCAGGCGGTGAAGGATCAGAGAGTCGATAATTTTATCTACGCGTCGGTATCGCCGACCTACCTCGCGGGTGTGATCGACACACTTTAGAAAGGAGTGTTCATAATGCAGGTCGTGATCCAGAAGCTCCCGGAGAATTTGCAGGAATTTGAAGCACTTGCCGCCAGGGGGCGGCATCCGGAGGACATCTGCGCTCTGTTTCTGTGTGCGCTGGCACTGTTTGACAAGGATAAGGACGCGGGCACTGCCGCGATGAATATTCTGCGCGGTCCAAGACCCATGACGCCCTACGATGCGCAGTTCCTGCGCGACCGGCTGCGCGGAAAGTCCTATCTGCCGCTGGCGTATTTTGAAGGCGCAGCGCCCGGAAACGGCTATCATCCGCAGACGCCGTACACGCTGAAGGTGCTGGCAGATCCCAGACCGCAGGACATTGAGCCGGGGTATCTGCGCGTGTTCCTGAAAACGGCGGGTGCGGATTCGCCGCGGCCGATGAAGCTGCGGCAGAAGGCATCGACCGGCGAATGGTTCCTCTGGGAATACTCCAGCATCCTCAGCGGCATCCGTATTCCTGCGGCGGAAGATCCCTGGGCATAATAACGAGAAAAGGAGTACATAGCGATGGGTCTTATCAAAGCTGCATTGGGTGCGGCCGGCGGCGTGCTGGCTGACCAGTGGAAGGAGTATTTTTACTGCGAGGCGATCCCTGAGAGCGTGCTGGCGGTCAAGGGGCTGCACCGCGTGTCGGGGCGGAGCAGCAAC
>JALFSI010000029.1:0-55062 GCA_022779365.1 Clostridiales bacterium
ATTAAAATATTGAATCAAGAATCCCGTGTGCTACGCACACTCGCATCGTGCGAATGCACGCTGCGCCGTCTCATGCAGAATCTGACGCGCCGTTGGCGCTATAAAAAGCTCTTCAAGCTTTTTAACAGATTCTAGTATAAGCGTTATGCCAGCCCCAGCGCTGCCAATTCAGCGGCGACGGATTCCTCGCAGCTTCGCATGGCGAGGATTGTGCGCTCCAGAAGCGTATCCAGCTCCCAGCCGAGGCGCTCCGCGCCGGTCTGGATGACGTCGCGCGAGCAGCCGGCGGCGAATTTTTTGTCTTTATACTTCTTTTTGAGGCTTTTCAGCTCCATGTCCTGCACACTCTTCGACGGGCGCATCAGCGCCGCCGACCAGATGAGCCCCGTCAGCTCGTCCGCCGCGAAGAGGACCTTTTCCATCTCCTCCTGCGGCTCAATGTTGCAGCAGATGCCGTAGCCGTGCGAGCAGATGGCGTGGATCATATCCTCGCCCACGCCGCCCGCGGCGAGCAGCTCCGGCGCTTTCTGGCAGTGCTGCTCGGGGTAGAGCTCAAAGTCAATGTCGTGCAGCAGACCGACCGCCGCCCAGTAATCGGCTTCGTCGGAATGCCCCAGCTCGTTCGCGTACCAGCGCATGACGCCCTCCACGGTCAGCGCGTGCTGGATGTGGAACGGCTCTTTGTTATACTGCCGCAGCAGGTCGAGTGCCTGCTGGCGGGTGAGCTTACTTTCGCGCATACAATTGCCTCCTTTGGGTCAAAACGGGTCAAACAGGCTCGCCGCGCATCATCGCTTCAAACTGCGCGCGGTCCATCGTTTCATTTTCCAGCAGGAACTCGGCGACCTGCGTGAGCTGCGGCGCATTCTCGCGCAGCAGGCGCGCACAGGCGTCATAAGCCTTTTGCAGCAGCTCATGCACCTCGGCGTCAATATCGCCCGCGATGCGCTCGGAATACGGCTTGGTCTTTTCCATGCTGCGTCCGACAAAAATCTCGCCTTCCTCAGCGTAAGACACAGGCCCGATGCGCTCGCTCATGCCGTATTTGGTGATCATCTCGCGCGCGAGCGCCGTGGCGCGGCGCAGGTCGTTGGACGCGCCGGTGGAAATATCGTCCAGCATGATCTGCTCGGCGACGCGCCCGCCTAGCAGCGCGACGATCTCGTCAAAGAGCTCGTTGCGCGAGGCGTAGCTGCGATCGTCCTGCGGCAGGCTGATGGTCATGCCGCCCGCGCCTCCGCGCGGGACGATGGTGATCTGATGAACAGGGTCTTGCGTGGGCAGGTGATACATCGCAACGGCGTGCCCCGCCTCGTGATAGGCGGTGAGCTTGCGCTCGTTGGGGGAGACGATGCGGCTGCGCTTTTCAGGTCCGGCGATGACCTTGATCATCGACTGCTCAAGGTCTGCGCGCGTGACGGCGGGATGCTCCCGCTCCACGGCGAGCAGCGCCGCTTCGTTCACGAGATTCGCAAGGTCCGCGCCGGTAAAGCCTGCCGTCGTTTTGGCAAGCGCTTCAAAATCGACATCGTCGGCGATGGGCTTATCCTTGGCGTGTACGCGCAGAATTTCTTCGCGTCCGCGCCAGTCGGGCGCGCCGATGTAGATCTGGCGGTCAAAGCGGCCCGGGCGCAGCAGCGCGGGGTCGAGGATGTCCTTGCGGTTCGTCGCCGCCATGACGATCACGCCCTCGTTTTTGCCGAAGCCGTCCATCTCCACGAGGAGCTGGTTGAGCGTCTGCTCGCGCTCGTCGTGTCCGCCGCCGAGCCCCGCACCGCGCTGACGCCCGACGGCGTCGATCTCGTCAATAAACACGATCGACGGCGCGAGCTTTTTTGCCTGCTGGAACAGGTCGCGCACGCGGCTTGCGCCCACGCCGACATACAGCTCCACAAAATCCGAGCCGGAGATGGAGAAGAACGACACGTCCGCCTCGCCCGCGACGGCGCGCGCCAGCAGCGTTTTGCCCGTGCCCGGAGGTCCGACGAGCAGCACGCCGCGCGGTACGCGCGCGCCCATGGCGGCAAAGCGCTTGGGGTCGCGCAAAAAGTCTACGATCTGCTGAAGCTCCGCCTTTTCCTCATCCGCGCCTGCGACGTCGTCAAACGTGACGGGGTCGCGCTTGTCAGGACCGAGGCGCGCATCGGCGCGCGTGAACTGCGACATCGCCGCAGGACCGCCGCCTGCGCGGTTCTGCATGAGCACCCACACGAACAGCAGCGCCAGCCCTGCCAGCACATACGGCAGCGCCGCGCGATACCACGGCGCAGGCGGCTCGGGCAGGTAGTCGTAGGACGTCAGAACGCCGCCGGCGCTCTGCTCGGCGATGAGCGCATCCAGATCCTTGTGGAACGTTTCCGTGTCGCCGATCTTCGCATACGGCGAGCTCGTGTTCGCGTCCGCGTCACGAAGCGTGAGCGTCAGCGTCGAGCCTTCCAGCACAAAGGACTCGACCTGTTCCGTTTCAAACAGGTCGAGCACCTCAGAATAGGAAAGCTGCTTTGCCGGAGCGGACGAGAGCCGCCCGACCACCAGTACGAGCGCGGCAACGACCACCAGAAACAAAAGCGAGGGCAGCAGGGTATTTTTCTGGTTGTTCAAAAAGAGCCTCCTTGCCGCTCAGAGCGGTCAGTCCTGATAGACCGAGGGCTTGAGCACGCCGACGAACGGCAGATTGCGGTAATAATCCTCATAGTCCAGCCCAAAGCCGACCACGAACGCCGCCGGGATGGTAAAGCAGGCATAGTCCGGCGTCAGATCGACCTTGCGCCCGGAGGGCTTATCGAGCAGGGTGCAGATCTTGACGGAATTGGGCTTGCGCTGCCGGAACAGATCGACGATCAGGCGCAGCGTGCTGCCGGAGTCGATGATGTCCTCCAGAATGATGACGTCACGACCCTCGATGTCGTGGTCGATGTCCTTGCGGAAGGTCAGCTTGCCGGTGGATGCCGTGCCGCCCTCAAAGGACGTGACGCACATGAAATCCTCCTGCACGGGGATGCTGATGGCGGCTGCCATCTCCGCAAAAAACGGAACGACGCCCTTGAGAACGCCCACCAGAATGGGGCGCTTGCCGCGGTAGTCCTCGGCGATCTGCGCGCCGACCTCACGAATGCGCGCGTGAATTTCCTCCTCCGTTACAAGAACCCGCTCAATGTCCTGCATCATGTCAAAGCTGTTAATCATAGCGACTCGTGTCCTCTTTCTCTATTTTTATGATCATGGCATCGTCCGCGATGCCTGCCATACGATCCAGATCCGCCCCCATGCCGTACACTGCGAGCACGCCGCCGTCATCGGCGATCACGGGGACAGTATCCCGCTGTGCGCGCGGGAGCTTGCGGTCGATCATCCACCGCTTGAGGGTCTTGCGCCCGCCGGGAAGGCGCAGCGCGTCGCCGGTCAGCCGGGGGCGGACGCAGAGCGCGGCTGCATCCACATCCGCACGGCGGAGGGCGAATACTGTCTTGCCGTCCGGCTGCGCATTTTTGTCCGTTCCGGCGAATACGCGCAGCGCGAGCTGCGGCAGGTCTGTCCACTGTTCGAGCTTCAGCGGCACGGCGCTCCATGTGGGCGCGGGCTGCGACGGCTTCAGCAGCAGACGGTCATATTCCCGCGCCGCGACCACGCCGCCGGGAAGATCACAGCGCGCGGACGGGTCGGGCGAGGCGATGAGGCGCAGCACGGCGGCAATGTGCCGCTCGGCGATGCGGGGAACGCGTTTGGTATCGAGAATGGCGCGCACCGCCCGCGCACGCAGCGCATCGGGGAGCGCCAGCAGCGCGGAGCATCGCCAGCCGTCTTTGTCGGCAGCTCGTTCGAGCGCCTGCCGGACGGTAGCGTCCAGCGCGTCGTCATCGGCGCGAAGGCGCAGCGTCATGGAGAGCGTCTGCTCCGCCAGACGCGGATTTTCGCGCCGCAGCAGCGGCACGACCTGCTGCCGCAGGCGGTTTCGCACGCAGCCGGGCTGCGCATTTGTGGAATCCTCCACATGGGGGAGCGCGTTTTGCGCGAGATAGTCCAGAATATCCTGCCGCGTGCAGGGCAGAAGCGGGCGGAGAAACTGATCGCGCCGGACCGGGATGCCGCACAGCCCGCGCAGCGACGTGCCGCGGACGAGATTGAGCAGCACCGTTTCCAGATTGTCGTCGGCGGTGTGCGCCGTGGCGATGAAGCCATTCAGCGACGAGAAAAACGCATAGCGCATCCGGCGTGCGGCTTCTTCGACGCTTTCGCCGGTTTCAGCAGCGCGCGCGGCGACGTCTCCGCCGGAGACAGTGAGGGAAACGCCCCAATTCTCACATAGCTCGCGGACGAACGCTTCGTCGCGGTTCGATTCCGCGCCGCGCAGATGGTGATTATAGTGCGCGGCACGCACAGTCAGGCACAGCTCGTCTTGCAGCGAGCGCAGGCAGTGCAGCATCGCCACGGAGTCCGCGCCGCCGGAGACGGCACAGGTGACGGCGGTATCCTCCGGCAGCGCCTGCGCGCGCCAGAAAGCGAGCACCTTATCCCTCATGCTTCCACTCCAGATTGGAGAACGTGGTGAACTGCGGCAGCCATTGCAGCTTGACCGTGCCGGTCTCGCCGTGGCGGTTTTTGGCGACGATGCACTCGGCGACGTTCTTTTCCTCCGAGTTTTCGTTATAGTAGTCGTCGCGGTAGATGAACATGACCGAGTCGGCGTCCTGTTCAATTGCGCCGGATTCGCGCAGGTCAGAGAGCATGGGGCGCTTGTTCGTGCGGCTCTCGTTGGCACGGGAGAGCTGGCTGAGGCAGATGACCGGCACATTCAGCTCCTTTGCCATGATCTTGAGCGCGCGGGAGATCTCGCTGACCACGTTTACGCGGTTTTCGCCCGTTTTGCCGGGCGCGGCGGCGGTCATGAGCTGTAGGTAGTCGATGAGCACCAGCCCGAGATTGTCGAGCCGGCGGCACTTGGCGTTCATTTCAGCCACGGTGATGGACGGATTATCATCCACACGGATGTCGGTCTGGCTGAGCGCGGAGGAGGCGATGGAGAGCTTGCCCCAGTCCTCGTCCGTGAGCTGCCCGGTGACGAGCTTCTGGTTATCCAGAAAGCTCTCGTTGGAAAGCAGGCGCAGCGCGAGCTGCTCCCGCGACATTTCGAGGGAGAAGAATGCGACTGTCTTGGGGTATTTTTTCGCCACGTTCAGCGCGATATTGAGCGCGAGCGATGTTTTGCCCATGCCGGGGCGCGCTGCGATGAGCAGAAGATCGGACTTGTTGAGACCGCTGATCTTGCGGTCCAGATCGAACAGCCCCGTGGAAAGACCGGGGATGGTGCTGTCGGACTGCGCCAGCTCCTCGAGCCGGTCATAGACGTTTACCAGCACCTTGCCGATGTGCTGTAAGCTGTCGCCGGAGTTTTCACGGCGCAGAGAAAAGACCTTTTTCTCCGCCGCCTCCAGCATATCCTGCGCCGTGCCGCTGCCGTCGTAGACCATGTCGTTGATCTCGTCTGCCGCGGTGGACAGGTCGCGCATGAGCGCCTTATCGTGCACGATGGCGCAGTACTGCTTGACGTTTGCCGCAGTGGGCGTGATCTGCAAAAGCTGTGCGATGTAGTCATACGACCGCTGCTCGTCATACACGCCGCGCTCTTTCATCTTGTCGAGCACGGTGACGGGGTCGATGCGCTCGGAGAAGTTGAACATCGCATAGATGGTCTCGTAGATCTCCCGATTCTGGCGAAGATAGAACTCCTCCGGGCGGAGTATCCCGATCACATCCGGCACGCAGCGCTCATCGATGAGCATAGAGCCGAGCACCGACTGCTCCGCTTCCAGCGCCTGCGGCGCCTGCCGGGTGAGCAGATCATCCATACGATTCACTTCCTTCCAAGCCGCGCCTCCCGCGCGTGCGTATTATGCCTCTTTCACTTCGACCTTCAGGTCGCCGGTGATTTCATAACCGAGCTTGCACTTGACGGTGTAAAGCCCCGTCGTTTTGATCGGCTCATCGAGGACAATCTTGCGCTTGTCGAGCTTGATCTTCTGCTGCTGCTCCAGTGCTTCGGCAATTTCAGTGTTAGTGACCGAGCCGAACAGACGACCCGCGCCGCCGCCCTTGGCGGTGACGGTGACGGTGAAGTCCTTCATCTTTTTGCTGATGTCCATCGCCTCGGCGCGTTCTTTCGCCTGACGCTCCGCCGTGGCTTTGTCGTTCATTTTCATCGTATTGACGTTGTCCGCGTTCGCCTCCTGCGCCAGCTTTTTCGGCAGCAGATAGTTGCGGGCGTAGCCGTCGGAGACCTCGATCATCTGCCCGCGCTTGCCTTTGCCGCGGATGTCCTGCGTTAAAATAACCTTCATAGTAGGTAGCTCCTTTCGGATGGAATGTCTGAAAAGTCAGGAATTTTCGTAAAATTTGTCGATGGACGCGACCAGCGCCTCCAAAACCTCACGCAGCGGCTTGCCCTTGACCTGCGCGCCCGCCGTTGCGGCGTTGCCGCCGCCGCCGAGCGCCTCCAGCACGACCTGCACGTTGCACTCGCCGATGGAGCGGGCGGAGATGATGACCTGCTCGCCCGCGGGGTAGAGGACAAACGACGTGAGGATGCCGGAGATATTCAGCAGTTCGTCCGCAGCCTGCGCCGCCACGGTGCGCGAGAGCGTACTGGGATAGGCGGCGATGGCGATCTCGTTGCGGTACAGCCGCGCCGCCTGCACCACGCGGTAGCGGGCGACGGTCGCATCCAGATCGCTCTGGAAGAGCTTTTTGACGTCCACGGTGTCAGCGCCGGTGCGGCGCAGGAACGCCGCCGCCTCAAACGTGCGCGAGCCGGTGCGGACGCTGAAATTCTTGGTGTCGAGCACGATGCCCGCCAGCAGCGCCTGCGCCTCAAGCGGGCGAATATCGCCGGGATCGAGCGCGTACTGGAGCACTTCCGTGACCAACTCCGACGCAGAGGACGAGAACGGCTCGTGCAGGTTCAGCACGATCTGCTCGATATAGTCCGCCGCGCGGCGGTGATGGTCGATGACCGCCACACGCGGCACGGATTCCAGCAGCGCCTTGGACTCTACCTGATCGGGGCGGTTCGTATCGACGATGATGAGCAGCGTGTGGCTGTCCGCCTCCACCAGCGCGTCCTCGCCGGAGATGAACAGGTCGCGGTATTCCGGCTGCGCGCGCAGCTCTGCGATGAGGGAGTTTGCGGCGTTATTTTCGAGGTCGAGCACGATGCGCACGCGGCGTTCTTTTTTGCGGCACAGGCTCACAAGACCCACCGCCGCGCCGACGGAATCGAGGTCTGCCATGCGGTGCCCCATGATGAACACCTGACTCGACTGCGCGATGAGCTCCGACAGGGAGCTTGCCACCACGCGGGATTTGACCTTGGTGCGGCGCTCGGTCTCTTTTGTGCGCCCGCCGAAGAACGTGAAATTGTAGCGGTCCTTGATGACCGCCTGATCGCCGCCGCGCGAGAGGGACATCTCGATGGCGAGCATGGCAAAATTATAGTTTTCCTCAAACGACTGCCCGTCCTTGCCGATGCCGAGCGACACCGTTGCGGCGACACCGGAGGGATTGACCACGGCGCGGATACTTTCCAGCAGCGCGAATTTTTCGCTTTGCAGCGCGGTGAGGTCTTTATTTTCAAAAATCAGCAGGTAGCGGTTGCGCTCGACCTTGCGCATGAGCGCGTGGCGGTCGCCCAGCCAGCTCTGGATGGTCTCGTTGATCTGCGCGTCCAGATTGGAAATTTTGCCGTCGGAGAGGTTGTTCGTCAGCTCGTCGTAGTTGTCGATGAGGACGATCGACACGATCGGGCGCGTGCGGAGGTATTCGTCGCGGATGTTGAACATTTCGGTCATATCCGCAAAGTAGATGGTCGCCAGCTTGACAGTGGCTTCCTCTTCCTCTGAGCGGACGTAGTTGCCGTATACGCGGTAGCGCCGCCCGCCGATGGTCTGGTCGCCCGGCAGCTCGCTGCGCCCCTCGCGCAGCCACTCGGTGGTAAAGCCGGGGATGATGGCGTCCATCGTCTGATAGCGGGTGGAGTCCGTAAGACCCGTGATGGCGTAAAACGCGTCGTTGCCCCAGATGATCTCGTTTTCCGGCAGGTGCAGCACCGCCATGGGGAAGGGCGTGCCGGAATGGACGGAGACGCCCACGGAATCCGTGGCGCTCTGGACGTATTCCATGAGGATGCGCTTGCGGCGCGCAAAGCGGACGCGGCTGAACACGAACACCAGCGCCGTCACTGCAAATTCGCACACGGCGAGGATGGCGGCGAGCATTTCGCCCTTTTGCAGCCCGAAATAACCCACGACCGCGGTCGCCGCCGCGAACAGAAGCATGACCACGCAATACCAGACAGTACCCGGCTGTAAGAGCTTTGAAACATGGCGGTTCACAGGCAGCGCCCCCTCTCTGTGGATAGATTCCCCCACGATGTTCCTACATTATAGCAGAGCCGAATGCGAAACACAAGCATGATGTCGGCAAATTTCGCGTGAACTTGCCATGCGCTCGGTGCGGAAAAAACGATTCAGTCTGCAAGTTCGACAAAAAATATGAAAAAAACTTGTATACTTTGGCGAAAAACTATGCTATAATAAATCAGAAGTGCCGCTTGAAGCGCGGCGGCACGCTTGATTTGTGCTTTTGCGCCATGCGGCGCATCGGGATAGAAGCAATTTCATACCTGAGCGTAGACCCATGTGGGAGTCTTCTGCGATGCAGGGCAGGAGGAACACGCGGGTGTACGCGGCTTTACACTGCCCATCTGCCGTTTTCGGCAGCGGACGGTGCGGCGGCGCGTTGCGCCGTCAGGAAACGATTTAACCCAACATACATACTGAAAATTTGGAAAGGTGATTCAATTTTGGCAGAAAAACTGAAAATTATACCCCTTGGCGGTCTCAACGAGATCGGCAAGAACATGACCGTCCTGGAATACGGAAAGGACATCATCATCATCGACTGCGGGCTTGGCTTCCCGGAGGATGATATGTACGGCGTGGATCTGGTCATCGCGGATGTGTCGTATCTGGTGAAGAACCAGCAGAAGATCCGTGGGATGTTCCTCACGCACGGGCATGAAGACCACATCGGCGGCATTCCCTACGCCATGCAGGAGTTCAAGTGCCCCATCCATGCAACGCGCCTGACGGCGGGCATCGTGAACCTCAAGCTGGAGGAGCACCATCTGGAAAAGTCCGTCAAGCTCTACACGCACGAGGCGGGCGAGGTCGTGAAGGCGGGCTGCTTTACGGTGGAGTTCATCCATGTGAACCACTCCATCGCCGACGCGGTCGCGTTCGCGATCAAAACGCCGGTCGGCACGGTGATCTTTACCGGCGACTTCAAGATCGACTCCGCGTCGGAGGACGGCATGATCGACCTGACGCGCTTTGGCGAGCTGGGTCGTGAGGGCGTGCTGGCGCTGCTGTGCGACTCGACGAATGTGGAGCGCCCGGGCTTTACACCGTCGGAGCGTGTCGTCGCCGACAGCTTTGACCGGCAGTTTGCCGGCTGCAACCAGCGCATCATCGTCACGACGTTCGCCTCCAACGCCTTCCGCCTGCAAAGCCTGCTGACGGTGGCGCACAAATACGGGCGCAAGGTCGCCGTGACCGGGCGCAGCATGGAAAATATCCTTAAGGTCTCCACAGAGCTGGGGTATCTGAAGATCCCGAACGGCACGCTGGTGGACATCAACGCCATCAAGTCGCTGCCGAAGAACAAGATCGTCATCGTTTCCACCGGCTCGCAGGGCGAGAATATGTCGGCGCTGTACCGCATGGCGTTCTCGGGTCACCGGCAGGTCGAGATCCAGGCGGGCGACCGCGTCATTATCTCCGCCTCTGCCATCCCCGGCAACGAAAAGGCGGTCAGCCGCATCGTCAACGAGCTCTACCGCAAGGGCGCGGAGGTCATCTGCGACAAGTTCGCAGAGCTGCACGTCTCCGGGCACGCCTGCCGCGAGGAGCTCAAGATCATCCACGCGCTCACAAAGCCGCGCTTCTTTATCCCGGTGCACGGCGAGCAGCGCCATTTGCAGGCGCACTCCAAGCTGGCGCAGAGCATGGGCATGAGCCCGAAGGATATTTTCATCAGCGACATCGGCAAGGTGCTGGAGCTGACGAAGGCGACGTGCAAATGGGGCGGCACCGTGCCCGCGGGCAAGGTGCTCGTGGACGGCACGGGCGTGGGCGACGTGGGCAGCGTCGTGCTGCGCGACCGCAAGCATCTGGCGCAGGACGGCATGATCGTCGTGGTCGTGAATATCTCGTCGGAGGACGGCAGCGTCATCACAGGACCGGACATTATCACACGCGGGTTCGTGTATGTAAAGGAATCGGAGGACCTCATGGACGCGCTGCGCTCCGTCGCCGCGCACGCCATCGACCGCAGCCGCTCCGGCGGACGCAGCGACTGGGGCGTTTTGAAGGCAAACATCAAAAACGACCTCTCGGGCTACCTCTTCAAGACTACGAAGCGTAACCCGATGATTTTGCCGGTTATCATGGAGATTTGACCCGCAGAAAGCGGATCAAAAAGAGAAAATAGATATATTCTGATATTTTTTGTGAAAAGTCTTGCAAAAATGTCGGCTTCGGGTGTATAATCAATCGTTGCGCGGCATAGACTGCGCAGGATGATACACGGATGAGGATGAGCTGAGAGATGGCAAATGCAAAAAATGCGCAGCCGGCGGAAAACGACGCGATGGAGCGTGTTTCCGCGCTGATCGCAAAAGCGAAGCGCGAGGGAACGATCCAGGCATCGGAGCTGACGGCTGAGCTGGAAAAGCTGGATCTGCCGGTCGAGAAGATCGAGCAGATCTACGATACGTTCGACGCGCTGGGCATCCCGGTCGTCGGTGCGGAGCTGGATCTGGAGATGTCCGATGATTCGCTGGCGATGGATATGGACCCAGTTGATCTGCATGAAGCGGGCGAAGAGGAAGAGCTGGTCGATCCGCTGGAGCTGGCGGCAGAGTATAATCTGGACGACCCGGTGCGGATGTACCTCAAGGAGATCGGTCAGGTGCGCCTGCTGTCCGCCGACGAGGAGATCGAGCTGGCGCGCCGCGTCGCCGAGGGTGACAAGGCGGCCAAGGACAAGCTGACGGAGGCGAATCTGCGCCTGGTCGTATCCATTGCGAAAAAATACTCCGGGCGCGGTCTGCACATTCTGGACCTGATCCAGGAGGGCAACACGGGTCTGATCCGCGCGGTCGATAAGTTCGACTATACAAAGGGAAACAAATTCTCTACATATGCCACCTGGTGGATCCGGCAGGCGATCACACGCGCCATCGCCGATCAGGCGCGGACCATCCGCGTGCCGGTGCATATGGTGGAGGTCATCAACAAAGCCACCCGCTGCAACCGCAAGCTCGTGCAGGAGCTCGGGCGCGAGCCGTCGCTGGAGGAGATCGCGGCGGAGCTGAATCTGCCGATCGAAAAGATTATCGAGGCAAACCGCACGGCGGCGGATACGCTGTCGCTGGATATGCCCGTGGGCGATGAAGAGGATACGACCATCGGCTCGTTCGTGGAGGATGACAACACGCCGTCGCCCGCCGACGCAACGTCCAACACGCTGCTTGCCGAGGCGCTGACTGAAATTCTCAGTACGCTGACCGACCGCGAGGCGGACGTGCTGCGGATGCGGTTCGGTATGTTTGACGGCAGAACGCATACGCTCGAGGAGGTCGGGCAGATCTTCGGCGTGACGCGCGAGCGCATCCGCCAGATCGAAAACAAGGCGATCCGCAAGCTGCGCCATCCGTCGCGTGCAAAAAAGATCAAGGACTTTTATTGCTAAGTAAAAAACGGCTGCACAGCCTTTTTGTGCAGCCGCTTTTGGTATTTTTCCGGGGAGGGGAGACTGTCTATGAAACGAAAGCTCCGGGCGCTTCTGGCGCTGGTGCTGACCTTATTGCTGCTGTGCGGCTGCGCTGCGGGCGCGGCGGAGGCGGGGGAAAACACCTGCACCATCTCCATCTCCTGCGCGACGCTTTTGGACAAGACCGATGCGCTTGCGCCGGAAAAGGCGGAGCTTACCCCGCCGGACGGCTGGCTGCTGCCCGAAACGCAGGTGACATTCTCCGAGGGCGAGAGCGTGTTTGACGTTTTGCAGCGCGTCTGCCAGTCCAATAAGCTCCACATGGAATTTTCCAAAACGCCGGTGTACGACTCGGCGTATATCGAGGGCATCGGCAATCTCTATGAATTTGACGCCGGGGCGCTGTCCGGCTGGGTCTACAGCGTGAACGGCTGGTTTCCGAACTACGGATGCAGCCGGTATGAGCTGAAGGACGGCGATGTGATTCTCTGGCAGTACACCTGCGACCTGGGGCAGGACGTCGGCGCGGAATTGGACGAAGTACAGACGTAAAGGGGCAATAGTATGGCGCGGCGCGACGCATTTGCGGGCTATCACCCGTGTGTGAACTTCATATTTTACGCGCTGGTGCTCGTGTTTTCCATGTGCCTGATGCACCCGGCGTATCTGCTGGCGTCGTTTTGCGGCGCGGCGGGCTATTGCGCGCGCGTGCAGGGGGGCGCGCGCGTGCGCAGGACGCTGCTGTACCTGCTGCCGATGATGCTGCTGGCGGCGATCTTAAACCCGGCGTTCAATCATGAGGGCGTGACGATCCTTGCCTATCTGCCGTCCGGCAACCCGCTGACGCTGGAGTCACTCTATTACGGCGCGGCGGCGGCGGTGATGCTGGGGTGCGTGGTGCTGTGGTTCGTGAGCTTTAACGCCGTGATGACCTCGGATAAATTCGTCTACCTGTTCGGGCGCGTGATCCCGGCGCTCTCACTCGTGCTTTCGATGACGCTGCGCTTCGTGCCGCGCTTTGCGGCGCAGTACCGCCGCGTGCGGCAGGCGCAGAAGGCGCTGGGGCGCGGGGAACGCGGCTTTTTTGGGCGCGTGCGCGCCTTTGCGGCGGTGGTGTCGGCAATGATAACCTGGAGTCTCGAAAACGCGCTGGACACGGCGGACTCCATGCGCTCGCGCGGCTACGGGCTGCCGGGGCGGACGAGCTTTTCCATCTACCGCTTTACGGACCGTGACCGTGCGGCGCTGCTGCTGATCTTGGGGCTGGGCTTTTTCGTGGCGGCGGGCTGGATCGGCGGGGGAATGGCGTTCCGCTACTATCCCGCCGTGCACGCGGGGGAAGTGACGGTATGGTCGGTGAGCTTTCTGTTTGCCTACGCGGCGCTGTGCCTGATGCCGCTGATCCTGGATTGGAGGGAGGACTTCGCGTGGCGTGCTATGAGATCTGCAAGCTGACGTTTACATATCCGGGCGAAACAGCCCCCGCGCTGCGGGAGGTCTCGCTCACGGTGGCAGATGGGGAATTTCTGGTGCTCTGCGGCGCGTCCGGCAGCGGCAAATCGACGCTGCTGCGGCAGCTCAAGAGCGTGATCGCGCCGCACGGCGCGCGCAGCGGGGATATTATATTCGGCGGTGTGCCGCTGGAGCAGGTCGCGCGCGGCGAACAGGCGGGCGCGATCGGCTTTGTGCTGCAAGATCCCGAAAATCAGGTCGTGACCGACAAGGTCTGGCACGAGCTTGCCTTCGGGCTGGAATCACTGGGCTATGAAACGCCGGTCATCCGACGGCGCGTTGCCGAAATGGCGGCGTTTTTTGGGATTCAGGACTGGTTTTACAAGAATGTATCGGAGCTGTCCGGCGGACAGAAGCAGCTTTTGAGTTTGGCGTCCGTAATGGCGATGCAGCCACGCGTGCTGCTGCTCGACGAGCCGACGAGCCAGCTCGACCCCATCGCGGCGGCGGATTTTCTCGCCGTGCTGGGCAGGATCAACCGTGAGCTTGGCACAACGGTCATCCTGAGCGAGCACCGCCTGGAGGAGGCGCTGAGCTACGCCGGGCGCGCCGCCGTTCTGGAGGACGGGCGGCTGCTGTGCTGCGCCGCGCCGGGCGAGGTCGGCGCGCTGCTGCGGGAGCGCGGGAGCGGGATGTTTTACGCCATGCCCGCCGCCATGCGCATCTGGGGCGCGACGGATTCCGATGGAATTTGCCCTGTCACGGTCTGCGAGGGGCGCGCGTGGTTGCATGAGTACGCGGCGAACCATAAGCTCGGCGAACTTCCGCCGGAGCGCGTGCGCGCGCAGACTGAGCCGGTGCTCGCGGTGCATGAGGTGTGGTTTGCCTATGAACAGGACGCGCCGGAGGTGCTGCGCGGACTGACGATGACGGTCTGCCGGGGCGAGCATTATGCGCTGCTGGGCGCGAATGGCGCGGGAAAATCCACGACGCTGCGCGTGCTGGCGGGGCTTTTGAAGCCGCTGCGCGGCGAGGTCGCGGCGCATGGGCGCGTGGGGCTGCTGCCGCAAGACCCGCAGACACTGTTCGTCAAAAAGACCGTGCGCGAGGATCTGAGGGACGTCTGCCGCGACGAAGAGAGCCTTGCGCGCGCGGTGGCGCTGTGCCGCTTGGACGGGCTGCTGGACCGGCATCCCTACGATCTTTCCGGCGGCGAGCAGCAGCGCGCGGCGCTGGCGAAAATTTTGCTCTGCGTGCCGAATATTCTGCTGCTGGACGAGCCGACCAAGGGGCTGGACGCGGCGTTCAAGCGCCAGCTCGCGCAGATCCTGCGCGAGCTTCAGG
Organism: Clostridiales bacterium; assembly: GCA_022779365.1. Lineage (GTDB taxonomy): Bacteria > Bacillota > Clostridia > Oscillospirales > Oscillospiraceae > CAG-170. The sequence goes on from JALFSI010000029.1 coordinate 14,623, forward strand.
TGGGCGGCGTGACGATCGTCACGGTCAGCCACGACGTGGAGTTCTGCGCCGAGTTTGCAGACCGCTGCGCGCTGTTTTTTGACGGCGGCATTACCGCCGAGGGAACGCCCCGGGCGTTTTTCTCCGGCAACTGCTTCTATACGACCGCCGCCGACCGCATCGCGCGGGAGCTGCTTCCCGGCGCGGTCACGGTGCGGGACGTTGCCGCCGCGTGCGGCGCGCCGCTGCCGGAGGCGGACGCGCTGCCGGACGATGTGCCGCCGCTGCCGCAGCCGCCGCAGGAGCGGGCGATGCAAAAGCTGCCGCTCTGGCGCAAGATTCTGGGCGCGGTCAGCGGCGCAGCCGCGCTGGGGCTGACGGTGCAGGCGCTGCGCGTGAGCGATCTGAGCGAACTGATTTCAGAAAACGGTTTGACACGCCCGGCAGGCAAACAGCTCATATTGTATGCAATTTTGATCGCCGCGATCTTTATCTGCGCGCTGTGCTTCAGCCGGGGCGGTGAGACGCGCGCGGCGCAGCCTGTGCTTAAAAAGCAGCGCCTTTCGGTGCGCACGCGCGTGTGCGCGGGGCTGATCCTGCTGCTCATCCCGCTGACGCTGTACTTCGGCATCCGCCGGCTCGGTGTGACAAATTATTATCTGATCTCTCTATTTGTGCTGCTGGAAGCGATGATCCCGTTTTTCCTCGTCTTTGAGGGGCGCAAGCCGCAGCCGCGGGAGCTGGTGCTCATCGCGGCGCTGTGTGCGCTGAATGTGGCGGGGCGCGCGGCGCTGTTCATGCTGCCGGAGTTTAAGCCCGTCGTGGCGCTGACGATCCTCGCAGGCGTGGCATTCGGAGGTGAGACGGGCTTTCTTGTCGGCGCGCTGAGTATGCTTGCCTCGAACGTGCTGTTTTCGCAAGGACCGTGGACGCCGTTTCAGATGTTCGCGATGGGGCTCATCGGCTTCCTTGCCGGGGTGCTGGCGCGCTGCGGCGTGCTGCGGCGGTCGCGTCTGTCGCTGTGCCTGTTCGGTGTGATCGCATCGGTCGTGATCTACGGCGGTATCATGAACCCTGCTTCGGCGCTCATCTGGGCGCGGACGCTCGACTGGAAGCTGCTTTTGAGCTACTATCTTACGGGTCTGCCGGTCGATCTTATCCGCGCGGCGGCGACGTGGCTGTTTTTGTGGTTCGCCGGGCTGCCGGTGCTGGAAAAATTCGACCGCGTCAAACAAAAGTATGGACTTATGGAATAAACAAACAATCGCCGCGATGCAATCAGCATCGCGGCGATTCAGCTTGTCGAAAGAGCCTCGCAGAGTTTTGCGCCAGCAGGCACAAGAGTGATTATAAGCATTTTTGCCGGCGGCGTGTACGTCGGCAAAAATTCTACCCACGAAGCGGAGTGTAGAATTTTTGTGCTTGCACAAAAATTATGCGCGCAGCGCAGTGCACGCCTTTTCAAACGGAAACCCAGCGAAGCGGTTTTCGTTTGAGAGCGTTTCAAAAATACTTTTTTGAAACGCTCAATCGCCGCGATGCAATCAGCATCGCGGCGTTTTTTAGACTTCGTATCGGCAAAACGGTGAATTTTCATAAAACAGTTGCCCAAAAGCGTGCAATTTCGGCGAAAAAAACAAAATGAAAGAATTGACAAGCAATTCTTTCCGTGATAAAATATTGGTCCATAATGCCACAGCATGTGCCGCACGCACAGTGTCCTTTTTACAGGAATGATTATACCATCCCCGTGGCGAATATGCAAGCGGCATTTGGACAAGTTTTTACAACACATCCGGGCGTATCAAAAACACAGAACTCATACAGAAAGGCTGTGATGAAGCATAATGGCGAGCACACAGGACGTCATGTACGGCAAGACCCTGCGAAAGAGCTTTGCGAAGCACAAGGAGATCCTGCCCATCCCGAATATGCTGAAGATCCAGAAGGATTCCTACGCATGGTTTCTCAACGAGGGTCTGCACGAGGTGTTCAAGGATGTTGACACCATCTGCGACTATACCGGGAATCTTGAACTGAGCTTTTTGGACTACAGCATGAACGAGCCGCCGAAGTACACGGTGGAGGAGTGCAAGGAACGCGACGCGACCTACGCAAAGCCCATCAAGGTGCGCGTGCGGCTGCACAATAAGGAAACGGGCGAGATCAAGGATCAGGAGATCTTCATGGGCGATTTCCCGCTGATGACCAACGGCGGTACGTTTGTCATCAACGGCGCGGAGCGCGTGATCGTGTCCCAGATCGTCCGCAGCCCCGGCATGTACTACGGCGACGAGGTGGACAAGGCGGATCAGCACATTTATTCCGCAACGGTCATCCCGTACCGCGGCGCATGGCTGGAATATGAGACGGACCTCAACAGTGTCGCCTACGTCCGCATTGATAAAAACCGTAAAATTCCCGTGACGTGCCTTGTCCGCGCGCTGGGCGTTTCCAGCGACGCGCAGATCAAGGAGCTGTTCGGCGAAGATCCGTTCCTGCTCGCCACGCTCGAGAAGGACACCTGCAAGACGCGTGAAGAGGCGCTGCTGGAAATTTACCGCCGCCTGCGTCCGGGTGAGCCGCCCACAGTGGAAAGCTCCGAGGAATACCTGAACGCGCTGTTCTTTGACGCCCGCCGCTACGATGTTTCCAAGGTCGGTCGTTACAAGTTCAATAAGAAGATGGACATCTGGAGCCGTCTTGCCGGTCAGATGCTGGCGCAGCCGGTCGCCGACCCCATGACGGGCGAGATCATCGCCATGGACGGCGAAACGCTCACGCGTGAAAAGGCACGCGAAATTTCCGCGCGCGGCGTGAACGAAGCGATCATCCGCATCGGCGAGCGCGACGTGAAGGTGTTCTCCAACGGCATGGTCGATATGAAGAACTTCGTCGATTTCGACCCCGCCGAATATGGCATCCGCGAAAAGGTCTCGTTCAGCGTCCTGCGCGAAATGCTCCAGACCGTCCCCGCTGACGGCTGGAAGGACGCCATCGAAGAGCGCCGCGATGAGCTGCTGCCCAAGCACATCACAAAGGACGATATTCTCGCGTCCATCAACTATCTGTTCTGCATGATCCAGGGCGCGGGCACGACCGACGATATTGACCATCTCGGCAACCGCCGCCTGCGCTGCGTGGGCGAGCTGCTGCAGAACCAGTTCCGCGTGGGCTTCACCCGTCTTGAGCGCGTTATCCGTGAGCGCATGACCATTCAGGATCTCGACGTCGTGACCCCGCAGAGCCTCATCAATATCCGTCCCGTGACGGCGGTCATCAAGGAGTTCTTCGGCTCTTCGCCGCTGTCGCAGTTCATGGATCAGAATAACCCGCTGGCAGAGCTGACGCATAAGCGCCGCCTGTCCGCACTGGGTCCCGGCGGTCTGTCCCGTGAGCGCGCATCGTTCGACGTGCGAGACGTGCACTACTCGCACTACGGCAGAATGTGCCCCATCGAGACGCCGGAAGGTCCGAACATCGGTCTGATCAACTACCTCTCGTCTTACGCGCGCATCAACGAGTACGGCTTCATTGAAGCGCCGTTCCGCAAGATCGACAAGCAGACCGGCAAGGTCACCGACATCGTCGAGTACATGACCGCCGATGTGGAGGACGATTACTACGTCGCGCAGGCGTCCGAGCCTCTGGATGCCGAAGGGCGGCTTGCAAACGCGCGTGTGACGTGCCGTCACCGCGACGAGATCATCTCTGTCGAGCGCAGCATGATCGACTATGTGGACGTGTCGCCGAAGATGATGACCTCCATCGCCACTGCCTTCATCCCGTTCCTCGAGAACGACGACGCGAACCGCGCGCTCATGGGTGCGAATATGCAGCGTCAGGCAGTGCCGCTGATGGTCACCGAAGCGCCGATCGTCGCCACGGGCATCGAACACAAGTGCGCGGTCGATTCCGAGGTCTGCATCACCGCGAAGGAAGCCGGAACGGTCACGGCGGTCTCCGCCGACCATATCTCCGTCCGCTACGACAGCGGCAGCATCGCCGACTTCACGCTCACGAAGTTCGCGCGCTCCAACCAGGGAACGTGCGTCAACCAGCGCCCAATCGTCGCGGTCGGTGAGCGCGTGGAGGCCGGTCAGGTCATCGCCGACGGTCCGTCCTGCTCGCAGGGCGAGATCGCGCTGGGTAAAAACGTGCTCATCGGCTTCATGACGTGGGAAGGCTACAACTACGAGGACGCGATCCTGCTCAACGAGCGCCTTGTGCGCGAGGATGTGTTCACATCCATCCACATTGAAGAATACGAGACCGAGTCCCGCGATACCAAGCTCGGGCCGGAGGAGATCACCCGCGACATCCCGAACGTCGGCGAGGATACGCTGAAGGATCTGGATGAAAACGGCGTCATCCGCATCGGCGCGGAGGTCACGTCGGGCGATTATCTCGTCGGCAAGGTCACGCCGAAGGGCGAGACGGAGCTGACCGCGGAAGAGCGCCTGCTGCGCGCGATCTTCGGCGAGAAGGCGCGCGAGGTGCGCGACTCCTCTCTGAAGGTGCCGCACGGCGAGGCGGGCATCATCGTGGACGTCAAGGAATTTACCCGCGAAAACGGTGACGAGCTCGCGCCGGGCGTCAACAAGGTCGTGCGCGTTTACATCGCGCAGAAGCGTAAAATTTCCGTCGGCGATAAGATGGCGGGCCGCCATGGCAACAAGGGCGTTGTCTCGCGCATCCTGCCGCAGGAGGATATGCCGTTCCTGCCGGATGGTACGCCGCTGGACATCGTGCTCAACCCGCTGGGCGTGCCGTCGCGTATGAACATCGGGCAGGTGCTCGAGGTCCATCTGGGCTACGCCGCCCATGCGCTGGGCTGGAAGGTCGCAACGCCGATCTTTGACGGCGCGAACGAGAAGGAAATTCGGGAGCTGCTGGTGCAGGCAGGCGTTGCCGAGGACGGCAAGAGCGTCCTGTACGACGGGCGCACGGGCGAAGCATTCGACCAGCGCGTCACGGTCGGCTACCCGTACTACCTCAAGCTCCACCATCTGGTCGATGATAAGATCCACGCACGCTCGACCGGCCCGTATAGCTTAGTCACGCAGCAGCCGCTCGGCGGCAAGGCGCAGTTCGGCGGTCAGCGCTTCGGCGAAATGGAAGTCTGGGCGCTGGAGGCCTACGGTGCGGCGTACACGCTTCAGGAAATTCTGACTGTCAAGTCCGACGATGTGACAGGACGTGTCAAGACCTACGAGGCGATCGTCAAGGGTCACAACGTGCCAAAGCCCGGCGTGCCCGAGTCGTTCAAGGTGCTCGTGAAGGAGCTTCAGTCGCTGTGTCTGGACGTCAAGGTGCTCGACGAGCAGGGCGACGAGATCGAATTGAAGGACGAAGAAGACGACGAGCCGACCTACGGCGGTCCGATCAACTTTGCGGGCGATGAGCTGTCGCTGTACGACGGTCCGATCTCCGGCAACAACGTGGAGCAGGACGAGGCAGCCGAGGCAGGCTATGAGCTTCAGGATGAGGACGATGTGCTCTCCGACGCGGCGGACGGCTACGCCGACAGTGCGTCGGACGATGAATAAGGAGGTGGCAATACAATGAGTTACGCAACATTTGACGCGATCAAGATCGGTATTGCTTCCCCGGATAAGATCCACGAATGGTCTTATGGCGAGGTCAAGAAGCCGGAAACCATCAACTACCGCACGCTCAAGCCAGAGCGCGACGGTCTGTTCTGCGAGCGCATTTTCGGGCCGACGAAGGACTGGGAATGCCACTGCGGAAAATATAAAAAGATCCGCTACAAGGGTAAGATCTGCGACCGCTGCGGTGTGGAAGTCACGCGCGCCAAGGTGCGCCGCGAGCGCATGGGTCACATCGAGCTTGCCGCACCGTGCAGCCATATTTGGTACTTTAAGGGCATCCCGTCGCGCATGGGTCTGCTGCTGGACATCAGCCCGCGCATTCTGGAAAAGGTGCTGTATTTCGCCAGCTATATCGTCACCGATCCCGGTGACTGCCCGCTGTCGAAAAATCAGGTTCTGTCCGAAAAAGAATACCGCGATATGCGCGAAAAGTATGAGGATGACTTCAAGGCTGGCATGGGCGCGGAGGCAGTCAAAGAGCTGCTGAGCCAGATCGACCTCGAAGAGCTGTCCGAGCAGCTGCGTTCGGAGCTGAAAAGCGCCTCCGGGCAGAAGAAGCTGCGCATCATCAAACGTCTGGAGGTCGTGGAAGCGTTCCGCGTCTCCGGCAATGACCCGACGTGGATGGTCATGGACGTGCTGCCGGTCATCCCGCCGGAGCTTCGCCCGATGGTGCAGCTCGACGGAGGTCGCTTTGCGACCTCCGACCTCAATGATCTCTACCGCCGCGTCATCAACCGCAACAACCGCCTCAAGCGCCTCATCCAGCTCTCCGCGCCGGACATCATCATCCGCAACGAGAAGCGTATGCTGCAGGAAGCGGTGGATGCGCTGATCGACAACGGTCGCCGTGGGCGCGCCGTCACGGGCGCGAACAACCGCGCGCTCAAGTCGCTGTCCGATATGCTCAAGGGCAAGCAGGGACGTTTCCGTCAGAACCTGCTCGGCAAGCGCGTGGACTATTCGGGTCGTTCCGTTATCGTCGTAGGCCCGGAGCTCAAGCTCTACCAGTGCGGCGTGCCGAAGGAAATGGCGATCGAGCTGTTCCGGCCGTTCGTGATGAAAAAGCTCGTTGAAGACGGTCTTGCCAACAATATCAAGTCCGCCAAGAAGATGATCGACAAGGGCAAGGACGAGGTCTGGGACGCTCTGGAGGACATCATCAAGGACCGCCCGGTCATGCTCAACCGCGCGCCGACGCTGCACCGCCTGGGCATTCAGGCGTTTGAGCCGGTGCTGGTCGAGGGCCGCGCGCTCAAGCTCCATCCGCTGTGCTGCACGGCGTTCAACGCCGACTTTGACGGCGACCAGATGGCAATTCACGTCCCGCTGTCGGCGGAGGCACAGGCGGAAGCGCGTATGCTGATGCTCTCAGCGAACAACCTTCTGCGTCCGCAGGACGGTAAGCCCGTCACCGTGCCGACGCAGGATATGATCCTCGGCACATACTATCTGACCTATCAGCGCTATGACTATGACGCGTTCGAGCGCATCCACGACGTGATGCCGCTGCTCGAGTGCGGCAAGCTCGCGCCCGAAAAGCCCATCTGGCTGCGCAACATCTGGGACGATCCCGCGCAGGAGGGCTATCACACCTACCTCAAGACCACCGGCGCGCAGCTCGAGAATGAGACCGATCGCCCGGTCGAGGCGGACGACAATTTCGAGACGCTGGAAGAGGCGGTCGCGGCGGTGAACGCCGGTCGGATCGCGCCCGACCAGAAGATCTATATCTGGAACACATGGGACAGCGCTGCGGATATTAAGGAAGAGAACCATATCTTCGTCCGTACCGTCGGCACGTATGCGCAGCAGGCGCTCGCCGCCGGCACGAAGCCGCGCGAGGTGTTCAAGCAGTACCACAGCGAGGACGAGGCAATGATGGCGTATGCCGAAGGGCTCGTCGAAATGCACGATCCGATCAAGGTCTGGAAAGAGCTTGAGATCGACGGCAAGAAGGAGCACCGCATCATCGACGCGACGGTCGGTCGGCTCATCATCAACGCCGCCATCCCGCAGAACCTCGGCTTTAAGAAGCGCGAGACCGTAGACGATCAGTTCCCGCTGGAGATCGACTTTGTTGTTGGCAAAAAGCAGCTCGGCAAGATCATCGACAAGTGTATCCGCATCAACGGCTTCACCCGTTCCACGGAAATGCTCGATAACGTCAAGGCTCTGGGCTATAAGTACTCCACCAAGGCGTCGATTACCGTTTCCATCGCGGATATGGAGATCCCGCAGAAGAAGTACGAACTCATCCACCAGACCGAGCAGGAGGTCGTCAAGATCGACCGCCAGTATAAGCGCGGCTTTATCACGAACGACGAACGCTACCGCCTGACTGTGCAGCAGTGGGAAAAGTCCATCAAGGACGTCACCGACGCCCTGCAGGGCAACCTCAAGCGCTTCAACCCGATCTTCATGATGGCGGACTCCGGCGCTCGAGGCAGCATGAACCAGATCCGTCAGCTCGCCGGTATGCGTGGTCTGATGGCGGATACGAACGGTCGTACCATTGAGATCCCGATCAAGGCAAACTTCCGCGAAGGTCTGTCCGTTCTGGAGTACTTCATCTCCTCCCGAGGCGCTCGTAAGGGTCTGACCGATACGGCGCTGCGTACCGCCGACTCCGGCTATCTGACCCGCCGCATGGTGGACGTCTGCCAGGACGTCATCATCCGCGAGTTCGACTGCGGCTCGACCAGCGGCAGCTGGAAGGGCGACTACTACGAAAAGGGTCAGCTCATCGACACGTTTGCAAACCGCATCCGCGGCCGCTATCCCGTGCACGACATCACCGATCCCAAGACCGGCGAGCTGCTGCACTCCAAGGACGAAATGCTCCGCGAGGAGGACGCCGCGCTGTTCTCGGCGCACGGCATCGACCGCGTGTACGTCCGCTCCGTGCTTGGCTGTAAGGCAAAGTCCGGCGTGTGCGCCAAGTGCTACGGCATGAACCTTGCCACGTCCGAGCTCGTGAACCTCGGCGAGGCGGTCGGCATCATCGCTGCGCAGTCCATCGGTGAACCGGGCACGCAGCTGACCATGCGTACCTTCCACACCGGCGGCGTCGCGGGCGACGACATCACACAGGGTCTGCCTCGTGTTGAGGAACTCTTTGAGGCGCGCAAGCCGAAGAAGATGGCGCAGATCTCTGAGATCGACGGCGTTGTGGACGTGGACGATTCGCACCGCACCGCGCTGCGCGACATCACCATCACCGCCGACGACGGCGAGGTCAAGCAGTATCAGGTCCCGTATTCCGTGGGTCTGAAGGTCGAGCACGGCAAGCGCGTGAAGAAGGGCGAGCCCATCACCGACGGCGCGCTCAACCCGCACGACGTGCTGCGCATCTCCGGTGTGGAGGCTGTGCAGGATTACCTGACGCAGGGCGTTCTCGCCGTGTACCGTCAGCAGGGCGTTGACATCAACGAAAAGCACATCGAGGTCATCATCCGGCAGATGATGCGCAAGGTCAGGGTCGAAGACCCGGGCGATACGGACCTGCTGTCCGGCACGGTCATCGACGTGTATGAGTTTGACGACGCGAATGAGAAGGTCCAGGCGCGCATCGACGCGGGCGAGACCGATCTGCACCCCGCGACCGACAGCCTGCTGCTCATGGGCATCACCAAGGCGTCTCTGGCAACGGAGTCCTGGCTGTCCGCCGCGTCCTTCCAGGAGACCACGAAGGTCCTGACCGATGCTGCTATCAAGGGCAAGGTCGATCACCTGGTCGGTCTGAAGGAGAACGTCATCATCGGCAAGCTCATCCCCGCAGGCTCCGGCTTGCAGGCGTACCGTGACTTTGAGCTCGACACTGCCCCCGAGTCCATTGTGACCGAGGAAATGATCGACGAAGAGAAGCTGTAAAAACCAACAAAGGACGGCACGGCGACCCCGTGCCGTCCTTTTGCCGTTTCCCTGTGCAAAAAACGCGGAAAATTTGAAAATTATACTTGAAAAGTCCCGCGCAATGTGCTACAATACACAAGCTGCTTGAGAGCGGCGCTGTTTCCGGGTGTGGCGAAGTTTGGTATCGCGCTTGAATGGGGTTCAAGAGGCCGCTGGTTCGAATCCAGTCACTCGGACCATCAAAAATCGGTTGAAATCATACGATTTCAACCGATTTTCTTTATATTCCGCATCGAAATAAATTCCACAAAATAGGAAAATTCTTATTTGCCCGGAATGAAACCTGAATGAGAAAATTTCTATGGTTATCTCCTAATCATTTCAAGGCATATTCTAAACATTTCTCTGTATCTTCTGATTTTTATAATTTTTTTGAAAATTTGTATGGCTGCACAATATTCTGTTTTCGGAATTGTGCACAATATATAAAATCTAAATCAGTCCGCCTGCGCGTGAAACGGGGCGAAAATTTTCCTGAGTATCCATAAATATCTTTGAAGGTTCAACTCGAGTTGAGATTTAACACAGACAAATAATTAAAAGTCCCAGCAATGCTTATAATCGTTCGATTACTTACAGAATTGGTCTGTCTTAACCAATCTCAAGTGTTGCAGGATCGGGTAGAGTTCCGCTTCTTGCGGCATAGCTGTGGGAAGCGAGATGCCGGGGCGTATTTCCCAACACTCGGTATGCCAGAGCGTCTGATTCGACTCAATCATTTGCAGCGGGGAAAGCGACTCCAGCTCGACCTCCCAGTCTGCATCATAGGTCTCAAAATTACAACCAAAGTCCGGGTATCTAGTCAATAAAACTTTTTATCAATCATAACGATAACGCTTCTGGTTCGCTATATAAAAATCAGCAGAGTTGGGAGTCTATCGGTACGGCCAAAAGGGCTTCATTTACGCCAGAAATGGAGTCCTGATGTGTTATATGGGAGATTGGACGCAGATACGATCGTTTGGCATGATAAAGCGAATCAAGTTTCGTGAGGACAGCATATGTAGCTTCGAGAATACACACCTTCTGACTGGGCACTGATGGCGGAACTCTTTTTCCAGACCGAGGACTATTCGCAGGAACAACTGGATGCGTGGGTGACCGAAGCGGTTGATTTGCAGGCATGGGACGCGTCTTTCCGGCGCACAAGACGGTTGTTGCGATAGAAAATGGTGAGATTGCCGGATTCTGGGATATTGGATGAAAGCGGCTATCTGGACAGGCTGTATGTCCGCAAGGACTATCAGAGACAGGGCATTGCATCTGCGATCTGCGTCGAATTGGAGCGCTTTGCAGCCGGAAAGACGATCACAACGCACGCCTCCATTACGGCAAAGCCTTTTTTCCAGCATCGCGGATACCGCGTCGTGCGCAAGCAGGAAGTGATCCGGCGCGGCGTTGCGCTCACAAATTTTGTGATGAAAAAGCAGCCAGAAAAGACGTAATGATGATGAATATTCCAGAAGAACGTCGTCAGCGCGCCGAATATCACGTTCGGCGATTACACTTATTATGACGGCGCGGTCGACCCGACGGGGTTTAAACGGAATAATGTGCTGTTCAACTACCCGGAGTTTGGCAATCATCTCGTGATTGGGAAGTTCTGTCAGAGCACGTCCGGCACGAAGTTTATCATGAGTCCGGCAAATCACCACATCAGTAGCGCCACGACGTATCCGTTCAACGTTTTCGGCAGCGCTTGTGCGAAAAACACGCCGCCGCACATGGCGCAGCTTCCACTTCTGCGGGAGCGGCTTACAGATTGGCAAAACGGAGGACGGCTGACCGTCCTCCGTCAATTTTTCTGTATCTACCGTGTCCAGAGCATCTGAATCTCCGCTTCGTTCGTATCCTCGTCGATGCCTTCCGACTGCACGACGAATTGCTCACGCCGGTAAAACGCAAGCGCCCGCTGATTTTTCTGGTAGACACTCGGCGTCAAGCACGGTTTGCGGGACTTCGCATACTCTAGCAGTGCTTTGCCAATGCCCTTGGAACGCGCAGCTTTTGCAACGAAAATCCCCTCGATGTGGTTCTCCGTCAGGCCGATGAAGCCGTCGATTTGCCGGGTACTAGCGTCTTCGTGAACATAGAGCTCCGCTTGCGGGAGCAGATCACGCACCATCTCGAAATGCTCCGTCCAAAAGCTTGCCGCAATAAACGCATGGGCGTCCAGATTGCTGTGCAGCCAGATCTGCATGACCGCGTCCAAATCCCGGCTTTCAAATTTTCGTATCATCTGCTTCCTTCCTGTTTGCTGCTTTCCTGCGAGGCTTCGGCTTGGTCAGCTCATAGCTCACATCCAGCAAAAGCTCAATTGTTTCCACCGGCACGCTGCCATCCAGCGCGACCGTGATCCAACTGGCTTTGTTCATGTGGTACGCCGGAAAAATGCCAGTCTCGCCGCGAAGGGACGAGATCAAGATCGGATCGCACTTGAAATTGACGATATCGAGCTTCTCTGTTCCCAGAAGCCCCAGCTTGTCCCGCGGCACTTCCATGACCAGCGCAAACCACTTCCGGTTGCCCGCATGACGGAATACGGCGGCGTGCGGTGTGTCCGCCCAAGGATAATCCGGTAGGGTAGCGTAGTGATTCCGGATGTATGCTTCTAATTCCTCACGATTCATTGCAGACCTCACAGCGCCTCAAAGTGATACCTCGGCTGACCGACGCTCTTTTTGCCGTACTCGATCGCGCTGACCGGGCAGTAGCAGATGCACGCCATGCAGTGGGTGCAGTTCCTGCCCCAAACCGGCTTGCCGTCTTTGATTGCAACGTTGTTCATCGGGCATCGCTTCGCGCACTGACCGCAGCCGATGCAGGCGCTTGACGCGGTAAAGGCGTCCGCTTTGACGAAGCATTTGTAGAAAATCGGATTGACCGGGCCGCTCATGAAGCGGTCATAGAGATTGTTCCGTGTCGGCGCGAACGGCTGGTTGGCTTGAACCGCCGCAATAGCGCGGTCGATGCTGGGTTCGGCCTTGGCGACGATTTGCCGTGCTTCATCCGCCTGCGGTGCGGAAAACATCGCAATGTAGTTCTCCGGCATGACGATCTGCGCCGTGCCCATGCAGGAAATCGCCTTTTCCGCGCAGAGGTCGCGATTATACTTGTTGGCATTGCCGATCTCGCTGCCGCAGGTCATGACAAACCACGCCTGCTTTGTGCCATGCAGCTCCGTTTTTAGAAGCCAGTCGCGCACGACGCGCGGAATACGCCAGGCATAGGTCGGCGTGACGATGACGAGCCGCTCGCCGGTCTCGATGGGCGAGATGTCAGAAGCCTTGATGCAGTCGTTCAGATTCACAAGCGCATCGCCCAGCGCGTCTGCGATTCGCTTGGCGACATATTTGCTGTTTCCAGTGCCGGAAAAATACAAAATCATATCAAAATCCCCTCGCAATGGTCGATCTCGTGCTGAATAATCTGCGCCGCCCAGCCGGTGAACGTCTTGATGCGCGTCTGGAACTGCTCGTTCTGCCACTGGACTTTGATGGTCTGATAACGCTTCGTTTTCCGCGTGCCGGTCAGCGACAGGCAGCCCTCCTCCGCGTCATACGGCGCGGATTTTTTGACGATCACGGGATTGAACATGACCATGTAATCACCATTGTTGTCGAACGCAATAATGCGCTTGTTGACGCCGATCATATTCGCCGCCATGCCCACGCAGCCATCCTTGTACGCGGATAGCGTGTCCAATAAGTCCTGCGCGATTGCCAGATCAGCCGCCGTCGCGGGTTCCGCCTTTTGGGATAGGAAAAAATCGTCTTTGCATATTTCACGGATCATGGAAGAACCTCCGTTGCGCGTTTCTTATGTGGCTATTGTAGCAGAGAAATGGGAAAGGCTCAACTGCATTTGTGGGAGTTTCGGTGAAGACACTCATTTTCGCACCCGCTGCTGATGTTCCTCAATCGTTACAAAGTGCCCGTCCACGTCGCGGATATGGCGGAGATTCAGGCGATAATCCGGGAAGAAAAAGCGGACGGTTTCTAAAAACTTCGGGAAGCGGTCTCCATCGGCAAACGGATATTCGGACACATAAAAGACGCGGTATCGGTTGACCCGTTCCGTGTCCACGCGGACGATTTGCATGGCGTAACCGGCATCGTCTATGTAAGACTGAAACAGCTCCGCGAGATTTTGCAGTACCGCTTCCGTGGCGGCTTCCTGCTCCCGTTTCATGCGCTGAAGCTGTTTTGTCGTTTGCTTCTGCTCTTTCTTTCGGGCGCATTCTTTCCAATAGCCTGCCTCCTCGTATTTTTCAAAGTACCGGCAGTTCTTCCCAAGGCAGTCATGCTGCGTCATATCTGGTTTGCAGAGGTGATTACGTGGACGCTGTGCGTGCCTGCTTCGGCTTTTAATCTGCCATAAAACGAAACCGCCCACCAGAAATTTCCGGTGGGCGGTTTGTGCTTGTGATGCATTGCTTTATTTCCGGTAACCGGCCCACATGGTGTCTGTGGCCTGACGGATGGCGCATGTCACATCTTCTACCAGTGCTGCGTCCCAGGCGGACGGCTCTGCGCGGAGGAAGGAGGTCTTATCCACACGGTTATCAAAAATACCGATCGGCACATGATAGGTATTTCCGTGCGCCTTCACAGTTACGGTGCCCTTCTGCCCGGACGTGTTTACAAGATACGCCATATCGTCGCAGCCGTATTCTCCCAGCATGACGGCCAGCGGCACGCCATGGTGCAGGTTCGAGCCGGGATCGTTGGGGTCGGCGCGGTCGGCATTTTTGCGGCGGGACTCCTCCGGTGTGACCCAGATGTAGAGGATTGCGGCGTTTTCCAGAATTTCCGGGCAGAACATCGGAAGCGAATACTGGTATCCGTCGGAGCCTGTCAGCGGCATCGACGCGCCGTCCGGTCCGCCGCGCGCGCACTCAATGATAATGGTCTTGCCGTCAAAGGAGTCGGGATAAGCGTCCTGTTTTTCTTTCAGCATGGCGGCCGCCTCGGCTTCCAGCTTTTCCGCCAGTTTTTTGCGGATTTCTTCCGGGAGCTTTCCGAGCCGCGGCGCAATGCCGACGATCTGACCGGCTCTGTCGTAACGATCAAAAAGCAGCTGCGCGCAGGAATCGGGCTTCTGCACGTTGCGGTTGAGCAGATCGTGATAGTCCTCGTTCAACAGGCAGCAGAGCGTGCCCCAGTCTCTTCCGTCAATGAAGGGCTCCTCGCCCGGATAGAAGAGTCTGGCCTGGTCCATAGCTTCGAGCTCATTGTCGATGCGGCGCATCATATGGACGTAGGGGAAATCATCGAGCTGGAGGTTTTCGCCGATGTGGAACTCCTTTTTGAGCCGTTCGGGCTCGATGTTCGCCATAAAGTTACGGACTTCGGATTTGCCGGACGCGGGAAGCGCCTGCAGCAAGACGACCTTGAATACGTTGTTTTCCATAGTTCATTCCTCCTGTGCCGCGTTATGCGGCTCTGTGTTCAATCGCTGCAAAATTGCAGCCACTTGGTTTTGTCGACGGTAATCTCGCGATGCTGGAGCACATACTGTGTGACGAGATCAGAGATTTCTGTCAAATTTTTCGACACAAGCGGACAGCTCTTGTAGCAGCCGTAGCCGCCGGCGCCGGAGGCGCGGTAATTGTTGAGGCAGAGCGTGAGCGTCTGATCATCAGGCAGCTCTCTGCCCTGGTAGACGATGGACCGCACGCGCCGGCCGACCGGCTGGTAAAGGTCTGCCGTGACGGTAAGCCCGGAAAAATAGTCGTAGTTGAAGTTCTGGATGATTGGCCGCAGGAATGTGTCACTGATGCAAAGGCTTCCGTCCGGCGCAAAATCAAAATAGGAAAGGCTCCGTTCCAGCGCGGTCGTCAGAACAGCTCTTGTGACGCGGATGGTCTGGAGCGTGTTGGGAAATGCGTAGGCCGAGACGATGGCACGGACGGTCACATCCTGCGGAAAATCAACCACACGATTGGAAAGGCTCGTGAGAGAAATGTCCGCGCCGGAAGCTTCCAATTGCACCTGATTAATGAGGTTTGCGAGCAGGGAGCCGTTTTTCGCCAGCGTCAGAGGATCTTCCGCCGGAATCGGCACATCGAGCCGGCCAACCGGTGTATCGAGCCAGCGGGCAGTCTGTGCCTCGGCACTCTGAAGTGCGTCTGCGGCAGCCGGAAGCGCGACCGATCCTGCCGGTATCAGCTGGGAGACGGCATGGACGCTTCCACAGTCGACCGTTACGTCCATGCGGATAAACTTTGCGGCTTTTTCCGGCGGCTGGCAGGTATACGTCCCGCCGATCTGAAGATTTTCGGCCTGCATATGCTGGTGCGCTGCAAGCAGAATATCAAACCCAAGCTCCCGGCAGATACGGTAGCCTTGGTTCTCGCTGGTCTGTGAGAGAATTTCTCCTGTTTTGACGTCCGCTTCGAATCCACCGTGGTAGATGCAGATGGTGAGGTCTGTTTTGTGCCGCAACTCGGAAAGTGCGGACCAGGCGGCGGCAAATGCGTCGGTCACAGTGATGCCGGCCATATTCTCTGCGCTTTCAAACTGTGTGACAAAGGGCGTAATAATACCGGTCAGGCCGACGCGAAGCCCATTTTCCATGGTAACAACGGCCGTTTTCTCCACGCCGCGGATACCCTCCACATTTGCGCACAGGCAGCGGGCGTTCAGCGCGGCAAGATAGCGCTCGATGGTCTGTTTCCCATAGTCGAAGTCATGGTTGCCGAGCGTTACAAAATCATACCCGCCGAGGTTTAAAAGCGCGGCCGGGAGCGTTGTGACATCGCGCGCTTCATGGCTCAGATAATAGGTGAGGGGACTGCCTTGCAGGGTGTCGCCGCCGTCGATAACAAGGGTGTTGCCGTCTTTCCGGAACTGCGCCATGCAGTTGGCAAGGCCGGAGTCTGCCGGCAGGCCGGTGGCATAATCAATCGGCGAGAAGCAGCCGTGGATATCGCTGGTATAGTAGATTGTCAATTTCTTTTCCATAGTAATGGCCCTTGAGGATACGCTGGGGGGCGCTCAGAGCGCCCCCAGTTTTTTTATTCGCCGTGCGCAAGCTTTCTGCGGATGCGCGTGGAGATGAGTTCGATGATCAGAACAAGCACCATCAGGCCCCAGACGAACGAGCCGACCATACCCCAGCGGCGGGAGTTGAGACACTGCACCAACGACGCGCCGATGCCGCCCGCGCCGACGATGCCGAGCGTCGTGGCGTCTTTGAGGTTGATGTCAAAGCGGTAGATCGTAGTCGAGATGAAGCTTGCCGTCAGCTGCGGCAGAACGCCGTAGCGGATTTTCTGGAACGGCGTGCAGCCCATGGCGTCCAGACTTTCGAGAATGTGCGTATCCAGATCTTCAATGGCCGTGATATACATTTTGGAGATCATGCCGATCGAGCAGACCGACTGCGTGATAACGCCGCAGGCGGCGCCCGGACCTGTCACACGGATCCACATCAGCGCCCAGACAATGGACGGGATGGTGCGGATCATCAGAATCAGAATGCGGACAATGTACGCAACCGCCTTCGGCATGATATTGAACGAGGCCAGAAACGCGAAGGGGATGGCCAGAATCGCGCCGAAAATAGTACCGAGCACAGCAATGGCAATGGTTTGCAGCAGCAGATACGGCACATCGGAGTCGCCGGTACCGAACAACAGATTTGTGTCCGGGTGGAACACGCCGTGGACGACACCCTTGGCGACCTCCGTACCGGTGGCGGTGAGGCCCGTAAAGTGGATGTCGTCTGCCGACCAGCCGACAAGCAGTGCGACCGCCAGCACAATCACAAGGTACAAAATCCACTTGCGCGGGCGGTTTTCATACATTTCAAGCGTGGTGAGCTTCCGATCAAGCGACTGCTCCAGCATGGCGATTTTATCTTTCTTTTCCATCTTGCAGCCTCCTTTCAGCTCAGCTTCTTGCGAAGGTATTCGCTGAAGAAGTCGATGATGACAACGACCACGAACAGCGACAGCAGCACCGTGCCGAGGCTGTTGTAATCGCGCCAGCCGATGCGCTCGTTGATCGTGATACCAAGGCCGCCAGCGCCGACGTAACCGAGAATTGCCGATGCGCGCACGTTCATTTCAAAGCAGTACAGGCTGTGGCTTAAATAAACGGGCAGAATCTGCGGCACGCAGGCGGACCAGAATGCCTGGAACTTGTTCGCACCGAGCGCTTCCATCGCCTCAAACGGCCCCATGTCGATGGTTTCAATCGACTCAAAGAGCATTTTGGCCACGATACCAAAGGTAAAGATGGCGATTGCGATGGTGCCGGAAAACGTGCCGAGCGAGAAGATCAGCGCGCACACGAGTGCGATGATCAGAGTCGGCAGTGTCCGGATAAGGCCAAGCAGGAATCGGATGAGCCAGACGACGGGAATGCTCTTGTTGATGTTGCTCGACGAGAGAATCGCAACCGGCAGCGCCAGCACGCAGCCGATGACCGTACCGAGAATCGACATTTTGATGGTATCGATCAGAGGAGAAACGACCTTCGGGAAGAACGACCAGTCCGGCTGAAGAATTTTCTCCAGAAGGTCCACCATCTTGCGGAATTTTGTGATGACGACGTGCAGATCAAAGCCTGTCATGCGAAGAGACAGCCAGATTGCAACGGCCAGGAAAAGGACGATTACCGGCGTGCGGCTTCTGCGCCGCTGGACCGAATGTCCATTGGGAAGCGTTACGGTCTGGGGTTTGAAGATGCGGTCGTAGAGTGTAAGCTTCATCAGAGAAGACGTGTTGTTTTCCATGGCTTAGCCCTCTGCTCTGGCAGCCTTCGGCAGCTCGCCCTCGCCTTCGCCCATGGTGGGCGCCTTTGCGCCGTTGTAGACTTCGTCGATCTGTTCCTGGGTAATGGTGCTGGCCGGGCCGTCAAAAACGATTTCGCCCGCGCGGATGCCGATGACGCGGTCACAGTATTTGAGCGCGAGGTCCACGTGGTGGATGTTCAGCAGAATCGAAATTTTATATTCCTTGTTGATGCGCACGAAGTCCTGCATGACCTGCTTGGCCGTGATGGGGTCAAGGGAAGCGACAGGCTCGTCGGCGAGGATGATCTTCGGATTCTGGTTCAGCGTGCGGGCCAGGGCCACGCGCTGCTGCTGACCGCCGGAGAGCTGGTCACAGCGGGTATAGGCCTTATCCAAAATGCCTACCTTGTCCAGACTCTCTAATGCCCGCATTTTCTGCTCTTTTGTAAAAATGCCGAGCAGTACCCGGAAAAACGGCATATCTGGGACATCGGCCGTCAGAACGTTCTTGATCGCCGTGCTGCGGGAAACCAGATTGAAGCTCTGGAAGATCATGCCGACCTTGCGGCGGTAGCGCCGGAGCTCTTTGCCGCGCAGAGAGTCCACCGTGACACCGTCAACGGTCAGCTCGCCCTTGGAGATATCGTGCATCCGGTTGATGCAGCGCAGAATCGTCGACTTGCCTGCGCCCGAAAGGCCGATGATGGCGACAAACTCGCCCTGCTCAATTTGCAGGTTGATGTTTTTCAGTGCCGTGAAGCCGTTTGGGTAAGTCTTATACACATTTTTGAATTCAATCATGCTGCGACTCTTTTCTTTCTGAAGATTTGAATGGAGAATATCGGAGATGTGCTTTTTGCTGAGATATCTGTGAAACGAAAAGCGCCCCGTTGACGCGGGGCGCTTTATTATTCATTTGGACGTTATTTGGTTGATGACGGATTACTCGGCAACAGCCTGCAGAGCAGCGCGTGCGCCGTCGTAGTCAGCGTCGGTCGCCTTGGCGTAGCCGGTGTGGCTGTAGACGTCGAAGATGGCCTTGCCTTCATCGGTGCCGATGATGTTGATGAAGCAGTCCTGAAGGGCAGCGACGATTTCGGGGGTGTAGTACTGGCTCTCCTTGGAGATGGCGACGGTATCGTTGTAGATGCCCTCGGTGACGCCGATGACGTTCATCTCGTTCCAGATGGAGTCGGAGCGGCCCATGCCCTGCTTGCCGGTTTCGTCCTGCTGGTCGGTGGGCAGCATCCAGGATGCTTCGTAGTCGTTACGGCCGTCGGCGTAGCAGACGATGATATCGACGGATTCCGCAGCAGCGTAGGAGAACGCGGTGCCGTAACCGGAGTCGATGGGCATGACGTTGGACAGATCAGAGATCTTCTTGCCGTCGTAGTTGGCCATCAGCCACATGGACGGATAGATGTAACCGGCAGAAGAGGAGGTCTTCTGGACAGCCCAGGTTGCCTTGTCGAGGTCTTCCCAGGTAAGCTTTTCGCCAGCATTGACCTTAGCAGCGAGTTCCTGACCATAAGCAGACGGAGTAGCGTAGATCAGAGCGCGGTAGTAGGTGACCTGCGGGCCATCCTTCTTGGTGGCGTTGGCTTCACCGTTCCAGTCGGCGGGGTTGGTGGAGTCGTTGGACAGGCCGTTACGGGTAGCGGTCAGGATGACATCCACATCGTCGGAGTACAGCGCGTACGTGCCGCCGGGCAGCCAGCCCAGATCGATGGAACCGGCAGCCATAGCCTCGCCGGTGGCGTCGTAGTTGGTGCCGACCGTGATGTCGACTTCGTCGATGTCGTAGCCGAGCTTGGACATTTCAGCCTTCACGAGTTCGGGAAGGTTTTTCGTGCCAGTGATGATGACGTCGGCGTCCTTGGAGGGAACAAACTCAAGCGTCAGTTTGTCGAAATGCTGGTTTTCGGTGGTTTCTTCGGTCGTGGTTTCTTCAGCTGCGGGTTCCGTGGTTTCGGTGGCCTCAGTGGTCGTGGTTTCCGTTGTGGCGGGTTCAGCGGGGGTCTCGGCCTCGGCTGCGCAGGCGCAGAGGCCAATTGCCATGATCGCCACGAGGAGCAGTGCAATGATCTTCTTCATTTTCTATATTCCTCCTGAAACATGTGTCCGCGGCAGTGCCGCGGTGGTGAGCTGAGACTGCGCACAGCGCAGCCCCGCAAGATACTGGTATTTCTACCAAAGCAAATATACCACGTCCTGTAAGACAATACAAGAAGTCAAATGCAAGAAATATGTCAAATTTTCCTTAAATTCGGCCTAATAATCTAAACTGTCCACAGCATAAAGACAAATGTTCAAAACGGCGCGCAGCGCACCTTGCCGATGGAAACATAGCCGTTCAGAACCGCGTGGATATCGCTGCCGTCCGTCACGGCGTCTGCGTGCAAAACCTTTGCAACAGGCGACAGATAGCGCACACCGTTTTCCTCGCGGACGCATTCATAATTGTTTTCGTAATACGACTGCTTTTCTGGGAAACGCTCGTACAGAATGCCGCGGCAGTCGCAGAGCGGACAGGTGGGGAAGTTGACGTTCCAGATTTCGCCCCGGCCGAGCGGCTTCTCCAGAAGCTCGCCAAGAACGGAGCAGAGGTAGTGATCGGTAACGTCGAAGGATTTGCCGTCGCGCATGGAAAATGCAATGGCGGGAACGCCGTGCATGGCCGCCTCTGTCGCCGCGCCGATGGTTCCGGAGTAGGCGACGTCAAGACCCGCGTTCAGCCCGTCATTGATGCCGGACAGGACAATATCTGGGCGGAAGGGGAGCAGTGCGTTCAGCGCAACCTTGACACAATCGGCAGGCGTGCCGTCTACGCTCCAGGCGGCCTCCACAGGAACCGGGAAATCATAGCGATAGACCGCCATCTGGCTCTTTTCAGAGATAGTCAGGCGGACAGACATGCCGCTGCACTGGTGTTCCGGTGCAGCGACCCAGACCGTTCCAAATGAGGCAGCGGCGCGGGCCAGCTTTGCAATACCTTCCGATCGGATCCCATCGTCGTTCGCAATCAGAATTTTCAGCTTTTCCTTCATATGTGCAATACACTCCTTTGTGTGCCTATCTTATCACAGACAAAGAGCCGGAAACAAGCCGCAAATTCGACAAAAAGCCCCCATGAATTCAAAAATCTCTTCAATTCCCCAGAAGCCTCGCAGAGTTTTGCGCCCGCAGGCGCAAAATAGTTTTTAGATCTTTTTTTCCGGCGGCATGTACGTCGGAAAAAATACTCTACGCGCAGAGAGTGTGTCCTCGCCGGCTTTGCCGGCGGGGACGCGCGGGTCGGAGCGCAAGTCCTTTTCTCCAAAGCCGTTTGCGGCTTTGGAGAAAAGAAGAAGCCTCCGCAAAGCGGAGGCTTCTTCTATACGGGGTAGGGATGATTGCTCCCGCGTTTGCAGGGGCGGAAAGGAACGGGATATTATTCCGGCTGCGGATAGTGGACGTGCAGCAACTCGTGCGCCTTCTCAGGCGGCAGCTTCTCATAGAGCGTCTTGAGAATCGGGTTGTGCTGCGAAGATTTGATAAGCGTCTTGCGGTCTGCTTCATAAAGACCTTTGGCGCGTGCATATTTTTGCTCCTTGCGGCCGATGGGCTGGCCCGCGCCGCCGACACAGCCGGTCGTGCAGGTCATAACCTCGACGAGATCAAAGTGTTCTTCACCGGCTTCCATCTTTGCAATCAGCTGCCGTGCGTTTTTAAGACCGTGGACAATGCCGACGCGGATGGTCTTTTCTCCGACGGGCAGTTCAACTGCGCGGACGCCTTCCATAGACCTTTTGGTTCATGCAGCGTACCTTTGCGGAAAACGTTCCGAACAAATAGCGGCGGTACAGCGATCTCGGTGTATTTTTTGTTTCAACGTGCCAGCAGCAAATCACGTCGTCCGACTGAAACCAGCGGAAGAAACGCTGGACACAGCTTTTCTCGGAATCCGACGCGCAAAATTCAGCAGGAGCGTAGCCACTGAATGCCAGATGCTCCCACGGCGCAGTTCCCTGGTCGCGCGGACAGACCAGCGCGTCAAACACACGGATCGTGTTCCACTTTTCATCGACCCGCGCGGCGTATAGCTGCGTCAAACTTCGATGACCGCTACGATGCTCGATCCACTCCATATCCAGCAGGACAAACATTGCGCTCCGCCCTTTCTCTCTCTTGGTAGGAACATCATAGCATAGACGCTGTCCGATAAAACGTACTTATAGATGTGACTCACAAAAAACCGACAGTACGCGTTTCAAAAGTAAAATACGATCGAAGCAAATCTTTATGCAGCGAAACTTCTGTGCAAACCGGTCGTATTCACCCGTGATTTACGAAAATATATTGAGCGACCGCCCTTTTGATGGTATAATTAAACTGTTATATGTGCTTATCGTCTTAACGCAGCCAAGTACAAAATCTTGTGAAGAAGTCCGTTTTATGGGACAGCCAATATGATATGATACAAATCTAAAATCAACTTGCGTGTAACTTGAGGAAAACTTGCGTCCAACATACAGCCTGACACGCAGTGCTTGCATTCAAGCTGTTGGAGGGATCGCCAGCGATAGAGTACGAATTGGCTGCTTCAATCTGGTTTTCTATCAGAGCGCAGAGGACGCGGTTTATAAGGCATTGGGCGTTGAGTAATTCCGATCAAAAGGGGTGAGAACCATATGTCCACCGCACCAACAACGGCAAGCGCATTTCTCAATACACCTGTTCACAGTACACCAAAGTCCCGGTCGGAACGCTCTGCAAGACACAGCACCGTATCAATGAAGATGTGGTACTTTCTCTTGTCTCCGAAATGCTCAAAGCCATTGCCGAGTATGCAAAACATGACCGTGCCGAATTTGTCCGAGTGGTACAGGAAGCGCAGTCCAGCCAGCAGACGGCAGAGGTCAGGAAACAGCGCACACGCCTTGCTACCGCCAAGCAGAGAGTGTCCGAGCTGGAAGTCCTGCTCTGTAAAATCTATGAGGACAACATTTTGGGAAAGCTGTCCGATAGCAGATACGCCACTCTGGACGCTCAATACGAAAAGGAACAGTCCGAGCTTACCGCTGAAATCTCTGCTTTGGAAAAGGCAATCAAGAGCTACGAGAAGCATGAAAAGGACGCTGACCGTTTTATCGCTCTGATTGATAAGTATGAGAACTTCGACAAGCTGACGATTGCCATGCTCAATGAATTTATCGAGAAAATCCTTGTGCATGAGCGTGACCGCAAGGGCAGTATTCAGACCACACAGGAGGTTGAGATTTACTTCAATTTCGTGGGCCGTTTCGTTCCCCCGGCATTTGGCGAAGTGGAGCTGACCCCAGAGGAATTAGAGGAAATCCGCAAGCGTGAGGAACGCAAGGACAGACTTCATCAGAACTACTTGAGGCGTAAAGCCAGCGGAGCGCAGAAGCGATACGAGGATAAAATCAAGGAGAAGAAAAAGGCAGAAATTGAAGCCAAGAAAGCCGCCATTCGTGCAGAGGACATTGCAAAGGGCGTGTTCGTTCCGGTCAGCCAGCTACCCACACGAGAGCCGCAGAAAGGAGTACAGACACCATGAATGTTGTCCGGCAAATTAAATGATGTCCCATCCGGCAGATTATTTCGCGCCGATTTTGGATTTCTACAGATGTGTCAGTCACTTTAAAAGTAACTGTTTCTGCGAATTGTTTTCCTGACAGAAAAACCCCCGCAAATTATGCGGGTGCGCATAAAACAGTTTGGGATATGTTCTTCCAACCTAAACTCTACTCAAAATTATCCTATACACTCAGGCATGGGCTTTTTCAAGTACACTTCATAATAATTTCGGTTGGGCATTAGCTTTTCTGTTTCCTCGTCCAAACGCCCTATCGAAATACGGTCACAGGTCGGCTTGCCCCGCTCATTCCGATAGGCCACCGTCACATAATACACATAAGTCTATCCTGATTCCTTTTTGTAAGCGATCCCATGCTTCGGAAGCTCCACCTGTACAGATTTGTCCAGTTCCATATCCATCACTTCCAGCAAAAAAGCAAGCCTTATTTTGCATCTCTCCCAAAATAAGGCTTGCTTCTTGAATATTTTGGAGAATAAAGGGTAATTTTTGCAGAATTTTGGTTCCAAAGCTGCTGATTGAATATGAACAGAACGCCCGAAGAATTCACAGATTCTTCGGGCGTTCCGCCTTTGCTTATAGAGGTTACTGCTTCTTGTACCCGCACTTCGGGCATACACCTTTTTCGTTCAAAGCGATACCGCACAGGGGGCAACGGTCTTTGGAGCCTTCCGGATGGTATTCCTGGGATGCAGCATTCACGCCGCTGGTGAAAGTCAGCTTGGCGATATTCAGCTTGTCCTTCAGGAGTTCATAGACGATCTTAATCATGCCCTCGACGGTCATGGTCTCTTTCGTTACGACCAGACGGCACTCAGGGTAAGCGGTGGCAAGCTCGGTCTGGAACGCGGGGCCCTTCATCTTGTTGGTGGGGGCGCCATCCTTGATACCCTGCTCTTCGTAGACCTTCAGGATTGCAGGCAGCAGCGGATCATCTTCCCGCAGGACCAGTGCATGGTCGAAATTCTTCAGAACCTCCCATGCCGTCTTCTGAATTTCGTTGCAGGGGAAGACCATATTCACGCCCGGTTCAACAGTGTCCTCGACTTCGATGGTCAGAACGCCGGTATGTCCATGCAGATACTGAGCCTCTCCTTTGAAACCATAAAAACGGTGTGCGTACTGCAGGTCTAACTTTGTAATGCTTCTCATGATACTCCTCCTTGAAAATTGATTTATAAAAAACGCTCATTCCCGCGCCTTTTCCGAAATTGGCTATTGCTCAGTGTGATCCTTTTTCTTTTTGCATTCCGGGCAGACACCATGAAAAATGATGTCATAACCGGTGAAGTCAAATCCATGGGTATCCCGGATCCCGCTTTCGAGGCCGCCGACAAAATCCATGTCCACATCGAAGACGCGCCCGCATACTTTACATTTTACATGACAGTGGTTGCGACTGATATGGTCGTAACGGTCGGCGCTCCCTGGAATTTGAAGCCGGCGGATTTCGCCCATTTCAGATAACAGATTCAGATTTCGATAGACGGTTGCTTTGCTGATCGTCGGATGCTCCTTGATGATTTCTTCATAAACCTCATCTGCTGTGGCGTGGCAATGCAATTTATTCACTGCCTCCAAGACTAAAGAACGCTGGATAGTATTCCGTTTTGCCATAGCTCTCACTTAATTTATATTAATTCTTTAATGATATAATATATCATTAAAGAGTAAAAGTCAAGAACTTTCTCAAAATAGTTTTCCCTTCCATAGCTTCCGGTTAGCCCACCGCATCAAAGTCACTAAGGGCGCACTTCTATACTCTCTGTCGAGAGTAGTGCGTCCTGCGGAGCTTCATTCTCCGTCAGCAGAAGAAAACTGCATGACCGAGAATGTTTCGTCACGACCTTCCGTCAAGGGAGCTACACTCCCTTGCGACGCTTGTGCGTCTATCCCTTGTGGACTTGCCGTCCGCAAACGGTTTTGACAAACCGTTCGCCGCCAGCAAGTTTGAAAAACTGAATACCGAAAAACTGACCGTTGACTGGTCGCAATCTGCGAAAAGTTGACGGTCTTTTTTTATCCCCATTTTTAAAAAAGGAGGTCAAACAAAATGGCAAAACCGAAAACCCTCGAACAACTCCGAGCCGATAAGGAGCGAGCCGAGACGCAGCTTGCACAGGAACAGCACAAGCTGGAGCGTCTGGAAAACCGAAAGAAGTATCTGGAGAAAGGCGAGAGACAAAAGCGCACCCACCGCCTTTGCAATCTGGGCGGCACGATTGAGAGCCTTGCCCCGGAGGTCAAAGATCTCACACGCACCGAAATAACAGAGCTGATGGAGTACATCTTTTCTCTGTCCGAAGTTCAGCGAGCCGTCCGACACATGGCGATTACCCATATCAGTAAAGTCAACAGAGAAAAGGAGATGAACGCCAATGGCACTATTCCACATGAGCGTCACACAGACTAAACGAAGCGCAGGACAGTCCGCTATTGCTTCTGCCGCTTATCGAGCCGGAGAGCGTTTGTATAGCGAGTATTATGGCGAGTACAGCGACTACACCCGTAAGGGCGGCGTGATCTGTTCCGACATTCTCCTGCCGTCCCATGCACCGCCCGAATACGCAGACCGTCAGACGCTATGGAACGCCGTGGAAAAAGCCGAGCGTGGAAAGAACGCCCAGCTTGCATACAGCTTTGACATTGCCTTGCAGAATGAGTTCTCCCTTGAGGAAAACATCGCTCTTGCAAGGCAATTTTTATGGGAGCAATTTGTGAGCCGGGGCATGGTGGTTGACTTCGCCGTACACCAACCGGACAAAGAGGACGGCGGCATTCTCAACCCACATTTTCATGTGCTTTGCCCTATCCGTCCCATTGAGCAGAACGGCAAATGGGGGCTAAAGCAACACCGAGTGTACGAGCTGGACGAGGACGGCAACCGTATCCGAGACCAGAACGGCGAGTATGTTTTCAGTGCCGTTTCCACTACCGACTGGGGCAGTCCCGAAACGCTGGAACATTGGCGTCAGACATGGGCTGAACTATGCAACGCCAAGTTTGCGGAGAAAGGACTTGATGTTCGTATCGACCACCGAAGCTATGAGCGTCAGGGCGTGGATTTGCTTCCCACCGTCCATGAGGGCGCAACCGTCCGGGCAATGGAGAAGAAAGGCATACGCACCGAAAAGGGCGAGTTCAACCGTTGGATAAAAGCCACTAATGCTGTTATGGGGAGCCGTACCGCAAGACCAATCCCCGCAGCGGGTGCAGTACCAACTACGGCAAGTTTGAACGGACAGGCTCAGAGTCCAGCGACGGGCGGCGTTATCCGGGAAATGTGCTGTTCGTGCCGACGGTGACGGGCGGCATCCATCCCACGCAAAAGCCCGTGGAGCTGTGCGAGTATTTCATTAAGACCTACACCGACGAAGGAGTGGTGGTGGCAGACATCTGCGCGGGCAGCGGCACAACTGCCGTTGCCGCTATGAACACGCACCGCCGCTTCATCTGCTTTGAAAATGCCCCCTCCATCTACACAATCGCCGCCCAGCGCATCGAGCAGGCGCGGCTGGCTATGGCCGGGGGCGAGAAAGGAGAATAGCTATCGAAAAATACCCCATCATTTACGCAGATCCGCCGTGGCGCTATCGCAAGTGCAGCAAGACGCACTATATCCGGCTGGACTTCTTGGAGCAGGTCGTTTTGTATGAGGTCAAGCGGCTGGCCTGCTTCGCCAGCGAATACGAAAATGACTTTATCAAGGCCATGATTGGACGCTCGGCAAAGGTAGCGGAAAACACCACGCTCCGCAAGCAGCGGGAGCTGGACGCTTTGACCGCCCGCGACCGGGAGCTGGATATGCTCTTTGAACGGCTCTATGAGGACAATGTGGCAGGCAAAATCGACGATGCCCGGTTTGCCAAAATGTCCAAACGCTATGAACAGGAGCAGGGCGAGAACGCCAAGAAGATCAAGGCGCTGCGGCTGGAACTGAAAAAGGACGAGAGCAAGCGCATGGACATTGACGATTTTCTTGAAACGGTACGGCGATACACGGACGCGACCACCATTACAAAGCGGATGGTTGCAGAGCTGATCGACCATATTGAGGTGTACCACGCCGAAAAGCAGGACGGCATTACCAATCAGCGTGTCGTGGTCTACTACAACTGCATCGGCGCTTTCGATGTGCCGGATCGCCGGAAGATCCCGGAGGCCGACATCATCATGGAAACGAGAAAAGGCGTAGCACTCAGCTACGCCCCGGAACAGGTTGCAGTATAAGGAGGTACGACACGATGAAAGCCTATTTTTATTGCCGGGTCGCTCACGACGATAGCTTTTCCTTGGAACAGCAGGCCGCCAAACTTCGCCGTTATGCGGAACAGGCCGGGTACACCATCGTTGGTGTTGCCGCCGAGCATGGCTCTGGATTGACCCTTGACCGTCCGGCTCTGCAAGAGCTGACGGAGGCCGTTCTTGCCGGAAAGGTGGATGTAGTGCTGGTAAACAGCCTTGACCGCTTGGGGCGGGATTGGGGCATGACAAAGCAATACATCGACCTGCTGACCGAGCACAAGGTCAAGCTGCTGTGCGTGCGGGAACGGATGATGATCGACAGCTCCAGCTTTTCACCATTCTTCACATAAAAAAGCAGAGTGTCCATTACAGGATACTCAGATCCTATAAGGACACTCTGCATGGTCCGAGTGACTGGTTTCGAACCAGCGGCCTCGTGGTCCCAAACCACGCGCTCTACCATCTGAGCTACACCCGGTTATGAAATTGATAAGTTGCGCTGTCTGTAGTCAGCCATGTGGTCAAAGGGGAATTTTCGGGCGATTCCGGAAATTGCGGAAAACCCGCAAATGCCCGTGTGTCAAGGGGTTCCGGCGTTTTGGCTCCGGCAGGTCGGATGAGTGCTGCCGCGCTCCCAAACCACGCGCTCTACCATCTGAGTTACACCCGGTTATTTCGTTATTTTATCCGGCTGGCCGTATTCTCCAAAAAAACCATGTGCTCTGCCGTCTGAGTTCCGCCGCGCCTTGGGTATTATAACAAATGCGGCGGCGGATTGCAAGGGCGTGAATTGCGGCTTTACGAGGCGGGGGATTTTTGCTATAATAAACGCGAAGTTTGGAAAGGCGGATCACTTGCATGAGAATGAGAAGAAGAAACAACCTCGCGCCGCGGATGCAGGCGTGCCAGAGCGTCTGGATTCAGGACCCGGAGGCGATGCGCGGCAACTGGCGGCGGCTGATGCCGGACTGCCGCGAGCTGCGTGTCGAGGTCGGCTGCGGCAAGGGTAAATTTACCGTGGAGACGGCGGCGGCCGAGCCGGACGTGCTGCTCATCGCGATCGAGCGCGTACCCGACGCGCTGGTACTGGCGATGGAGGCGGCGATCCGTATGGGACTGAAAAATGTCTACTTTGTGTCGCTGGACGCGGCGAATCTGGAGGCGTTTTTTGCCGAGAGCGAGATCGACCTGCTCTACATCAACTTCTGCGACCCGTGGCCGCGCAGCAAAAACGCCAAGCGCCGGCTGACGTACCACACATTTTTGGAAAAGTACAAATACGTCCTCAAGCTCGGCGGCGAGATCCACTTCAAAACCGACAACGCCAAGCTCTTCGAGTGGTCACTGGACGAGATGCGAAGCTGCTATCTGGAGCTGCGCAACTGCACGCGCGATCTGCACGCGAACGGGCCTGTCGGCATCATGACGGGCTACGAGGAAAAATTCCACGAGCTGGGCACGCCCATCAACCGCGTGGAGGCGGTGGTCGTGACGAAGCAGAAGCGCCCGCCGGAGGAGAAAAAACCGGCAGGGGAGGAGCAGGCATGACGGCACTGAGCATCGGCATCATCGGCGGCGCGGTCGGCCCGACGCAGGTGTTCGTGACGAACAACGCGGGCTCGCGTACAACGATCTGGCTGCTGGCGGCAGTGCTGCTGGCAGCGGGCGCGGCAATTTTGCTGCTGTGCAAACATAAAAAGTAAAAGAATTGGGCGTCCCGCGTTTTGAGGGGCGCCCGGTTTTTATGCGTGGAGCAACAGCCCAATGAGGAGCAGGTGTGCGGGATAGTAGATGTAAAACAGCCATTTCATCACGCGATTGACTGCCGGATTTTTGCCGCGCTGTCCGTTATACAGCCGCAGGATGGGGATGGCGAGCACCACGCCGAGCTGGATCACGCCGTAGAGCCAGTCCATGGCGAAGAGGTACACGGCGGAGTAGAGCGCGACGTAAAAGACGAGCCAGAGCGCCTGCTTTTTGAGGTCGCCGCGATTCGTGCCGAATGCCAGCACGCACAGCGCGGCGATGCAGCTCCAATCGCTGGGGAAGCTGACGAGGCAGATGAGCAGAATGAGCACGGGTTTCCAGAGCCCCGTTACGCGCTCAGAGTGCGCCACGCGCAGCATGACCAGCCCCCACGCCAGCGACCACATCACGCTCGTCTGGTTGAGCACGTTCCCGGTGAGGAACGGGACGAACGAGCGCCAGTCCGCAAAGTCCGCAGACGAATAGAGATAGCAGAAATGCGAAATAACGGCAAACAGGAACATCCGCGCGGTATATTTGCGGATATTGCGCGTATAGTGGAAACCTTCGGTAACAAAATAGCACATGATGGGGCAGGTGATGCGCCCGATCAGGTGCATGAGCAGCGGAAGAAATTCCCGCGGATAACCCGGAAAGACCGCCCACGCGATGTGGTCGAGCGTCATGGCGAAGATGGCGATGAGCTTGATGGCATTGGAGGTGAGACAGGGTTTTTGAATACGCTGCATAGGCAGTCCTCCTGATACGGAGCATTCATGAAAAAACGGCACGTCCTCCCGGACGCGCCGTTTTTAATCAGGCTTCGGGTTTGTATTTGGGGTTATAGTTGACGATGATGCCGATCTCCTGCAGCGGCGCGACCTCATCGGCGTTGACGGGGTTGTCGAACACGTCGATCTCGATCAGCGTGTAGCAGTCCTTCAGGCAGGCGATGCTCGTGATCTTGTTGTAGTCGGCGCGGACATAGTTGAGGTACATCAGCCCCGCAAGCCCCTGCACGTTTTCGATCTCGTTGTAGTTCACATTGAACTGCACGAGCTTGGAGGTTTCAGCATCAAAGGTCGGCACGGCGGTGATCTTGTTGTGGTCCGCCTTGAACGTCGTCAGCTCCGGCAGAGAGGGGAGGACGGAAATGTCGTCGATCTGATTGCTGCTTACGTCGATGACGCGCAGCGCCGCGCACGCCTCCAGCGCGGAGAGGTCGTCGAGCTCATTGTCCGACGCGTACAGCTCCTGCAGGCTCGTATTGCCCGCGAGGCTGGTGAGCTTGGAAATGCCGCAGTTTTCCACATACAGCGTTTCGAGTTTCAGACAGTTGTTGAGATAGGTGATGGTGCGCACGGGGTTATTGGTCAGGTGCAGCTCCCGCAGGTTTTCCATGCTGGAAAGCGCCGTGATGTCGGAGACGGTGTTGTTGCTGATGTTGAGATATTCCAGCTTCGTCAGCCCGACAAGGGCGTTGATGCTCTGCACGGCGCAGCCGGAGATGTTGAGGGACGTGAGATCGGGCAGCGAGCCGATCAGCTCCAGCGTGTCGCTCGGCAGCGTGCAGCCAGAGACGTCGAGGGTGTTAAGCGTGGTGAGCTGACCGATGACGTTCAGATCCAGACCGTTCAGGTCGTGCATCGTGAGCGATTTGAGACCCGCGAAGCGCGGCAGGTCTTCCAGTGTGGTGATGCCCTCGGGCAGCTCCAGCGATTCGATCGTCCACAGCTCGTCGGTCATGAGCTGCTCGCCGGAGAGCTTGCCGAGCTGCTCGCGCACATACGCGTCCAGCACAGAGTCTGCCAGCTTGACGGGCTCGACGACGTTGCCGATGGTGTAGCCCGCGTAAACGACGGGGCTGACCAGCCCATTCTCGCCCACGCACAGCGCGGTGACGGTGGTCTCGCCGCCGGAAATGGCGACCGGCTGCGTGTAAAGGTCCTTTTCCAGCGACGGGAACGTACCGTCGGTGGTGAGGTAGATGCTGCTGCCGGCGGAGGTCGCCGTGACGCTGATATACTCGCTGTAGTAGCCGCTCTCCGGCGAAATGACCGGCGCGGACGGGCGCAGGTAGTCGATCTCCTCGCGGACAGTCTCGCTGGTGATGCGGCTGAGCATCTGCTCGGCGTCGAGCAGCTTGTCCTGCGCAACATAGGCGCGCGAGAGCGCGATATACAGCGCCGAGGAATCCGGGCTTTCGGTGATGGCGCTCACGAGCGTATACTCCGCCTTGGTGTAGTTCCCGGCGTTTACATAGGTGTCGGCGAGAATGATGGGGATGCGCTCGTTATCCGGCTCAAACGTCCGCGCCGCCTTGTAGCAGGAGATGGCGCGCTCATAGCGCCCGGCGGCGGCGAAGCGGTCACCCCAGTAGCCAAAGACGGTGGCGGTCACATCCCGCCGGAAGGACAAAAAGAACCAGCCCGCGCCGATCAGCAGCACCGCGATCAGCACCAGCGGAAGAACGATCTTGACAGTACGTTTCATGCAGAAGCTCCGTTCCAAGTGAAATACATAAACATTATACGACTTTGCGAAAAAAGTGTCAAGTTATGTATACCCCCGCGCAGCATAATCCCGCGCGGGGGGGCATAGGCTTGCCATATCAAAAGCACGAAGGAGGGACGGGCTTTGAAAACTGTTGTGATCTGCGCGGCGCTCGGCGTGATCGCGCTGGCGCTGTTTCCGCCTGCGATGGCGCGGCAGGAGACGGCGCGTGAAGAAGCGCCGCGCGTACTGGTGATCGAGGAGACCATCCCGGCGGCAGCTCCGCAAAAAGCGAACGAGCCGACGGACGAGCGCACCGTGACGCTGCTGACGCCCGATGGCACGCGGGAGCTGGAGCTGGACGAGTATCTGACGGCGGTGGTACTGTGCGAGATGCCGCCGGATTTTGAGCCGGAGGCGCTGCGCGCGCAGGCGGTAGCGGCGCGGACGTTTGCCTGCCGTCAGATGCGCGGCGGCAAGCATGAGGGCGGCGCGGTGTGCGCAAGCAGCGCATGCTGTCAGGCATGGCGCAGTGAGGACGAGCTGCGTGAGCGGCTCGGCATAGAATTTGACGCCGACTGGGAAAAGGCGGCGGACGCGGTGACGGCAACGCACGACGAGGTGCTGACGTATGATGGCGCGCTCATCGACGCGACGTTTTTCTCCTGCTCCGGCGGCAGGACAGAGGCGGCAGTCGCGGTGTGGGGCAGCGATGTACCGTATTTGCAGTCGGTCGAGAGCTATGGCGAGCAGGCTGCGCTGCGCTACGCGTCGGAAGCGGCGTTCACGGCGGAGGAATTTCGGGAAAAGATTCTGGGCATCGAGCCGGAGGCTGACCTGACGGGCGACCCTGAGAGTTGGCTCGGCACGATCAGCTACACGGACGGCGGCGGGGTGGACGAGATCGCCATCGGCGGTGCGGCACTCACGGGCGTGCAGATGCGCAGCGCGTTCCACCTCAATTCCACGCAGTTCACGCTGGAATTTACGGATGGGGCATTTCACTTTTCCGTCCTCGGCTACGGGCATCGCGTGGGCATGAGCCAGTATGGTGCAAACTACATGGCGCAGCAGGGCTATTCGTATCGCGTCATCCTGCCGTATTATTACCGCGGCGCGCAGATTACTACGCTGGGGGATTGACTTATCAGGAAATGTTCGGTATGATACAAGCAGGAGTAGACCCCATAGAGAATTTATAGAGAGGAGCGTTCAAATTATGGATGAGTACAATCCGCAGAACACGCCCGAACAGAGCTATCAGGAGCCGCTTCAGCCGCAGGGCAGCGGTGATCAGCAGCCCGGTCACGGCGCAGCGGTCGCCAGCCTTGTACTCGGCATCATCGCTGTGGTGCTGTGGTTCTTTGGCTACTCCGCGATCGTGTCGGTCATTCTGGGCATCATTGGTCTGGTCTGCGCGGGCAACGCAAAAAAGGCGGGCTTCGTCGGTGGTCTGCGCACGGCGGGCTTCGTGCTGTCGCTGATCGGTCTGATCGGCGGCGCGATCGCATTTGTCGCGTGCGTGGCGTGCGTGGGCGCGCTCGGTACGGCGGGCGTTTTTGACGCGATCAGCTCCGCGTACTAAGAAACAAACCAAAAATCGGACAAAAACACGCTGTGTCATACCCGGCACAGCGTGTTGCCTTATGTGTATGCTGCCTTATCTCAACATTTTCTCCCGGCGTATCCCGACTTACGGCATTGCCGCCGCCGTCGGCATTCTGCTGGGCTACTGGTATCTGCGCCGCCGCACACGCGCGCTGCCGCTGCGCGATCAGGCGGAGCTGGAGCTGGCTTACTTATTCGGCATGGTCGGCACGTTCGTGGGTGCAAAGCTGCTGTCGCTGCTGACGCAATTGCCGCAGCTTTTGCAGGACCTGCGCGCGCCGGCGTTCACAGCGTCAATGCTGATCGAAAAGTACCTGTCCGGCGGATTCGTGTTCTACGGCGGGCTGTACGGCGCGCTGCTGGGCGCGTTTATCTATTTGAAAGCCGTGCGGCGGAACGTGTGGGACGCGCTGCGCGTGCTGCTGCCGCTCGTGCCGCTGGTGCACGGCTTTGGACGTGTCGGCTGCTTTTTGATGGGCTGCTGCTACGGCGTGCCGTCGCGCTTCGGCATTGCGTTTGTATGCTCGCCCATTGCGCCAAACGGCGTGCGGCTGCTGCCCGTGCAGCTTATCGAGGCGGCGGGGGAGGGCGCACTGTTTTTCGCGCTCACGCGCCCCGGCGCGCAAAGGCGCGGCGGACAGTGGATGCTGGGCGTATATCTTGCGTCGTATGGCGTGCTGCGCTTCCTTCTGGAATTTTTCCGCGGCGACGATTACCGCGGCTTCCTCGGCGCGCTGTCCCTCTCGCAGGTCATTTCCATCGCAACGCTGGTGTTTGCAGTTCTGTTGTTGATTATATCAATACAAAATCGCAGCAAAAAGCCTCGCAGAGTTTTCGCCGCGGACGGCGAAAAATAATTTGGATCATTTTTGCCGGCGGCATGTACGTCGGCAAAAATACTTCACGCCCTGCAAGCGTGGAATTTTTGCGCTTGCGCAAAAATTATGCGCGCGGCAGGGTGCGAGCCTGCTCAAACGAAAGCCCAGCGAAGCGGGTTTCGTTTGAACGCGTGCTTCAGCGCGCGTAAAAATGCTGCCCCGGCTAACGCCGAGGCAGCATTTTTTATTAAAATTAGAACAGGTTCAGCGCCAGGGTGAGCAGGACGAACACGCCGCCGATCCACTTGGTGGCGCGGGCGAGCTTGGCATCGAGCGACTTGCCCTTATTCTTGGACATGAAGCTGTCGCTGCCGCCGCCGGTGATGGCGGAGGACAGACCAGAATTTTTGCCGGACTGCATGGTCACGATCACGACCAGCGCGACAGCGAGAATGACCTGAATGATCGTAAAGATAAGATGCAGAGTTTCCATTTTTCCTCCAATTCCATAATGCCGTTCTTCATCGGCAGACGGCGCGCCGGGTTAATGTCATTTGTTCTGAAACAGCACGAACTATGATAGCACAGATTTTCCCATGATGCAAGAGAAAAATCTCTTTTTTGCGCAAAAATCAGGATTTCGTCACCCAGTTGCCCGTGGCGGCGCAGGTGAGGTAGGCGTTGATGAAGCCGTCGAGGTCGCCGTCCATCACCGCGTTGATGTTCGTCATCTCGTAGCCCGTGCGCGTATCCTTGGCGAGCGTGTAGGGCATAAAGACATAGTTGCGAATCTGGCTGCCCCATTCGATTTTGAGCTGCGTGCCCTTGATGTCGGAGATCTTGTCCAGATGTTCGCGCTCTTTGATCTCAATGAGCTTGGAGCGCAGCATGCGCATACACGTTTCGCGGTTCTGGAACTGGTCGCGCTGCGTCTGGCAGGAGACGACGATGCCGGTCGGCTTGTGGATCAGGCGCACGGCGGAGGAGGTCTTGTTGATATGCTGACCGCCCGCGCCGGAGGAGCGGTAGACCTGCATTTCAATATCCTCGGGGCGAATTTCCACATCTTTGGAATCGTCGGTGATCTCGGGCACGACCTCGACCGCGGCAAAAGACGTCTGCCGCCGGGCGTTCGCGTCAAACGGGGAGACGCGCACGAGGCGGTGTACGCCGTTTTCGCTCTTGAGGAAGCCGTAGGCGTTCGCGCCCTCCACGAGAATGCTGGCGGATTTGATGCCCGCCTCGTCGCCGTCGAGATAGTCGAGAATTTTGTAGGTAAAGCCGTGCGCCTCCGCCCAGTGGGTGTACATCCGATAGAGCATCTGCGTCCAGTCCTGCGCCTCCGTGCCGCCCGCGCCCGCCTGGAAGGAGACGATCGCGTTGAGCGAGTCATATTCGCCGGTCAGCAGCGTTTCCAGCCGCGCGTTTTCCATCTGCTCTTCGAGCGTGTGGTAGCCGTCCTTCAGCTCGTTCAGCATGGAGTCGTCATTTTCCTCCAGCGCCATCTCGCAGATGGTCATGAGGTCGTCCCACTGCGAACACATTTTTTCGTAGCGCTCGACCTTGGACTCCAGACTGCGCGTTTTTTTCATCACCTGCTGCGAGCGCTCCTGATCGTCCCAGAAGCCGGGGGACTCGCTCTGCATATGCAGACGCTCAAGCTCCTCATTGCAGGCGTCGATGTTCAGCGACTGCTTCAGCTCGTCCAGCCTCGGACGCAGCGTATTGAGCCGGACCTTGTATTCATCAAATTCGATCATAACAAACCCACACTTCCAATTTTATCTGAAATAGTATACCGAAAAATCGAGAGAATGTAAAGGGGAAGTTTGCGTCAGTTGACAAGGGCACACGCGGTTTTTCGCGGGGCAAAACAACGCCTGGCTGCGTGATCCTCGTTGGTGGGCGTCAGCCCACCTGCCTCGTCTGCCTTGCCAGCCGCCGTTTATCCTCCGCGAAAAACTCCGAAGGACTTGCCGGCACGGCTGGGGCGTCGCCTGCAAGGCAGTGGACGCTGGCTTGCTGGCGCAAGTCATGGACGATACCGCCGCAGGGGGCGTTCCAGCCGCGCCCGCAAGCGTGTGTGCCCTTGTCAACTGACGCTTAAGACGACAGGCAAAACTCGCAGCTTTGATTTGACAAAGCCTCGCAGAGTTTCGCCGCCGCAGCGGCGAAACTGATTCCGATCATTTTTGCCGGCGGCGTGTACGTCGGTAAAAATTCTGCTCACGGAGCGGAGCGTGGAATTTGTGCGCCGCGCGCACAAATTATGCGCGCAGCGCAGTGCAAACCCTTTCAAACGGAAACCCAACGAAGCGGTTGCCGTTTGAGATATTTTCAAAAACCTGTTTTTGAAAATATCAGTTTAGCGCTCGCTGACGCTGTATTCGCAGTCCGCGAAGATCAGATCGTCCACGTCGCCGCAGTCCACACACGCGCGGTGGCTGGTATTCGGCATATCGGTGCTCCCTTCAAAACATAGTACAGACCATTCTATGCGGCGGCGCGTGGAAATATATACAACTTATAGTTGTAATCAAATACGATTCGCACGACAGTTGCTTGCACTTTGCGCGATACATTATATAATGGTATCAGAAACAAGACGAAACGGGGCGGGCGTATGTTTGACCTGAAAATTTTTGCGGGCAATGTCCATAAATTCCGCCTGCGGCAGCGCATGACGCAGACGCAGATCGCACGGCGGCTGTTCGTCACGCCGCAGACGGTCTCCAAGTGGGAAAACGCCGAGGCAGCGCCGGATCTTTATAACCTCTGCAACCTGGCGCAGATCCTGAACGTGAGCGTCGGGCAGCTTTTGGGCGAGGAGACGGGCGGCGCGGAGCGGCGCGTGATGATCGGGTTGGACGGCGGCAACACCCGCACGGAGCTGTGCCTGTTCAGTGACGATGGGCGCGTGCTCAACCACCTCACGCTCGGCGGCACGAACCCGAACACCGTGGGGCTGGAAACGGCGTGCAAAATTTTGCAGCTCGGCATCGACCAGCTTATGAGCATCGAGGCGGGCGTGCAGGGGCTGTTCGGCGGCTTTGCGGGCGTGGAGAGCGAAAATAACCGCCGCGCGCTGTCGCAGTTTTTGCGGCGGCAGTATCCGCGTGTGCGCTCGTTTGTCGATTCGGATATTCAAAATGTGATGAGCAGCGTGCGCGGGCTGGACCGCTGCGTGGCGGTCATCTGCGGCAGCGGCGTGGTCGTGTTCGGCTCGGACGGCAAAACGCTCCGCCGCGCGGGCGGCTACGGGCATCTGCTCGACGATGGCGGCAGCAGTTACCACATCGGGCACGACGTGCTGCGCGCGTGCTTAATGATGGACGACGGCATTTTGCAGCCGTCGCTGCTCTTGCAGCTTGCGGAGAAGAAGCTCGGCGGCAATGTGCGTGCGCGGCTGGACTGGCTGTACGCGCGGGGCGTGGAGTGCATCGCGTCCTACGCGCCGCTCGCGTTTGAGGCGTATGCGCAGGGCGACGCGGCGGCGGAGGCGATCCTGCGGCAGAATTTTGAGCGGCTGAGCAAGCTCATCCGCCATGTGCGCGCGAGCGGGGACTACGGCGAGAGCGTGATCCTGTCCGGCGAGCTGACGGTCTACCGTGACGTTTTGGAGCACTTTCTGCATGAGATACTGGGGCACGGCGTTGAGCTGATCTTCCCGGAGCTGCCGCCGGTCTACGGCGCGTGCGTGCACTGCTGTGAGCTTTGCGGCGTGCAGACGGACGCGGCAGCGTTTGATGAAAATTTTCGCCGGACACTCGTTCGGTAAAAACAGGAGGTACAAAGATGGAGGTTCAAATTTTACAGGATCGTGCGGCAGTCGCCGCGCGGGCGGCGCAGATCGTTGCGGCGCAGATCACGGAAAAGCCAGACTGTGTGCTGGGGCTTCCCACAGGCGAGACGCCCATCGGGATGTATGACGTGCTTTCGGAGCAGTGCGCCGCCGGGAAGCTGGATTTCTCGCGCGTGACGACGTTCAATCTCGACGAGTACTATCCCATCGCGCCGGAGCATCCGCAGTCCTACCGTTATTTTATGAACAAGCACCTCTTCACGCGCGTGAATATCCCCATGGAGCACACGCACGTCCCCGGCGGACAGGGCGACGCGGATGAGCAGTGCCGTGCCTATGAGCAGGCGATCGCCGCCGCGGGCGGTATCGACCTGCAGGTGCTCGGCATCGGGCGCAACGGGCACATCGGCTTTAACGAGCCGAATGACGCGCCCGACGCGCGCACGCACCGCGTGACGCTGACCGAAAATACCATTGAGGCGAACTCCCGCTTCTTTGACAGCCCCGACGATGTGCCGCGCCACGCGGTGACGATGGGTCTGGGGACGATCCTGGACGCGCGGAAGATCCTGCTGCTGGCGACGGGCGCGGAGAAATTCGACGCCGTGCACAAGCTGCTGGCGGGCAAGGTCGATCTGTCGTGCCCGGCGACGGTCCTGCTGCGGCATGAAAACGTGACCATTCTCTGTGACCGCGCCGCCTTTGAGGGCGTGTAATACGGAGCGCAGATCAACAGCCCCTCGTGAGCACTGGTCTCACGAGGGGCGTTTTAACGGCTTAGAAGATGCCATGATTGTATTTGAACTGTCCGTACAGGATCAGTGCAAAGCCGATCACCATTGCCGGGATGACAATGTAGACGATCACCGCTTCATTCCAGAATGTGACGGCATACGATACGATCAGGGATATGCCCATGACGAGCGACCCCGAGCCGACCGCTCTGCCGTATTTGGGGACATCCACCTCCGCGACGCGTCTACGGTTATAGGCATGGATCGTGCGGATATTGCCCTGTATATTCATGCTGCCGCAAACGCACAGGTATATGCCAAAAATCAAAAGCAGCAGATTCTCCATCGTGACCTCCCAAAATCAGAAACATTCCAATTCCATTATAGTGACACCCGGTTTTATTGTCAATGCGGACGGAGGAAGGCTTTTGGTTGACAGCTCCGGCAATGTGATGTAAAATATCCAGGCACGCCCCAGTAGCTCAGGGGATAGAGCATTCGCCTCCTAAGGTGTTACTTTATCACTTGCCTTTTCAAAAAAGGCAAGTGGTAATACAAATACAATTTAATAAATGTCGCTATAGCTCAGCCGGATAGAGCGACCGCCTCCTAAGGTTACGTTACAACGCTCACCTTGGAAAAACCTTAGTTGGGAGCTGAGTCCGATAATTACGGAGGCTGACAAAAAAATTAAATACGTCCCAATAGCTCAGTTGGATAGAGCACACGCCTCCTAAGCGTGGGGTCGGAGGTTCAAGTCCTCTTTGGGACGCCAGCTAACAACGCCGAAAGCCTTTGTTTTCAAGGGTTTTCGGCTTTTTTTAACAAATTCCAGTGTGATTGCTGAGACGAAATAATGTTTTCAAATTTTACTTCAAATTCTGATTTTTGACAAGCCCTAAAAAATCGAACTGCTGTGATAAGACAAAAATTTCTGCTAATCATTAGCAGAAAAAGGGCCGTTTTTGCTAATGAAAATGCGCTTCCAGCTAATTAGGCGAAAAAACGTGCTAAAAACCTTGCTAATTCAAAAGGCGGATGTTCCGAGTGCTAAGCCGTTATAAGAAATAAAATTGAATACTACCATGTACATAGAGCGTCTATTTGCCCCTGTATCGGGGATGGATAGACGCTCTTTTTTTATGCC
>JALFSI010000045.1:0-4636 GCA_022779365.1 Clostridiales bacterium
CTTTGCTTTTAGGGAAAGCTCCTGATTGCGTAGGTGGTGATTGGACATAACGGTGTAGCCGCTGTTTTTTTCCACCCGAAATACTGCCATAGGTTATCAGCTCCTTTCGCTCACTCTGCCTTGCTGCGCCGGATTGCGGTCAGTCTGCCCGGTTCATACGGACACTCGGCATATACACAAAACCGATATTTCCAGTGCGGACGGTAGAAGTGGCAGGTGTTACAGTCCTCATGCTCGGTGCAGCCGTTCTCGTACCGGTCAAATCCGGGCTTGCCCTGCATGAGCATTTCAAATGCGCGGCTTTTACCGCTCATAAAGTACAATCCGGCTGCGCCTCCTTTTTTGATTTGGGCAGAAAAAAACGCCGCAGACTTCTTTCAAAATCTGCGGCGTTGGGGTATGCGAAAAGGGATGCTGCCTTGCGGTAACATCCCTTTTGTCGCTCGGTTATTCGATTTTTGAGCTAACCTGTTTGCCCACTGCCCTTAAAAGCGTTGATTTTACTGGATTTTTGCTTGTTTTCTTATGTCAACGCTCTTAATGGGGAGGCTTTTTGAATGCGCCGCCCGCCCTTTTGAGGCAGCGCCGATTTGCAGAAGTTTCTTGGCTCTCCCTTTGGGAGAGCTGTCAGCGAAGCTGACTGAGAGGGGGCGGGTCGTTGTTTTTGAGCCGGGGCGCGTTTGCACTATCCAAAGGCTTCCCTCGGTGATCAAGGTAGCGAAGCGGCGGCGTGGTACTGAATGACAGCCCGGTGGGCTGTCAGACCCACGCCGTGACCGAGCCGCAGCGAGACGCTGTATAGGCTCCCCTTGGTGATCAAGGGGAGCTGTCGCCGCAGGCGACTGAAGGGATCAGAACGTTGGGGTTAGCAACGCACCGTCAGACATACAGCAAAACCTACACCTTCTCATCCCTTCCGTCACGGCTTCGCCGTGCCACCTCCCCTTGGTCACCAAGGGGAGGCTTTGGAGGGTGCAAAAACGGAGTCGCCCCTCCCGCTATTTTATTTCACATCCTGCCCGTCGCGCAGAATTTGCCGGATATTTTTCTCCGCCTTGCTGCGCGGCAGCATGACCTCATGCCCGCAGCCGGTGCAGCGCAGGCGGAAATCCATCCCCGTGCGCAGCACGAGCCAGCGCCGGCTGCCGCAGGGGTGGTCCTTTTTCATCACCAGAATGTCGCCGAGCCGCACGTCCATCTCAAGTGCCCGCCTTTCCCTTGATCTCGTCCCAATAGCGCTTTGCCGCCTGCTCGGTCTTGTTGTCGCCCGGGACATAATACTGCGTCCCCACCAGCGCGTCCGGCAGGTACTGCTGCCGCACCCAGTGGTTCGGGAAGCTGTGCGGATACAAATACCCCTGCTCGCGCTCAAAGCCCGTGCCGTCGGCGTGCACATTTTGCAGCTCGCGCGGGATCGGACCGGTCTTGCCCTTTTTCACATCCGCCATCGCCCGGTCGATCGCCATGCAGCCGGAGTTGGACTTCGGCGCGGTCGCGAGCAGGATCACCGCGTCCGCCAGCGGCAGCCGCGCCTCGGGCAGCCCCAATTGCAGCGCGCTGTCCACGCACGCCTTCACGATCGCGATCGCCTGCGGATACGCAAGCCCCACGTCCTCCGCCGCCGAGCAGAGAATGCGCCTGCACGCCGACGGAAGGTCGCCCGCCTCCAAAAACCGCGCCAGATAATGCACCGCCGCGTCCGCATCAGACCCGCGGATGGACTTCATCAGCGCCGACAGCGCGTCAAAATGCTCGTCGCCGTCGCGGTCATAGCGCATCGCCGCGCGCTGCGAGAGCGCCTTCGCGTCCGCCATCGTGAGCGTCAGGACGCCGCCCTCCTGCCCTCCGGCGGCAAACAGCAGCTCCACCGCGTTCATCACCTTGCGCATATCGCCGCCGCAGGCGTAGCAGATGTGCTCATACACGCCGTCCTCCGCCTGCACCGTCACGCCGTTTTTCTCCGCCATGTAGCGCACCGCGCGCTGCACCGCCGGCAGCGCCTGTGCGGGCGTGACGGGCTTAAATTCAAACACCGTCGAGCGCGACAAAATGGCGTTGTAGACGTAAAAATACGGGTTTTCGGTCGTGGACGCGATGAGCGTGATCTTGCCGTTTTCGATATATTCCAGCAGCGTTTGCTGCTGTTTTTTGCTGAAATACTGAATTTCGTCCAGATACAGCAGCACGCCGTTCGGCGCTAAAAACGTGTCGAGCTGGGCGTAGATCTCCTTGATGTCGCCCGTGGAGGCGGTGGTGGCGTTGAGACGGCAGAGCTTGCGCTGCGTCTTGGCGGCGATGATGTTTGCCACCGTCGTCTTGCCCGTGCCGGACGGACCGTAAAAGATCATGTTCGGCACATGCCCCGACTCGATGAGCCGCCGCAGCAGCCCGCCCGCGCCGAGGATATGCTCCTGCCCGCACACATCCGAAAGCTCCTGCGGACGCAAGGCGTCCGCCAGCGGCTGATACATAGATCCATCTCCTCTGCTGTGTTGATGCGTGTATTATACGAGATCGGGGCAGGATTTACAAGACGCTTTGAGAAAACAGGATATGCTCCCATTTATATCCGCGCGAATTTGGACTTGCCGGGGCGGAATAGAGTAGAGCATGGAGGTGGGAGTCATGTTCTCAGCCGCGGTATGGCTGATGCTCAGCGGGATGCTCTGCTCGCTGCGTATTTCGGCGGGCGGCGGATCGTTTCCAAAGCCGCTCAGTGCCCAGGAGGAGCAGCACTATCTCGCGCTCGCCGCGCAGGGCGACCTCGACGCGCGCAACGTCCTCATCGAGCGCAACCTGCGCTTAGTCGCACACATCATGAAAAAATACTACACACAGACCGCCGATCAGGAGGATCTCATTTCGATCGGCACGATCGGGCTCATCAAGGGCATTTCCACATTCGACGCCGCCAAGGGCGCGCGCCTTGCCACCTATGCCGCAAGATGTGTAGAGAATGCTATACTAACCTAACGGAAGAAAAGGCCTTGCGGGTGGCGGAACGGACGCCTTTTGAGGCAAAATGGCGCCTGCTGGCGAGAGTGGGAGTCCATTGCTATATTTTGATTTCCAATGTATCAGGTGCGGTAAAAGTAGCCCCGCTGCAAATTCTTCAATTTCCGGTGATACTGCCGCACAAGTTTCAGGACGCGGAAAAGTTCAATTTGCAGTTCTCGGACTTCTCGGAAATCACCGAAACAGCGGACAAGCTGCGCTGGCTTCGCTACC
This sequence comes from Clostridiales bacterium, assembly GCA_022779365.1. Lineage (GTDB taxonomy): Bacteria > Bacillota > Clostridia > Oscillospirales > Oscillospiraceae > CAG-170. The sequence goes on from JALFSI010000045.1 coordinate 3,229, forward strand.
AGAAAGGCCTGCGCCAAAGAGATGTTGCAGACTACGCCGGGATAGACCGGAGCACCTATGTCCACTATGAGGAATACGGCAAAGACCTCTATCCGCTAGAGCACATGGAGAAAATCGCGCAGCTTTTTGAAGTGCCGGTCGATACGCTTCTGGATGACTACAATCTATTTCTGATGAATGGTCAGGGCAACCAGATCAAGGCAATCCGAATGAAACTGGGGCTGACGCAAAAACAATATGCGGACAAGCTGGGCGTCAGCCTTGGCAGCCTCAAGCAGTGGGAGCAAAACCGCAAGCAGATATTCAAATCCACGTGGGAGAAGTATTTCAAACAGAGCCTTGAAAGCTGTGAATAATTCCGATAGAATTATTACAGAATCATTCAGGAGATACAGACCCATGATTATCAAATCTTCGACTGCACTGTGCAACGAATACAGCATGATCTCTGATCTGGCAAATGAAAAAGCCGAACAGCGTGAGGAAACCTTGAAGCTGCGCGCAAAACTGGAGGCAGCAGAGACCGCTCGGCTTTCCGGCACACCTGCCTACACGTTGGAGGAATCCAGAAAACGGTTGGAGGTAATCTATCAGCGTAACTGACCTTGCGCTCAGCGGGAGCTTGAAGCAATCACGTAGCTCTATGTGACCCTTGTAGGGTCAAACTCAGCAATAAGCATATGCAAAACGTGCAGACCGGCGTCCCATGCCGGTCTGCACGTTTGCGTATGTATCATTTTTGCCCCTTCAGATGCTTTGCGGCGGCATCCACCAATTCCAGCTTCTGCTCCGTGGAGCAGGGCAGCTTCTGGACATTTTTCAGCACCTGCTCGGACTGAAACTTTGCCAGCTCCTGTGCCAGCTCCTGCTTTGCCTGCTGTGACTTAGGAAAAATCAGAAATACTTCCATCGCTGCCCTCTTTTCCGGAGCATTTGCCGCTTCAATCTATGCGTGATTTCCAATGCGTATGTAGACGGTTTGCACACTGCACACGGTCTCAAGTCTGCGCATCGGGCACTTCTTCCTTGACGATCAGTTTGGCGTCCGCTGGGTAATTCAGCGTGATGAGGGCAGGCTTGCCCAAACCCTGCTTGCGGCGGATAATCAGACCGCTGTATTCCAGCTCCCGGAAGATTCGTGTGGCACTCTGGCGGCTGCGGCGGAGCTTCACTTGTGCTTGTTCTAACGTGAAGTACAGCCGGATCGTGCCGTCCGGCTCGACGTAGCCGTTCTGCCGGGAAATGCTTGCTCTGTCCAGCAGCAGCGCATAGAGTACCTTCGCGTCGTTGCTGATGTCCCGCAGGGTTTCGTCTTGGAGAAGAAACCTTGGAAGCGGCACATAGGACGCCGCCGGGCTCTGCGCCGTGAGCTTGCAAAAAGTTTTCATCTGACCTCCTATCCCATCTA
>JALFSI010000051.1:0-32871 GCA_022779365.1 Clostridiales bacterium
GGCCGTCTGTGTCGGTGTAGCTCGCTGCCAAAACCGACATCGGCAGCAGCGCCGCGACCAGAAGCAGCGCGATGATGGTGGATAAAACTCTGCGTTTCATAAGGATTCCTCCTGTAGAAATATATGTTCCGCGGCTCCCCGTGGCAGACTCCGTTAAATTGCCGGAAAAACACGCAAAAAGTATCACTGGATATATTATACCATTCACCCAGAAAATTGCAATACCTTAATCAAATCATTTATGCGCGCGGCAGGCTCCAGTGGTATTTTGCCGCGAGCAGCCGCATCGCCAGGATCAGCACAAAGCCGACCGCCATTGCGTAGCCGCCGCCGAGCACGCTCCAGAGAAAATATGTCACCAGCGCGCCGATGAGCGAGGCGCAGGCGTAAAAATGCTTCATAAAGATGTACGGGCGCTCGCCGGAGAGCAGGTCGCGCAGCACGCCGCCGCCCACGCCGGTGAGCACCGACACAAACAGCACCAGCAGAAGTGAATCCGCTCCCGCCAGCAGCGCGGTCTGCACGCCGTGCACTGTGAACATACCAAGCCCGATGGAATCCGCCAGCAGCATGAAAATTTCAAACCCTCGGTGGTTATCCACGATCGCGCGGCGCAGCCGCGGCAGAAACAGCAGCAGCGACACGCCGATCGCCGCCAGAATGAACTCCGGCGTCGAGAAGATCGCAGGCGGCGTGCTGCCAAGCGTCACATCGCGCAGGATGCCGCCGCCCACCGCCGTGACCGTGCCCATCATCGCCACGCCGAAAATGTCCATCCCCTTGCGTATGGCAAGCAACGCGCCGGACGCGGCGAACGATACCGTGCCCAGCATCAGCAGAATTTGGTTGAACAGCTCCATTTTTATTTCCCCGCTGCGATTTTTTCTTCCGTGTCGCGCCGCATCGCCGCGCGCAGCTCCGTAAGGTACGGCGAAAATGCCGCCGCGTCCGCGCCGTAGTTCAGATTCAGCTCATATTCCATCGGCAGCCACGTTGAGATCGGCGATTCATTGTGCTGAATGACCGCCTCCAGCTTGTCCAGCGCCTTGTAAAGCTTCGCCTCCGGCGTTTCCAGCGCTGCCATCTCCTCATACAGCGCTCGCATTTCCGACGCATACGGCTCAGGAAGCTGCGCCACCCACGAGAACAGCACGTCCTCTTCGTGCTGCTCGTCTGCTTCCGTTTTGCGGAACGTCGGAATATCGCCCGTGAACGCCTCGCCGAGATCGTGGATCAGGCACATCCGAATGACCTTGTCGATGTCCACGTCCGGGAACTCGTCGTGCACAAAATACGCCATCAGCGCGATGCGCCAGCTATGCTCCGCAACGTCCTCTGTGCGCCCCTGCGAGGTCGTGCAGTGGCGCGGCACATCCTTCAGGCGCTCGGCGATGTGCAGCGTTTCCAGCAGCTTCTGTACTTCCATGATATTTGTCTCCTTAGAGTGTACTTTAGAGTGTAAATTCAATGGCTTCGCGGATATTCCGCACGCGGTACAGCTCCATGCCCTCCGGCGTGCGCACGTTCTGCGTTCCGTGGCGCGGGATGATGGCGCGTGTAAAGCCGTTGCGCGCGGCTTCTGCCAGACGCTGCTCCAGCGCCGTTACGGCGCGCACCTCGCCGGTCAGTCCTACTTCACCGATCGCCGCCAGACCGTCGTCTAACGCCGTGTCGCGGAAGCTGGACGCGACTGCCAGCACCATCGCCAGATCCGCCGCCGGCTCGTCCAGCCGCAGCCCGCCGATGATGTTGATGTACGCGTCGCAATTGCCGAGATTCAAGCCCCCGCGCTTTTCCAGCACCGCCAGCAGCAGATTCGCGCGGTTATAGTCAAAGCCCTCCGTCGTGCGGCGCGGCACGTTCAGAACGCTCCGCGCGACGAGCGCCTGCACCTCGGCAAGCACCGGGCGCGTGCCCTCGATCGTGCAGGCGACGCACGTCCCCGGCGCACCCTTGGGGCGTCCCGAGAGCAGCATCGCCGAGGGGTTCGGCACTTCGATCAGCCCCTGTTCTCCCATCTCAAATACGCCGATCTCATTCGTCGAGCCAAAGCGGTTTTTGGCAGCACGCAAAATGCGGTAGCTGCCCGCACGCTCGCCCTCAAAATACAGCACGCAGTCCACCATGTGCTCGAGCACCTTCGGACCGGCGATCGCCCCTTCTTTATTGACGTGCCCTACGACGAACACCGTCTTGCCGCTGCCCTTGGCAAGGTCCATCAGCGCCATCGTGCACGCCTTGACCTGCGAGATCGTGCCGGGTGCGGACGTATTTTCGGGGTCGTAAAGCGTCTGGATCGAGTCGGCGATGACGATGTCCGGCTGAAGCTCGCGCACGGTCTCCAGCACTGCGCCGATGTCCGTCTCGGCGTAGACGAGCAGATTTTCCGTCTGCACGCCCAGCCGCGCCGCGCGCAGCTTGATCTGCTGCTCACTCTCTTCGCCGGATACATATAACACGCTCTGCGTCCTGCCGAGCTCCGCGCAGATTTGCAGCAGCAGCGTCGATTTGCCGATGCCCGGCGCGCCGCCGACCAGTACGAGCGACCCTGTCACCGCGCCGCCGCCGAGCACGCGGTCAAGCTCCTTCATGCCGGTGGAAAAGCGAATTTCTTCGCTGCCGTCTACCTCCGAGAGCCTGCGCGGGCGGCTGCGCCCGGTCGTACGCGCTGCGGCGGTCTTTGCCGCCGGTTTGTCCTCAAACTCCACGATGGAGTTCCACGCGCCGCACGCGGGGCACTGCCCCTGCCAGCGCGGCGTCTCGTTGCCGCAGTTTTTGCAGTAAAAAACCGTTTTAGACTTCATTTGCATTCCCCTCTTCCGCAAGATAGCCGCACAGCGCGCCGCAGATGGCGGTCGTGAGCTTTTTCTGCCAGCCGTCCTCCTGTAGCCGCGCCGCCTCCTGCGCGTTGGATAAAAACCCGCACTCAACCAAAATGCCCGTGCAGGCAATGTTCTGCATTAGGTATACCGACTCCGCGGGCTTGCATTTGCGCCCGTTTTCCGGCTCGACGGCACTGCGCAGCAGTTCCTGCACCCGCGCGGCAAGCGCGTCGCTCCCCTCCGTCGGCGCGTAAAAGACCTGCGCGCCGTGATATTTCGTCTGCGGGAAAAAATTCTGGTGGATGCTCAGCAGCAGCGCCCCCGGCGTCTCATTTACCGCGCGCACGCGGTTTTGCAGGTCTGAGCGCTTCTTTTCTGCGACCGAGCCGCTGCCGGGCGAGTAGACGGACGTGTCCGTCTCGCGGATCATCCTCGTCCGCACGCCGCAGAACGTCAGCAGGTCGCGCGCGCGCAAAGCGATCTGCAAGTTGATCTCGCTCTCCAGCGCGCCATCCGCGCTGACCGCGCCGCCGTCCTCTCCGCCGTGACCCGCGTCAATGACCACGCACACATCCTGTGCGCCGCCAAGCGCCTCCCGCGCGCCGCCGCGCAGCACGCCGAGCACGCACACATACACCAGGCACGCGCCCAGCAGCGCCGCCAGCACCCGATTTCTGCCATACTGCACCGCCCATCACCTCGGAAAAGCCTATGCGCCGCGCGGCTCTGCTATCCGGCAAAATTTCAAATTTGTTCGGCGCGGCGCGCAGCGAAAAACGGTTCGCGCGTTCACCGTAATCATAACGAAACCGTGCGGCGGCGGAAGTTATTCACACTGTCAACAGATTTGTCAACAGCCTGTGCCGCCTGCACTGCCTGCGATTCGCCCAAAATAGGAGAAAAATAACAAATCCGCAAACGGAAAACTTTCACGCATGAGTGCCTGAAATTAGTTTACATAACGCAATTTCCTGAAGGATTACCGCCGCCGGACTTTTTTTTAAAAAAGTTGGACAAGCGGTACTCAGCCCAGCTCAATGGAACGCGTGGCGTAGGCGTTCAGATCCTGACCCGCGCGCGTGCCCGCGAGAAATTCGTAGTAGCCCTGTGCGCCGATCATCGCGCCGTTGTCGCCGCAAAGCGACAGCGGCGGCGTATACAGCGCTGCGCCGTGCTTGCGGCATTGCGCCTCGAAATCGCGCCGGATGCGCGAATTGGCCGCCACGCCGCCCGCGATGGCGAGCTTTTGATAGCCTGTCTGCCGCAGCGCCTGCATCGTGCGCGGCACGAGCGTCTGGCTGACCGCGCACGAAAACGACGCGCACAGCGACGGCACGTCGATCGTCTCGCCCTTCTGCTCGGCGTTGTGGATGAGGTTGATCGCCGCTGTTTTCAGCCCCGAAAACGACATATCCAGCTCGTGCCCCGCCACATGACCCACTGGCAGCGGGTATTTTTCATCATCGCCCGCCTGCGCAGCCTTGTCCAGCGCTGCCCCGCCGGGATATGGCATCCCGAGCACACGCGCCACCTTGTCGAAGCACTCCCCCGCCGCGTCGTCGCGCGTCGCGCCGAGAATTTTGAAGGTCGTGTAGTCCCGCACGTCCACGATCAGGCTGTGCCCGCCGGATACGACGAGGCACACGAACGGCGGCTCTAAGTCCGGGTACGCCAGATAATTTGCCGCGATGTGCCCGCGGATATGGTGCACTGGCACGAGCGGCAGCCCCAGCGCGAGCGCCGCCGCCTTGGCAAAATTCACGCCCACCAGCACCGCGCCGATGAGCCCCGGCGCATACGTCACCGCCACCGCGTCTAGGTCATCGCGCGTGAGGTTCGCCTTGACGAGCGCCTCGTCCGCCAGCGCGTAGATCGACTCGATGTGCTTGCGCGAGGCGATCTCCGGCACAACGCCGCCGTACAGCCGGTGCAGCGCCACCTGCGAGTGGATGCAGTCCGCCAAAATCTCCCGCCCGTCGCGCACGATGGCGACCGCCGTTTCGTCGCAGGAGGATTCGATCGCTAAAATATTCATAATTCCCACTCCTTTTTGAGGATCAGTGCGTCCTCTTTGGGATGAAAGTAGTAATTTTTTCGCCGTCCTGCCTGTCGGAAGCCCGCCTGCGTATACAGTCGGATGGCAGGGGCGTTCCCCGCGCGGACCTCCAGAGTCAGCGAACGAACGCCGTTTTCCCGCAGCGCCGCCTCCAGCGCCCGCAAAAGCGCCTGCGCCACGCCCTGCCGCCGCGCGTCGGGGCGGACGGCGAGGTTCATCATGTCCGCCTCATCCGGCACGCTCTGGCTGCCGATGTAGCCCAGCAGCCCCGCCGCGTCCCGCGCCACCAGCCACAGGCTGAGCGGATTTTCGAGCTCCGACGCGACGGACGCTTCGCTCCACGGGTCGGAAAAACAGACCGCTTCCAGCGCCGCGATCTCCGCCACGTCCGCCGCCGTCATCCGCGAAATTTCAAGCTCTCTCATTTTGCATCATACCAGCTCGCGCCCGTTTTTGCCTCCGCCACCAGCGGCACGGAAAGCTGCACGGCATTTTGCATCTGCTCTGTCATCAGGCTCGTGACAAGCTGCGCCTGCTGCATCGGGCACTCGACGATCAGCTCGTCGTGCACCTGCAGCAGCAGCCGCGCCTCGCGCGCCTGCTCGCGCAGCGCCGCGTCCACACGCAGCATGGCGATCTTGATAATGTCCGCCGCCGTGCCCTGAATGGGCGTGTTGAGCGCCACGCGCTCGCCGAACGAGCGGATATTATAGTTGCTGCTCTTGAGCTCCGGCAGCATACGGCGGCGACCGAAGAGCGTCGTCACATAGCCGTCGCGCTTCGCCTGCGCCACAATATCGTGCATATACGCGCGCACGCCCGAGAAATTCTCAAGGTAGGCGTCGATATACTCCTTTGCCTCCCGGCGGCTGACACCGATGTCCTCCGCCAGCGAGAACTCCGAAATGCCGTACACGATGCCGAAGTTGACTGCCTTTGCGTGCCGGCGCATGAGCGGCGTCACGTCCTCCGGGCGCACGCCAAATACCTGCGCCGCCGTTGTCGTGTGGATGTCCTGCCCGGTGCGGAACGCCTCCTGCATCCGCGCGTCCTGCGCAACGTGCGCCAGCACGCGCAGCTCGATCTGGCTGTAGTCCGCGTCCACGAATACGCAGCCCTCGCACGGTACGAACATCCGGCGAATTTGACTGCCGAGGTCGGTGCGCACGGGGATGTTCTGCAAATTCGGCTCGGTGGACGACAGCCGCCCTGTGGCGGTGATCATATTTTGGAACGTCGTGTGGATGCGCCCGTCATCCGCGATCTGCTTAACCAGCCCGTCGGCATACGTCGATTTGAGCTTGGTGAGCGTGCGGTAGTCCAGAATGGACGCGACGATCGGGTGCTTCGCGCGCAGCTTTTCCAGCACCTCGGCGTCGGTCGAGTAGCCGCGCTTGGTCTTTTTGACCGGCGGCAGCTCGAGCTTTTCAAACAGAATATGCCCAAGCGCCTGCGTGGAATTGATGTTAAATTCCTCCCCAGCGTAGGCGTAGATGGCGTCCTGCGCCTGCGCGATGCCGCTTTCCAGCTGGTTTCCGAACGCGATGAGTGCGAACTGATCGACGAGCACGCCCGCCGCCTCCATCCGCGCGAGCACCGCGCACAGCGGCAGCTCGATGTCAAAATACAGCCGCTCCATGCCGTTTTCCAGCAGCTTTTCGTGCAGCACGCCGTAAAGCGCCTCCACGGCGGCGCACTCGGAAAGCCGCGCGCCGAGCGCTGCCGCGTCCTCGCCGCACTCAGCCGCGTCCGGGCGGGCGATCGTGCAGGCGAGATATTCCGTTGCCAGCCGGTCGAGGTCGTACTTGCCCTGCGTGGCGTCTAAAATATACGCCGCCAGTGCGGTGTCGAAAATAAATCCGTCGGCGGGCAGCCCGCGCTCCAACAGCGCGCGCTGAAGGGGCTTACAGTCGTGCGTCACCTTTTTGACGGACGCACCGAATACGGTTGACATAAATTCATTGTCCGCTGCCGCGTTCCCTGTAAAGTAATATCCGTTCTCCCCGATCGTAACGGCGATTTCAGTCAAATCACTGTTGGTGATAACATTGACATAATCCTGCTTTGCAAACTCTGCCGCCAGCTCGCGCGCCCGTGCGGTATCTGTCACAAGCTCACTCGTACACACACGCTCCACGCGCTCCGTCGGCGCATTTTTCTGCGGCGCGTGCAGCCCGTAGCGCGCGATCAGGCGCGTAAATTCCAGCCGCAGAAACAGCTCGTACAGCGCGCCCTCGTCAGGCGGCTGGATGAGATTTCCCTCCGGCGTAAAGTCGATGGGCGCTTCGCAGCGGATCGTCGCCAGCTCGTAGGAAAGATAGGCGTTTTCGCGGTCCGCGATGAGCTTTTTGCGCACGGATTCGCGGATGTCGTCCAGATGCGCGTATACGCCGTCCAGCGTGCCGTATTCCAGCAGCAGCGACGTCGCCGTTTTCTGTCCCACGCCCGCAACGCCCGGGATATTATCGGAGCTGTCGCCCATCAGACTCTTGAGGTCGATGAGGCGCAGCGGCGCAAAGCCGTATTCGTCGCGGAACACCTGTTCGTCATACAGCGTCGCCGCCGTCTGCCTGCCGCGCGTGGCTACGAGCTTTACACAGACGTGTTCGTCGATGAGCTGTAAGCTGTCGCGGTCGCCGGTGACGATCACGCAGTCCCAGCCTGCCGCGCCGCATCTCCTGCCCACCGTGCCAATCACATCGTCCGCCTCCCAGCCCTCGCAGGCGTAGATGGGGATGTTCATCGCGCGCAGCACGTCCTTTATCAGCGGCATCTGCATTGCCAGCTCCTCCGGCATGGGGTGGCGCGTCGCCTTATAGCCGTCGTAGCGCAGATGGCGGAACGTGGGCGCTTTTAAGTCAAAGGCGACGCACAGCGCGTCCGGGTGCTCCTCACTGCGGAGCTTTTCCAGAATATTCAGAAAGCCGTAGATCGCGTTTGTAAACAGCCCGTCCTTTGTGGTGAGCAGGCGCACGCCGTAAAACGCGCGGTTTATGACGCTGTTGCCGTCCAAAATCATCAATTTCATGGAGAAAACCCCTTTCTTCACAGCGTATAGTCTACCACAAACCGCGCGTGCTTTCAACTCGCGCGGCGGCGGAAAGTTCACGAATTGTTTTCATAGTTTTACTGGCGTTTTTACCGGTTTTCTGGTAAAATGAAGGAAAGAAATCGGAAAGGAAGAAGTGGTTTGCGCCAAAAGGTATTCGTAGAAAAGCTCAAGGAAGCGGCGGCGTCAGTCCTGCCGGTCTCGGCGATCGTGGCAGTGCTCTGTCTCGTGCTCGTGCCGGTGGATGTCGGACTGATGCTGTCGTTTTTGTTCGGCTCTGCCCTGCTGATCCTCGGCATGGGGATGTTCACGCTGGGGGCGGAGGTGTCAATGACGCGCATCGGCAATCTTATCGGTGCGCGCATGACAAAATCCAAAAAACTCTGGTTCATTTTGGTCGTGAGCCTGCTGCTCGGTATCGCCATCACCATGGCTGAGCCCGATCTGCAGGTGCTTGCGGCGAACGTTCCGGCGCTCGATAAGACCGCACTGATCTTAACGGTCTCGGTCGGCGTGGGGCTGTTCCTCGTTTTGTGCATGGTGCGCATTTTGTTCCGCATTTCACTGCGGCGGCTGCTCATCATTTGCTACGCGCTCGTATTTCTCGGCGCATTTTTGTCTGAGCGAGGGATGCTCTCGGTCGCGTTTGACTCCGGCGGCGTGACGACGGGTCCGATGACCGTGCCGTTTATCATGGCGCTCGGCGTCGGTGTCGCGTCCATCCGAAGCGATGAAAACGCCAAGTCCGACAGCTTCGGTCTTGTCGCCCTGTGCTCCATCGGTCCTGTGCTGGCGGTGATGCTGCTGGGCATCATCTACCGCCCCGATACCGCAGCGAGCGCCGAGATCGCCGTTTCGCGGATCGAAACAAGCGTACAGCTCGGCGCGGATTATCTGCACGCGCTGCCGCACTATATTGCGGAGATCGCCATGGCGCTGCTGCCGATCTTTGTGTTTTTCCTGCTGTTCCAGGTCTTTGCGCTGCGGCTGCGCAAGCTGCCGTTCGTGAAGATCCTCATCGGTATGGCGTATACCTTCCTGGGGCTGGTGCTGTTCCTCACGGGTGTGAATGTCGGTTTCTCCCCGCTTGGTTATGTGCTCGGCGGCGCGATGGTCGAGCAGGGGCTTTCGTGGCTGCTCGTGCCGCTGGCGATGCTCATGGGCTGGTTCATCATTGATGCCGAGCCTGCGGTGTACATTCTCAACAAGCAGGTCGAAGAGCTGACCTCCGGCGCGATCTCGGCAAAAGCGATGGGCATGAGCCTGTCCATCGCCGTGGCGCTGGCAAACGGGCTGGCGATGGTCCGCGTGCTCACCGGCGCGCCGATCCTGTATTTTGTCGTGCCCGGGTACCTCATCGCGCTGGCGCTGACGTTCTTCGTCCCGCCGACATTTACCGCCATCGCGTTCGACTCCGGCGGCGTTGCGTCAGGGCCGCTCACGGCGACGTTCATGCTGCCGCTGGCGATGGGCGCGTGCACGGCGGCGGGCGGCAACGTGATGACCGACGCATTCGGCATCGTGGCGCTTGTTGCGATGATGCCGCTCATCACGGTGCAGGTCATGGGCGGCATTTATGTGCTCAAGTCCCGCGCCAACACGGAGGCGCAGCCGGAGCTGGCGTTCGGCGAAAACGAGATCATCGAACTGTGGGAGGCTGTGTGATGGAGCTGTATTATGTAATTGCGATCACCGACCGGGACGATGCCGAAACACTGAACGGCATCTACAAGCAGACCGGCATTCCCCTCGTTTTGACCAAGCTCGGCATGGGCACGGCGAAATCTGAGCACCTGTCCATCTACGGGCTGGACGCGACGCAAAAGGCGGTCGTCAGCGCCATCGCCACCGCAGATCAGGCGCGGCAGGCGTTTAAGCTCGCCAAGCGCAAGCTGATGATCGACATCCCCGGCAACGGCGTGATGATGTCCGTGCCGCTCAAGAGCGTGGCGGGCAGCAAAACGCTGACGTATCTGACCGAAAATGCTGAGATCGGAGGAAAACCGAGCATGGAATTTGCACATGAACTGATCGTTGTGATCTTGAATGAAGGATATTCCGACTATGTGATGGAGGCCGCGCGCAGCGCGGGCGCGGGCGGCGGCACGGTCCTGCACGCGAAGGGCACGGGGCGCGCGAAAAGCGAGACGTTTTTCGGCGTGAGCCTTGCGCAGGAAAAGGACGTGGTGTACATCGTGGCGCACGCGGACGAAAAAGCCGGCATTATGCGTGCGATCCACGAGCAGACAGGTCCGGGCACGAAGCCGGGCGCGATTTGCTTCTCCCTGCCCATCTCCGCCGTCGCCGGACTGAGAGAACGCGAAGAACAGTAAACTACAGAATGTTGCAAATGTCCCGCAGTTTCATTTGAAACTGCGGGACATTTTCTGTAGATAGCAATTAAACTTTTCTCCACTTTGCGCCGCCGGGGACGTCGGTGATCTCGATGCCCTGCGCCTTGAGCGCGTCGCGGATGGCGTCGGCTTTGGCAAAATCCTTTGCCTTTTTCGCCTCATAGCGGTCGCGGATCTGCTGCTCCACGGCATCATCCTGCTCGCCAGACTCAGAAACGATGGTAAACGACGCGGCGGACGGCTGCACGGAGGCATTCGTTTTGCGAATTTTCTCGGCTTTTTTGAGAAGATCGAGGCTCAGAACGCGGTCAAAATCGTCCAAAACAAAGAGCTTGGTCGCGTCGTTCGTCTGATACTTCAGCACATCGTAGAGCGCCGTGACGGCGAGGGACGTGTTGAGGTCGTTGCCGAGCGCCTTGTTGAATTTTTCGCGCAGGGCGGCGACGTCGGTCTCGTCGATCGGCTCGTCGGAGGGCTTCAGCGCGGAAATTTTCGTGAGCAGCTTCTGGTAAGTGCCCGCCGCGTTGTCAAGGTTTTCCCACGAGAACACAAGGCTCTTGCGGTAGTGGCTTTGCAGGCAGAACAGGCGGTACGCCAGCGGATCATAGCCCTTCTCCTCCAGCAGCGAGACGGTCAGGAACTCACCCTTGGATTTGGACATTTTGCCGCTCGACGTATTCAGGTGCAGCACATGCATCCAGTATTTGCACCACGGATGCCCGAGGTAGCTCTCGGACTGCGCGATCTCGTTCGTGTGATGTGGGAAGGCGTTGTCGATGCCGCCGCAGTGAATGTCAAGATCCTCGCCGAGGTGTTTGATGGAGATGCCGGAGCACTCGATGTGCCAGCCCGGATAGCCAACGCCCCACGGAGAGTCCCACTTGAGCGCCTGATCTTCAAATTTCGACTTTGTGAACCAGAGAACAAAATCGTTTTTGTTGCGCTTGTTCGTATCCTCCTCCACGCCCTCGCGCACGCCCACGGCAAGATCTTCCGCGTCGTGGTCGTTAAAGACGTAGTACCGGGCGAGCTTGGACGTGTCAAAATAGACGTTGCCGCCGGCAAAATAGGCGTAGCCGGTATCCATGAGCTTGGTGATAATTTTGATATATTCGTCAATGCAGTTCGTCGCGGGCTCGACCACGTCCGGGCGCTTGATGTTGAGCTTCCGGCAGTCGTCAAAGAACGCGTCGGTGTAGAATTTGGCGATGTCCATGACAGACTTGTGCTCGCGCTTCGCGCCCTTGAGCATCTTGTCCTCGCCTTCGTCTGCATCGCTCGTCAGGTGACCGACGTCGGTGATGTTCATGACGCGCTTGACGTTATAGCCGCTGTAGCGCAGGTATTTTTCCAGCACATCCTCCATGATGTAGCTGCGGAGATTGCCAATATGGGCAAAGTGATAGACCGTTGGTCCGCAGGTGTACATTTTGACGATGTCGGGGTGGTTCGGGATAAATTCCTCTTTTTTATGGCTTGCCGAGTTGTACAGGTACATAAAAATTCCTCCTCAGGTATCCGATCGTTCCGCATCGCTCTGCGCGTCCTCCAGCTTTGCTTCCAGCCGGGAGAGGCGCTGCTTGAGCATTTCGAGTTCCAGCATGACGGGGTCTGGCGTGTGGATATGGTCGAGCTTTTCACCGCACAGACGCACAACGTGCCCCGGTACGCCTACGACCGTGGCGTTATCCGGCACCTCGCGCAGCACCACGGCGTTTGCCGCAATGCGGGCGTTGTTGCCGACGTGGATCGGACCGAGCACCTTTGCGCCCGCGCCGACCATGACGTTGTTGCCAAGCGTGGGGTGGCGCTTGCCGACGTCCTTGCCCGTGCCGCCGAGCGTCACGCCCTGATAGAGCAGGCAGTCGTCGCCGATCTCGGCGGTCTCGCCGATGACGATGCCCGTGCCGTGGTCGATGACAAGGCGCTTGCCGATGCGCGCGCCGGGGTGGATCTCAATGCCCGTCCAGAGCTTGGACCATTGCGACACTGCGCGCGCTAAAAAGCGGCAGTGATGGCGCAGCAGCCAGTGGGCGATGCGGTAGTCGATGGTGGCGTGCAGTCCGTTATACAGAAGCAAGATCTCCATCGCGCTGCGCGCCGCGGGGTCGTTGCGCTGATAGGCGCGAATATCTTCTATCAAATGCATGGATTCCTCCTAAATGGGACAAAAACAGAAAACCCGCCTCCTGATCGTATCAAGAGGCGGGTAAAAACTCGCGGTTCCACTCTGATTTCTTACTTTAGCCTTGACGCGGCTTACACGGGGTCTCCCCTCGCTCACGAATGCACTTCCCCTGCGTTACGGCGATCTCCGCTTGCAGCCGGCGGCGGGGACTCTCTGACGCGTCCGGCAGGGTACTCTTTTCGGTCAACGCGATATGCACTTTTTCGTCGCGCACATCATATCACGCGCGCCGCGCAGTGTCAAGATGCTTCCTTCTTCGGCAGCAGGATATGCCAGTTCTTCACGAAATATTCCACGCCCGAGTAGATCGTGGTGGCAAGGATGATGATGCTCACAACGAGGTCGAGCGTCGGCTTGCCGGGCAGCGCCATCATAAGAAGCAGCCCCACCATGGTGCTGGCGGTCTTGATCTTGCCGCTCCAGCCGGCGGCAATGACCTTGCCGTTGTTGGCGGCGACCATGCGCAGGCCAGAAATGGCAAACTCACGCGCGACAACGATGAACACGATCCAGTCGAGCATTCTCCCCTGCCCGACAAAAATGATGAGGCACGACGTGACCAGCAGCTTATCCGCCAGCGGATCGAGGAATTTGCCGAAATCTGTGACCTGATTGCAGCGGCGGGCAATCTGACCGTCGATAAAATCGCTCAGGCTCGCCAGAGCGAACACGCCGAGCGCCGCCCAGCGCAGCGTGGGGTCATTTGCGCTGAGGATGAGAAAAACCATGAATACGGGGATGAGCACCACGCGCACGAGCGTGATCTTGCTGGCTGTTGTCATTTGTCTGTTTCCTCCAAGTCTCCAATGAGTTCGCCGTCACAGGTATCCGTGACGGTCACGGTGACGAACTGCCCCGGCTCGACGTCCCGGTCGGACGAGAACCAGATCTTTCCGTCAATATCGGGTGAATCGGCATACGTTCTGCCGAAATACGCCTCATTTTCTTCATCATAGCCTTCGCAGAGCACCTGCATGGACGTGCCGATGCGTGAGGCGTTGTAGTCGTCCATAATGCGGGACTGAAGCTCCGTGATGACGTCGGCGCGGTGCTGCGCGACCTCCTCCGGCGGATACTCCATCTTGGCTGCGCGCGTGCCCTCCTCCGGCGAGAATACGAACGCGCCGACGCGCTCCATGCGCGCCTGCCGTAAAAATTCGCACAGCTCCTCAAATTCCGCCTCGCCCTCGCCGGGAAGCCCCGCGATGAGGCTCGTGCGCAGCACAAGACCGGGGATGCGTGCGCGGAGCTTGGCGAGCAGCTCCCTGAGGTATTTGCCGCTGCCGCGGCGGTTCATTTTTTTGAGAATGCCGTCGTTGATGTGCTGGATGGGAATATCCAAATACTTGACGATCTTCGGCTCGGACGCGAGGACGTCGATCAGCTCGTCGGACATCTCATCCGGGTAGAGATAGTGCACGCGTACCCAGACGATGCCGTCAATTTTGCACAGCTCCGTCAGCAGCTCCGCCAGACGGCGCTCGCCATAGAGGTCCAGCCCGTAGCGGCTGGTGTCCTGCGCGACGACGATCAGCTCTTTCACGCCGGACGCGGCAAGCTCGCTCGCTTCTTTTAACAGTGCCTCCATCGGGCGGCTGCGGTATTTGCCGCGCAGCGACGGGATGACGCAGAATGCGCAGTGATTGTCACAGCCCTCGGCAATTTTAAGATATGCGTAGTAGCGCGGCGTGGTGAGAATGCGCCCGCACTCCGGGATGCTCTCATTGATGCTGTCAAACTCAGACACACCGCCGCCGGAGAGAAGCTGCCGCACGGCGGAGACCACGTCATAATATGAGCCCGTGCCGAGAATGCCGTCCACCTCGGGAAGCTCCTCTAAAATCTGCTGCTGGTAGCGTTGGGCAAGGCAGCCCGTGACGAGAATTTTTCCGACCGTTCCGGCGGCTTTTCGCTGCGCGACGGCAAGGATGTTGTCGATCGCCTCGGATTTTGCCGAGTCGATAAAGCCGCAGGTATTAACGATCACCACATCGCAATTATCCGGCTCAGGGCTGATGGTGCAGCCCGCCTGCCGCAGCAGGTAGAGCATCTGCTCGGCGTCCACCTGGTTTTTGGCGCAGCCGAGGCTAACCATTCCAATTGTTTCGTTCATTCCAGTTCCTCCGATCCGGAGAGTTCAAGATCCGCGCGGTAGCGCGTGAGCGCGGCGCGAATATCGCTCCAGCCATGCCCGCGGCGCAGCAGCGCGTCGGTCGTGCGCTTGAGGAGCTTATCATCCACGGCTTTTCCGTCCAGCGCGCGGTGAAGAAAGCTATCCAACGCGCCGTCCATGTCCGGGATGGCGGCGAGCGCGTCCTGCCAGTATTCGCGCGGGATGCGCTTTTCGTAGAGAATTTGTTCAATGCGGCGACGGCCGTAGCCCTTGCGGACGGCGGACTGCACAAGCTGCTCCGCCACGGCAGCGTCGTCCAGCAAATGCAGCTCGTCCAGCCACTGCACCGTGTCCTGCGCGTCCTCCGGCACAGCGCCCTTGTCGGTCAGGCGCTTTTCCAGCGCCGCGCGCGAGATGGCGGTCGAGGACAATATGCGCACGGCGCGCTGCCGCGTGCGCGCACGGGCAATGGCGGCGCGCAGGGCGGAAAGCTCGTCCTCCGACAGCTCCCGCCCGGCGTATAAGTTAAGATCCGCAGCCAGAAACGTCGGAACTTTCAGCCGCTCCCCTGTTTCCAGCGTGCACACCAGCGGACCATCCGGCTGCGCGGACGGCGCTAGTGACTCAATTTTCATCATTAAAATCGTCCGCCGAGACGCTTACGGGCGCGCTTGCGGGCGCGGCGGGACGCTTGGCGCGGCTGCCCTGGAGTTTCCACATATTCGCGCGGACCTCCTGCTCAATGCGGTCGGCAACGTCGGGATGGTCGATGAGGTACTTTTTCGCGTTGTCGCGCCCCTGACCGATGCGCTCGTCTCCGATGGAGAACCAGCTTCCGCTCTTCTGGATGATGTCCAGCTGCGCTGCAATATCGACAAGCTCCCCCCACTTGGAGATGCCCTCGCCGTACATGATGTCAAACACCGCCTCCTTGAACGGGGGCGCGACCTTGTTTTTGACGATCTTGGCGCGGGTGCGGTTGCCGACGATCTCCGTGCCGTTTTTGATGGCTTCGATGCGGCGGATGTCGATACGCACCGAGGCATAGAACTTGAGCGCGTTGCCGCCGGTGGTCGTTTCGGGGTTGCCATACATGACACCGATCTTCATGCGAAGCTGGTTGATGAAGATGACAACGCAATTCGTTTTGGAAATGTTGCCTGCGAGCTTACGCAGCGCCTGCGACATCAGCCGCGCCTGCAAGCCGACGAACGTATCGCCCATTTCGCCTTCAATTTCGGCGCGGGGCGTGAGCGCCGCGACGGAGTCCACGACCACGACGTCGATCGCGCCGGAGCGCACAAGCGCGTCGGTGATCTCCAGCGCCTGCTCGCCGGTATCCGGCTGCGAGACGAGCATGGAGTCGATGTCCACGCCGATGGCGGCGGCGTAATCGGGGTCGAGCGCGTGCTCGGCGTCCACAAACGCGACCTCGCCGCCGCGCTTCTGCGCCTGCGCGACGATGTGCAGCGCAAGCGTTGTTTTGCCGGAGGATTCAGGTCCGTAAATTTCAATGATACGCCCCTTGGGCACGCCGCCGATGCCGAGCGCGGCGTCCAGCGCCAGTGAGCCGGTGGGAATGGCGTCCACGACCAGCTCCGGCTTGTCGCCCAGACGCATGACCGCACCCTTGCCGAAGTTTTTCTCAATTTGCTGCAGCGCCGTATCGAGCGCCTTGCGTTTTTCGCTCAAAGCACCGGGATCGGCAGATGGTTTCTTTCGTTCCATGCGAATGCCCTCTCTTCTTGTTTTTCTATAGTATAGCACGGGAATGCGAGAAAG
Organism: Clostridiales bacterium; assembly: GCA_022779365.1. GTDB lineage: Bacteria > Bacillota > Clostridia > Oscillospirales > Oscillospiraceae > CAG-170. The sequence goes on from JALFSI010000051.1 coordinate 16,365, forward strand.
TCAAACGTTTGTTTTGATTTCCGGCAGACGCGCCGAGACAGCGCGGATGACACCGCGCAGGTCGCGCACAAAGCGGAGCGTGTCATAGCCGTGCGCGCGCAGAAGCTCGCCCACCGCGTGCTCCTGCCCCATGCCGAACTCAAGGCACAGATAGCCGCCCGGCTGGAGCGCGGATGTAAAATTGCGCAAAATCAGGCGGTAAAAATCCAGCCCGTCCGCGCCGCCGTCCAGCGCCAGATGCGGCTCGTAGTCCTTGACGGACGCGTCGAGCTGCGTCATTTCCTCACGCGTGACATACGGCGGGTTGGAGACGATGAGTGAGAATTTGCCCCAAAATTCTGGGGCTTTTTTGCGCGCGTCGCCGAGCAGACAGTGGACACGCCCCGCGAGCTTTTGCTGCGCGGTATTCTGCCGCGCCACGCGCAGCGCCGCGGGCGACACGTCGCACAGTGACACGCGCGCTGTGGGCACATGGTTGGCAATGGCAAGCCCGATGCAGCCGCTGCCGGTGCACAGATCCAGCACGCGCTGCGGCGGCGCGAGCTGCCGCAGGTGCAGAATGGCAAGATCCGTGACCGCCATGGTATCGTCGCGCGGGATGAGCACGTCCGGCGCGACGATGAGGTCCATACCGTAAAAGCTCCACATGCCGAGCAAATACGCCAGCGGCTCACCAGCATCTAGCCGCGCGAGCGCGGCGGCAAGCTGCTCTTCCAGCGCTTCCGGCGCGGGGTCGCTATGGTCGGCGATGAGCTTTGCCTGCGTTTTGCCGCTGAGCTGTGAGAGAAGCAGGCGCGCATACGGCGCGGCGTTTTCGCCCTGCGAGGCGATGAGCGCGCGGCGCGCGGCGAGGAACAGATCGCCGTAGGTCTTTACCATCGGTCCGCGCCTTCCTGCGTGGGGATGACCATGGTGAGCGCCTCGATGGCGACCTCGATCATGGAGTCATCCGGCTCGTTGGTGGTAAAGCGCTGCATCCACATTCCGGGCGCGGTGAGGATGCGCGTGAGCCAGTTGTCATGCCGCCCGACGAGGCGGTTAAACTCATAGCTGATCGACACCACCACCGGCAGCAGCGCCAGCCGCAGCAGCAGCCGCAGAAGCATATTCTCCGTGGGCAGGATGACGCTCACGAGCGAGAAAATGAGGATGGACAAAATCACGACCACGAACAGAAAGCTTGTGCCGCAGCGGGGGTGAAAGCGCGTCTGGATGCGCACGTTTTCGACTGTGAGCGGCATTTTTGCTTCATAGCAGCGGATGGATTTATGCTCCGCGCCGTGATAGGAAAATACGCGCTTCATGTCCTTGGTCTTGGAGATGAGGATGAGATAGCCCAGGAAAATGACGATGCGCAGCACGCCCTCAATGAGGCAGCGCGCGAGCGCGGAGTGCAGCCAGCGGTCAAAAATGCCGCCAAGCAGCGTGGGAAGCAAAATAAACAGCCCGATGGAGAGCGCCACGCCCAGCACGACCGAGATCGTGACGACCGCCTTTTCCAGCTTTTCCGAGCCGAATTTCTTCTCGAACCACTTTTCAAATTTGGTCGGCTCTTCCTGTTCGTCCTCCGGCAGATTCTCCGCCGAATACATCAGCGCGCGCACGCCGCTTACCATGGACGAGAGAAAATTCACAACGCCGCGGATAAGCGGCAGCGCGAGAAAGCCTTTGTGTTTTTTGACCGGCTCTTCCCTGCGCTTGAGACCCTCGGGCGTGCGCAGGACGATGGCGCGTTTTTCAGGACCCTGCATGAGGATGCCCTCAATGAGCGCCTGACCGCCGATGAGCGTTTTGAACTGTTCCTGACAGGCAGGATTTTTGCATTCAGACATAAAAACCTCTTATTCTTCCCCGGCGGGAATGGAAATGGTGACGAGCGTGCCGCCGCCCGCGGCGTTTTCCAGCGTCAGGCTGCCGCCATGCATGGTGACGATCTCCTCGCACACGGCAAGCCCGATGCCGCTGCCGCGCGCTTTGGAGCTGCCCTTGTAAAATTTCATCTTGACGTGCGGCAGCTCCTCTTCCGGGATGCCCACGCCGTAGTCACGGATGCGGATGACGACGCTGCTGTCCTCTTTTGCGATCGACGCGTCGATCTTTTTGCCGTCGCCGCCGTGTTTGGCGGCGTTATCGAGCACGTTCAAAAACACCTGCCGCATACGCGCCACGTCGCACGGGATCTCACCGATGGACGCGTCGGGCGCGGTGTAGTTGAGCGTGATGCCCTCCTGCCGCAGGCGGCTGCCATACATGAACACGGTGTCCTCAAATTCCGCCAGAATGTCGGATTTTTCGACCCGGAGGGTAAAGCGACCGTTCTGCATCCGCGTAAATTCCAGCAGCTCCTCGACCATGCCGGTGAGTCTGCGCGCCTCGCGCAGGATGATGAGCATGCCGCGCCGGACCTCCGGGTCAAGATTTTCGGCGGACAGGAGCGTCTCGCTCCAGCCGGAGATGGCAGTGAGCGGTGTGCGCAGCTCGTGCGAGACGGACGAGATAAACTCGGACTGTGTTTTTTCCGAACGGCTGATCTTGAGCGACATATCGTTGATGGTGTCGGCAAGCTCGCCGATCTCATCGTCATAGCGCTTGGGGATCTGCACGCCGTAAGACCCGGCGGCGATGCGCTTGGCGGTGGCGGTGATCTGCGAGAGCGGATCGAGAATGGAACGGATAAAATAGCTGCTCACAAAAAAGATGAGCGCCACGAACACCAGCCCCACCAGCACAGAGAGCGCCGCGATGCGCATGACCTGCCGGTCAACCGTTTCCAGACTTGCGATGTACCGCAGCACGCCCACGACCGCGCCGTCGGCGTAGAGCAGCGGACTCGACACCGCCATCACGCGCTGCCCGGTCTGCCCGTCCGCACCGCTGAAGGATGCGGTGCGCCCGTTTTGCAGCGCCTCGGTCACATCCGTGCTGCTGACCATCGCGCCGGGGCGCTGCCCGTCGGACGAGGCAAGGAGCTCCCCGGCAGGGCTGATGAATTGCAGCTCCACGCCCTCCCCCTCGTCATACGTCTGCGACAGGCGGATACAGGTCTGGTAAAATTCGGAATAGTCGCGGTCGGAATAGCCGGCAAAAAAGCTGCCGGTCGTTTTGGCTTTTGTCTCCAGGCTTGCGCGAACAGAGGTGTAGTAGTACGACGCCATGGAGAGCGTGACGATCAGCACGCACAGCAGCACCAGCACGACCATGATGCTGACGTTGTTGAGAAGCCAGCGCTTTTCAAGCCCCGTGATCTTCTTGAGCCGGAGCTCCGGCTTGCGAAACTGCGGTTTTTTCATGACAATTTACTCACGCGCCCCACTTGTAGCCGTAGCCCCAGACGGTGGTGATGTAGGTGGGGTTCGCGGTGTCGTCCTCGATCTTGATGCGCAGCCTGCGGATGTTCACGTCCACGATCTTCAGCTCCCCGTCATAATCGCGCCCCCAGACGGCGGCGAGAATATCCTCGCGCGAGAGCGCCCTGCCGGGGTTCTGCATGAACAGCTTCATGATGGCGTATTCCACCTGCGTGAGTTTGATGCGCCTGCCCTCCTTGTCGAGCGTGCGGTTGCGCGTATTGAGCACGAACGGACCGTGGCACAGCTCCACGCTGTCGGCAGCGGGGTCGTTTCCGATGCGGCGGTAGAGCGCGTCGATGCGCGCCGTGAGCTCCGCAGGGCTGAAGGGCTTGGTCATATAATCGTCCGCGCCGGTCATCAGACCCGTGATCTTATCCATCTCCTGACTGCGGGCGGTGAGCATGATGATGCCGATCTTTTTATCAGTGGCGCGGATATTGCGGCAGACCTCAAAGCCGTCGATGTCCGGCAGCATGATGTCCAGAATGGCGACGCCGACATCCGGGTTCTGGCGGAGCTTTTCCAGCGCCTCCGCGCCCGTGCCCGCTTCCAGCACCTCATAGCCCGCGCGGCGCAGATTGATGACGACGAAGCTGCGGATGCTGACCTCGTCCTCCAAAATCAGAACTTTTTTCATTGCAATACCCCTTTATCTTCTGCCGTGTGTCCGGCGAACCATGTTTTAAGATCCCTGATCCATATTTCAATTCTAAATTATAGCATAAACTTAGGCGGCTGTGTAGCGGGCGCGCGGATTTTTCACAGATTATTTAAGAACCACGCTGTCAGCCCCCAGAAGGCTGCGCAGCTCATCCAGCATCACATCCTCCGGCTGGCACGCGCCGCCCATTTGTGTGCGCGTGTCGGAGTAAAAGACGACGGTGCGGCTTTTCCCGGGAAACATTTTGAGGATGGCGAGCGTTTTGCGCGCCTCCGGCGCGGACTGCGACGGCACGCGCAGATAGAGCGTGCGGAAGTCCGGCAGCGGACGCGCAGTCTGCGCGGGGCGCTGCGGCGGCAGCGGATCGGCTTCCAGCTCCGCCAGCGGGCGGGCGGAATTGAGCACGATCTGCGGGTCTTTATCGTCGCGCACGGAGATACGCCCCTGTACCACGACGGCGGCGTTTTCATGCAGATAGCTGCCGAACTGCCCCAGTGCGTTGGAGAATACCAGCAGCTCGATCGCGCCCGTGTCGTCCTCCAGACGGACATACGCCATCATGGAATTATTCTTGGTGGTTTTCATCTTGACCGTCTGCACGATCCCGGCGACGGTGACGCTCTGCTCATCGCGGAACGCGCCGCCCTCTTCGGTAAAGCTTTCCATGATCTGCCCGATGGGTGCGGCGTGTACGGAGGCGAGCAGCGGGCGGTACTCATCCATCGGGTGACCCGAGAGATACAGCCCCGTCGTCTCCTTTTCAAGCTGCATCAGCTCCTGACGCGGCAGCTCCGGCAGCTCCGGGATATGCACCGGCGGCAGCGGGTCGGACGATTCCTCCAAAAAGCCCCCGAACAGATCGAGCTGCCCCTCCACATTTTTGCGGCGGCTGGCGGTGACGGAATCGAGCACCGTCTCAAAAATTTGCAGCATCTGCGAGCGGTGCAGCCCAAAGCAATCGCACGCGCCGGATTTGATGAGATTTTCGAGCGCGCGCTTGTTAAGATCCGTGCCGCACATCCGGCGGCAGAAATCCTCAAGGCTGCGGAACGTACCGCTTTCCTCGCGCTCCGCCATGACCTTCTGGATAAAACCACGCCCGATGTTTTTGATCGCCGCCAGACCGAAGCGGATGCCGCCGGGCGTAACGGTAAAGTAGTCGTTCGATTCGTTAAGATCGGGCGGGAGGACGGGAATATCGCACGCCTTACATTCGACGATATACTCCGAAATTTTCACGGAGCTGTCGAGCACCGACGTCATGAGCGCCGCGAGATACTCCTTGGGATAGTGGCACTTGAGGTACGCCGTGTCATAGCTGACCTTGGCGTAGCAGACGGCGTGCGCCTTATTGAAGGCGTAGTTCGCAAAGTCGATGATCTCGTCGTAAATGTCGTTTGCGGTCTGCTCCGGCACGCCATTTACGATCGCGCCGCAGATATTGCGCGTCGCGTCGCCGTAGACGAACGCCTTGCGCTCCGCCATGATGACCGCCTGCTTCTTTTTGGAGATGGCGCGGCGGACGTTATCCGACTGCCCGAGGCTGAAGCCGCCGAGCTTGCGGAAAATTTCGATGACCTGCTCCTGATAGACGATGCAGCCGTAGGTGACGGCAAGGATCGGCTGGAGCAGCGGGTGCTTATAGCGGATGGTCTGCGGATTGAGCTTGTTTTTGATAAAGCGCGGGATGGAGTCCATCGGACCGGGACGGTAGAGCGCTACGATCGCGGTCACATCTTCAATGGACTGCGGCTTCATGCTCACGCACACGCCGGTGATGCCGGAAGATTCGAGCTGGAACACGCCCGCGGTCCTGCCCTCGGAGAGCATGGCGAACGTCGCCGCGTCGTCGTTCGGGATGGTGCGCATATCGAAATCCGGCTCACGCTTGCGGATGTCCTGCACGGCGTTTTCGATAACCGTGAGGTTGCGCAGCCCCAGAAAGTCCATTTTAAGAAGCCCCAGCTCCTCCAGCGTGGTCATCGTGTACTGCGTGACGATGGTATCGTCATTTGTACTGAGCGGGACGTAGTGATACACCGGCTCGCGCGTGATGACAACGCCCGCCGCGTGCGTAGAGGTATTGCGCGGCATCCCTTCGAGGGCGCGCGCGGTGTCGATGAGCGTTTTGACGCGCTCATCGCCGTCGTACATCTCTTTGAGCTGCGGCGAGACCCTCAGTGCCTCGTCCAGCGTGATATGTAGCGTGTTCGGCACGAGCTTTGCCACCACGTCGGTCTCGGCGTAGGAAAAATCCAGGGCTCTTCCCACGTCGCGGATCGCGCCGCGCGCCGCCATCGTACCGAACGTGACGATCTGCGCAACATGATCCTCGCCGTACTTGCGGCGCACATAGTCCACGACCTCGCCCCGGCGCGTGTCGCCGAAGTCCATGTCAATATCTGGCATGGAGATACGCTCCGGGTTCAAAAAGCGCTCAAAATAGAGGCTGTACTGCATGGGGTCGATGTCGGTGATATAGAGCGTGTACGCCACCATCGACCCCGCCGCGCTTCCGCGCCCCGGTCCGACAGGAATCCCTGCGTCCTTTGCAAAGCGCACAAAATCCGACACGATGAGAAAATAGTCCGTGAAGCCCATTTTCTCGATCATGTCGATCTCATATTCCAGTTGTTTTTTATACTCCGGCTGCGCGTCCGGGTAGCGGGCGGCAAAGCCCTCGGCACAGAGCTCTTTGAGGTACGTCAGGCTGTCATAGCCCGGCGGGAGCTTAAATTCCGGCAGGTGGTATTTGCCAAACGTGAACTCCACATTGCAGCGCTCGGCAATGCGGACGGTGTTTTGGAACGCCTCGTCCTCATTCGGGAACAGGCATCGCATCTCGTCCTCGGATTTGAGGTAAAATTCCTCGCTGCCGAAGCGCATACGGTCAGGGTCGTCCACGGTCTTGCCCATCTGGATGCACATGAGCACATCCTGCGTGCGGGAGTCCTCTTTTTTAAGGTAATGCGCGTCATTCGTCACCACGAGCGGCAGACCTGTTTCGCGCGCAAGGCGCAAAATCTGCGGGTTAACGGCGCGCTGCTCGGCAAGCCCGTGATCCTGAAGCTCCAAAAAGAAATTGCCCTCGCCGAAAATCGCGGCGTATTCCAGGGCGGAGACCTTTGCCGCCTCGTAATCGTCGTGCAGGATGCACTGCGGAATACGACCCGCAAGGCACGCCGAGAGCGCGATCAGCCCCTCGTGGTGCGACCGCAGCAGCTCCAGATCGACACGCGGACGGTTATAAAAGCCCTCCACATACGCCTGCGAGACCATGTAGCAGAGGTTATGATAGCCCGTCTCGTTTTCGCACAGGAGCACCAGATGATAGCTCTCGCGGTCGAGTGCGTGGACCTTGTCAAAGCGCGTGCGCGGCGCGACATAGACCTCGCAGCCGATGATGGGCTTGACGCCCGCCGCCTTTGCCGCCTTGTAAAAGTCGATCACGCCGTACATATTGCCGTGGTCGGTGATGGCGACCGCCGACTGTCCCAGCGCCTGTATGCGCGGGATGAGGTCGCGGATGCGGCACGCGCCGTCCAGCAGACTGAACTCGGTATGAACATGGAGGTGGACAAATCCCATGGTGTACTCCCCTATTGCGTTCCGGCAAGCTCCACGAGCTTGCGCATACGATGGTTCATGGCAGACTTGGAAACGGGCGGGTCAGACTGCTCGGCAAGCTCTGCAAGCGTTGCCTCCGGGTTTTTCAGCCGCAGCTCCGCCGTGCGGCGCAGCTTTTCGGGAAGCTGCTGAAGCTGCCCCGTTTTTTTGAGCTTGCGGATCGCGGCGACCTGCTCGATCGACGCGTCTACGACCTTGGTGAGGTTTGCCGTTTCGCAGTTGCAGCGGCGGTTGACCTCATTTCGCATATCCTTTTCGACCTTCGCCTGCAAAATGCCCATGGCGCACACCGGCGCGCCGATGGCGGTAAGAAAATCGGCGATGGAGTCGCTCTGCTTAAAGTACAGAATGCCGCTGCCGCCGCGCGAGAGCGCCTTGGGATAAAAGCCGACGTCCAGCAGCAGCGCGCACGCCTCCAGACTCACCTTGTGGTGCGACGTGATGAGCTCCAGATGATAGCGCTTGGTGGGATCGGTGACCGAGCCGCCGGCTAAAAACGCGCCGCGCAGGAACGCAAAGCGGTCGGCGTCCTCCTCCAGCACGCCGAAGTTCACATGCAGGGCGACGCTGCTTTTGGCGCTCACGCCAAAGGCGGAGAAGATATGCGCGATCTTTTCCTGCGATTCGATCAAAAAGATCTGCTTGCCGCCGGACGCGCCGTCGGGCAGCGTGTCAAATTCCACGCCGAACGCTTTTTTGAACAGCCGCGGCAGGCGCGCCGTAAAATCCTCGGATTCCGTCACGATGCGGATGAGGTGCGGCGAGAAGGTATTGCAGTAGAGCAGCACGCCGTAGCTCTCGGCAACGGCGGCGGAGCGCCGCGTGATGGGAATGCGGCACAGCTCCGCTTTGCAGTTGGAGGAAAACGACATACGCGTCTCCTTTCTATCTATCAAATGCGTCCTATATCTCTGTGACTGACCGAAGTCGTGTAGCCGCGCTTGGCGGTAAAGTCAGCGATCGCCTGCGCCACGGCGACGGAGCGGTGATGCCCGCCCGTGCAGCCGACGGAGATGACGAGATTTGTTTTGCCCTCCTCCAGATACTGCGGCAGCGTCATGGCAAGCAGCTCCTGGAGCTTTTCCATGTAGTCGCGCGTCTGCTGGTATTGGAACACGAAGCTGCGCACAGGCTCGTCCAGCCCGGTCTGATCGCGCAGCTCGGGGATGTAATAGGGATTGGGCAGAAAGCGCACGTCAAACACGAGGTCGGATTCCAGCGGCAGCCCATGCTTAAAGCCAAAGGAAATGACGCGTACATTCATCGCGCGCTCATGCACGCCGCCGTCCACAAGGTCGATGAGCAGCCCCCGGAGCTTGCCGGTAGAGAGCACGGACGTGTCGATGACCACGCCCGCACGGTTGCGGATCGGCTCAAGCAGCGCGCGCTCGCGCTCGACCGCCTGCAAAAGCGGCGTGCCGTCGCGCATGAGCGGGTGCAGGCGGCGCGTCTCCTTAAAGCGCTTGATGAGCACGTCAGTCGTGGCTTCCATAAACAAAATGGAATAGTGCAGCTTCATCTCATCCAGCGCGTCAAGTGAGCGGAAGAGCGTGTCAAACGTCAGGCTGCCGCGCACGTCGGTCACGAGCGCGACCTTTTCATAGCGCCCCTTGGTCGCAAGGCAGAGCTGCGCAAACTGCGGGATCATTTCCGCGGGCATATTGTCCACACAATAAAAGCCCAGATCCTCCAGACTCGCCGCCGCTTTACTCTTTCCCGCGCCGGAAAGCCCGGAAACAATGATAAACTGCATATCCCTCACCTACCAGATACGAATTTCCGGCTCAAGACGCACGCCGGTGCGCGTGAGAACCGTCTGCTGTACGCCCTGAATGACCGCCTGCACATCCTGCGCCGTCGCGCCGCCAAGATTTACGATAAAGCCCGCGTGCTTTTCCGAAACGGCAGCGCCGCCGCAGCGATAGCCGCGAAGCCCCGCTTCGTCGATCATCTGCGCGGCATAGCCCGCCTGCGGGCGCTTAAAGGCGCTCCCCGCCGACGGAAGATCCAGCGGCTGGCTGGCGCGGCGCTTTTGCATCAGCTCCTGCATCCGCGCGCGGACGGCGTCCGGGTCTGCGGGCGTGAGCGTGAACTCTGCCCAGAGAATGATCGCGCCCAGCGTCTCAAAAACGCTCGTGCGGTAGCCGAATCGCAGCTCGCCGCCGCACAGCTCGCGCGTCTCGCCGTCCACCGTCATCACACCCACGCGGCAGCAGACCTGCGCGAGCTCGCCGCCGTAAGCGCCCGCGTTCATATACACACCGCCGCCGACCGTTCCAGGGATGCCGTGGGCAAATTCCAAGCCGGACAGCCCCAGATCGCGTGCGTACACCGCCGCCTGCGCAAGCGTCTGCCCCGCCATGGCGCGGATGGTGCTACCTTCATGCGAAAGTCCCGTCAGCGCGTCTTTTGTACACAGCACAACGCCGTCGGTTCCCGCGTCTGGCGCGAGTACGTTCGTCCCCGCGCCGAGCACGCGCGGCTGCACGCCGAGCCCCCGGCACGCGCGCAGAAGCGCCGCCAGTTCTTCGGCAGTTTTCGGCTGCGCAAAGCACTGCGCCGGTCCGCCGATGCGAAACGACGTATGCCGCGCCAGCGATTCCTCCGCCAGCACGCGCACATCGGGGCACGCCGCGCGCAGCGCGTCAAAAAGAGCATGATCCTGTGTCATAAACGCCTCCGTGCGGATAGTTATTATTACTATATCACACACGCCCCAAAAAGAAAACACGGCACGAAAAAAAATCACACCGCGGCGGCTGCCGCGGTGTGGCGAAGGTCAGAGAATTTTGTCGTCTCGTAAATATTTGCACATCTGCGCCACGCGTGCGTCCCACGAGCAGCCGCGACCGGCGGTCATGCGGGCGGCGCGGCGCTCAGGCAGGTCGTCGAGCAGGCTCTCGGCGCATTTGACCGAAAATTCCTCTGGATTTGTGGCGACCTGAATGAGCGGCGCATACTGCATCACCTGCTCCGGCTGCGGCGTGGAGACGATGGGTCTGCCGGTGGCGAGGTATTCGTAGAATTTGAGGGGGCTGACATCCCGGCTGAGGGCGTTGTCGGCAAACAGATTCAGGCACGCGTCAAAGTGCGCCAGATACTGCGGCAGCAGTTCGTTGGGCTTAAGCCCCAGAAAATGCACGTTTTGCAGCGTGCGCAGCACGTCGAGCTTCGCGCCCGGCTTTTCGCCGCCAATGAATACAAAGCTCCAATCCGGGTGCGCCTTGGCGGCGGTCTCCACATAGCCGTACTCCACGCACGGCTGGAGCGCGCCGACAAAGCCGAAGATCGGGTGCGGGATGTCCTTGAGGTCGAACGGAACGGGCTGCTCGCCATTTGCCTGCGCAAAGCGCTCGTAATCTGCGCCGTTGGGGATGAAGGCGGTCTTTTCGTTCGCCGCTTTCAACCGCTTTGCCAGCGGCTCGGCGGTGGCGAACACGCGGCTGCACTTGCCCGCCAGCTCCAGCTCCATCGCGTCCACCAGCTCCGGGTTCATCAGCCCGCCGTAGGCGGAGTGGCGGTCGACGCAGTCATAGACGAGCGCCGTGTGCGGGATGTGATCCACGCAATCGCAGCAGACGGGCGAATAGACCCAGAGAATGGCGTCCTCAAAGCCGTGCTGCTTCACTTTTTTGCGGATGAACGCCGCGGCGCGGCGCTGGTTGAGCTTGTTGATGAAGCGGCTCTTGTAGAAAAACGGCAGCACGGGCGGGAGGCTGTACACGGTGATATTCTCCTGCGGCTTGTCGCCCTTTTTGTGATACTTTGTGAGCTGCTTCCACGCGGACTTGTCCTTAAACGGCGCGATGAGGCTGACTGCCGGATCAAAGTAGAGGATCTCCGCGTCCGGCAGGCGGCTCATCACCTGCTGTTTGCGCGTGGGGATGGGATACCATGGCGAGGTGGCGAGACAGACGATCTTTTTCATGTCGTTTCCTCCAAAAGCTGCCGCGCGACGGCGGCGTTTTCCTGCGCCAGCGCGTGCAGATGCGCCACGCTGTACGGCTCCTGCTGTGTGAGTGCGGCGTCGATCTGCGAACGCAGCGCATCTGCCGTCACGTCTGCAAAGTCGATGCAGTGCTTTTGCCCGATGTAGCGCATAAAGCCCGTGACCTTCGGGTCATACGACAGCGCCACGAGCGGCGTTCCGACGCTGGACGCGAAAATGAGCGTATGCAGGCGCATCGACACAACAAGCTGCATTTTCTGCATCATACCGATGATATACTGCTCGTCCTGCGGGGTGGACAGGATGAAGTTCCTGCAGTGCAGCGCCTCCGAAACACGGCGCGAGGGCGGCAGGTCGCGCTCCGGCTCAAGGCAGAAAAAGACGGGCGTGAGTCCGTATTTTTGGTTTACATAATTTGCAGCATCGACCAGCGCCGGGAATTTTTTGTCAAAGCCCTGCCACGGGCGCAGAACGAACAGCGCGTACTGCCCCGCCGGGTCAAGCCCGTTTCCGAGCAAAAAGCTATCGACTGCGCGCTCGCTCCCGGGCGTGAGCAGCAGCGCCGGGTCGGCGGTGACATACACCTTCGGGCGCGTCACGCCCATCGCCTGCAATTCCTGCGCCGACAGGTCCTCACGCAGCGTGATGGCGTCCACGCAGCGGTTCATCACGCGCGCGGCGGCGCGGCGGTTTGCCGGGACGTTCACAGGACCGATGCCGCAGCCGTACATCAGCACGCGGCAGCCCGCGAGCTTGGCAAGGCGGATGCTGGTGAGATAATATTGCAGCGACCGCGTGCTCGTCTGGTCCTGAATGAGGCTGCCGCCGCCGTTAATATAGAGCTTGGTGCGGCACATCCGCGGATAAAATGCGAAGGGATCAAAAACGTGCACGGAATCCACATGATAGCGCAGGCGCGTCTGCATGGGGTTATGCGAAAGCACACAGATGGGCATATCGCGGTCAATGGCACGCATCTGGCGCAGGATCGCTTTCAGGATCGCGTCGTCTCCGGCGTTGCCCTTGCCGTACGCACCGCAGATCATCACACCGGCACGCTTCTGCTTTCCGGCGCGCGCGCGGCGGAGGATGGTCTCGTAAATTTCGATCTGGTGCGCGATGGTCGCGTCAATGGAGAATTTTTCGGACGCGCGCTCGTATAGGCTCTCGGCAAGCTGGCGGCGCAGCGCGGCATTTTGCGCGAGTGTGGTGATGTGCGCGCTGAGCGCGTCCACGTCACGCGGCTCAAACAGCAGCCCCGTCACACCGTTTTCGATCAGATACGGCACGCCGCCCACGTTCGACGCGATGGTCGCGCAGTGCATCCGCGCGCCTTCGGTAAGCGCGTACGGGAATGTTTCGGACAGCGACGTGAGCGTGTTCACGTCCAGCGCGTTATAAAAGCTGTCCATATCGGACTCCCAGCCCGCGAACACATAGCTTCCCGGCGGGCAGGCGTCCTTCGCAAGCGCCTCCAGTTCGGCGCGCTGCTCGCCGTCGCCCGCGATGATGAGGCGAAAATTGTTTGCCGCCGCCGCGCTTTTGCCGAACGCGCGGATGAGCGTACCGATGTTCTTTACCGCCGAAAGCCGCGCCGCGATGCCGAACACCACGGCGTTTTCGGGGAGGCTCAACCCCAGTGCCGCGCAGTATTCCTCCCGCGTTTTTGCCGGCACGCGGGGCGTAAAATCGACGCCGTTATAAATGGAGAACATCGTCTGCGGGTCAAAGCCGCGCGAGATGAGAAGCTGCGCCATCGCGTCGGATACGCCGATGTGATAGTCAAACAGCCGCAGCGCGATGGTGTTGATCGTGCCGTAGGTCAGCCGGTGCAAGGGTCTTCCGAGGTAGTCCAGCCGGTAGTCGCTGTGCACCGTCGTCACGATGGGCACATGAATTTTCCGGCGCAAAATCGCGCCCGTCATGTTCGCTCGTGAGCCGTGGCAGTGGACGATCTCAAAGCCCTCGCGTCGAATTTCCTCCGTGAGTGCGCGGATGGTCTGCCGGATGCCGCCGGATAAAATTTCGGTGTCGATGCCAAGCTCACGCGCCTCGTCGGCAAACGGTCCGTCGGTAAAGCAGACGAGCCGCACGGTCTGCGTTTTGCCCAGCCCTTCCAGCAGCGACAGGACGTGCGTTTTCGCGCCGCCGACGTCGCCGCCGGAGATGAGGGTGATAATTTTCATGCCCGTTTCCCCTGTTTCATAAAGTCAGACTTGTAACCTGGAGTAAAATCCGTTAAAATGTGTCTTGTATGGCGTCATTATACCGCATAATCGCGCCGGAATCAATCCAAAACGAATCTGGGAGGCAATCCATGAAGATCATTGACGAAAAAGGGCGGCTGTTCGGGAAGCTCAACCTGATCGACCTGCTTGTGATCGTGCTCATTCTGGCAGTCGTTTTTGTCGCCGTCTGGAAGCTCGGCGGCAGCAAGGCGGCGGAGGCCGCAACAAGCGAAAAGCACACGCTGCAATATACCGTCCTGTTTGAGGACGTGCCGCGGGACGTGTGTGACTTTGCCGCCACACAGGAGGGTGCGCAGCTCACGAACAGCGGCAAGCTGGTGGATGCCTACATCCTGTCCGCCACCGCCGTGCAGACGGACGCAGAGCATTTTACGCTCTATGTGACCGTTCAGGCGGACGCGACCTACGCCGGCTATGTGTACAAGGTCGGCTCGCAGGAGGTCCGTGTAGGCTACGAGTATATCGTGAAAACAAGTGAATTTGAAATGACAGGCATCATCAGCAGCATGGAGGTCAGTCAATGACCGGGATGCTGAAAGGCAGCGTGGTCGTGCGCATTCTGCTGGCGATCGGCGCGTGGCTGCACCGCACGGCGGGCGGCAGCGCCATTTTCGGCGCAGTCTCGCGCTGTTGGCGCGCAAGCGGTACGCGGGCGTTTGTCGTTCGCCGCCTCGGTGCGCCGGATGCGTATGTGGCAAACTCCAACGCCACACGGCTGTGTACGCGGGCGAATACCCGCCTTGCCGGGTGGAGTGCGCCGCGCCGCTGGTGGGAGGCAAGCCTTATCTGTCACATTTGGCGCGGACTTTGCCGCGTGCTCTCCAAAAGCCGCATCATCGGCTGGGCATTCTCGGACGGGATGCAGGGGCTGATTTTGACGATTTTGGGCTGCTACGTCTGCATTGACTGGCTGCTGCGCGACGTACTGCAAATCGCGCTGCTCGCGTCCGTATGGGACGAGCTGCTGATCCTGTTCTGCCTGTTCTGGATCGTCTGGCAGCGCACGGGGCACAGGCAGGTGCGTTCCATCGGCGCAAATCCGCTCGACCTGCCGGTGGCGGTGTTTATCGTGGTCGGGCTGGTGCTCATGAGCATTGTTGACCCCTACCCCGCCATCCAGCTCTCCGGCTACCGCGCGACGGTGCAGTATATCCTCTGGTTCTTCCTCATTACGCGTCTGGTGCAAAACGACCGCGACTTTATGCGGGTGTATATCACGCTCTGCGCGGTGGCGTTCGTGCTGGCGCTGCATGGCATTTATCAGTATATCGTCGGCGTGCCGATGCCGCAAAACTGGGTCGCCGCGGCGGAAACCGCCGTGCGCACGCGCGTGTACTCCATTTTTGGCAGCCCAAACATCATGGGCGATTTCATGGTTTTGTTTGTGCCGATGACCGTCGCGCTGGCGTATCACACCAAGCGTCCGGCGGCGCAGGCTTGCGCGTGGCTGGCGGCGCTCGTGATGTGTGTGGCGTGCCTGTTTACGATGTCGCGCGGCGCATGGGTCGCGATGGCGGCGGCGATCGTGACGTTCATCCTGCTGGTCGATCGCAGGCTCTTCTGGCTGCTGCTGGCTGCTGCCTGCGTGCTGGTGCTCGTCCCGTTTGTGCGCACGCGCATCGGATTTTTGTTCACCGACGACTTTGTCGCCGCGAATACGAACGGTGGGCGCGCCGGACGGTGGGAGAACGGTCTTGCGCATCTGGCAAGCGTCAACCCCGCCACAGGCTTTGGGCTTGGAATGTTCGGCGGCGCGGTGGCGATGCAGAATCAGGTGCTCGACGGTGTGGACTATTTCTACATGGATAACTACTATCTCAAAATTCTTGTGGAAATGGGCTGGCTGGGGCTGGCATCGTTCATTTTGATGATGCTGGGCATGATCGCGGCGGCGCTGCGGTCGCTCTACCGCACGGCAAAATGCCGCCGAGCGGAGGAAAAACCGATGTATCCGCTCTGCGCCGGAATGTTCGCGGGGCTCATCGGTGTGCTGGTACACTGCTACGGCGAAAATATTTTTGAAGAGCCCTACATGATGGTCTACTTCTGGCTGATCGCTGGACTCCTCATCTGGGCAGGCTTTTTGCGGAAAAAGACAACCTAACTTACAAGATACAAAGCAGCCATGCAGATTTTCTGCATGGCTGCTTTGCGCATTGGATAGGAACAAATAATGAAAAAATAGCTTGATTTTTACTTCTTCTTCCGCTTGGGGATGAGGTCAAACGCGACTGCCATGAGGATGACAAGACCCTTGACGACCTGCTGCCAGTCGGCAGAGATGCCCATCATGGACATACCGTTGTTCAGAATGCCGATGACGAAGCAGCCGACCAGCGCGCCCGCGATCGTACCCGCGCCGCCTGTGACGGACGCGCCGCCCACGAAGCACGCCGCGATGGCGTCGAGCTCAAAGTTCACGCCTGCCTTTGGCGTCGCTGCGTTCAGACGAGCCGCATACACCAGCGCTGCCACCGCACACATGAAGCCCATGTTCGTGTACGCCATGAAGAAGTACAGCCGATCCTTGACGCCGGACAGTGCCGCCGCCTTGCGGTTTCCGCCGATGGCGTACAGACCACGACCGAAGATCGTACGGCTGCAAATGAACGAATAGATGAGGGACAAAACGAGCATGATGACCAGCACCGTCGGATAGCCCTTGTACTGA
>JALFSI010000004.1:0-21183 GCA_022779365.1 Clostridiales bacterium
GCGCATAATTTGTGTGCCGCTGGCACACAAATTCCACACTTGCAGCCTGTATTGTATTTTCTGCGACGTACACGCCGCCGCAGAAAATGATCTGAATCATTTTTGCGCCTGCGGGCGCAAAACTCTGCGAGGCTTTTTCGATAGGCTGGCAAGGGAAGCCCCCGGGGGCTTCCCTTGTCATTTTTTTGCGGCGATCATGCGCTGATGTTGCGATCCAACAGAAGAAAACGTTTTTTTCTCGCAAACCCACAAAAAACACTGTACAAACCCGCAAAATGTTGGTATCCTATATATCGGAAAACCCCGTTGGGGGGATATGTGAAACAGGAGGAGTTCCCATGAGCGTATTAACCGATCTGATTTATGGCGGCTCGAATGCCGTTGCCGGACTGACCGAAGGTGCGGTCAATGACGCGATCGCAAAATACGGCGCAGAGAAAGAGATCGCTTTCCCTGACACCGCATATTTCTTCCCCACGATCTACGCCGCCACCGGCGTCAAGGTCACGAAGCTCGGCGACCTGCCCGCGTGCGTGGGCGTGCTGAAGAGCCTTATTACCAATCAGGAGGACCTGGGTCAGGCGCTCAACGCCGGTCTTGCCACCGCAGTCGGCGCTGAAATTCTGGAGGGTCTGAAATTTGTCGAGCCGAAGGACGCTTACGAGCAGGCAAGCGTGCCCGGCATCGGCTTTGTGCCCGATCCCATCATCCGCTCCCTCGGCGTGCCGCTGGTCACCGGCGATATTCCGGGCGTGGCGGTCGTGCTGGGCAAGGCAGAAAACGCGGAAGACGTCGCCAAGGTCGTCAAGGACTATCAGTCCAAGGGCATCATGACCTTTATGGTCGGCGACGTCATTGAGCAGTGCGCTGAAGCCGGCGTCAAGATGGGTCTGGAGCTGCGCGTCATCCCGCTGGGTCATGACGTCACGGCAGTCATCCACGTTGTCACTGTTGCCATCCGCGCGGCGCTGATCTTCGGCAACATCCAGCCGGGCGATCTGGCGGGGCTGCTTGCCTACACCAAGGAGCGCGTGCCCGCGTTCGTCAACACCTTCGGCGCGATCGACAATGTGGTCGTGTCTGCCGGCGCCGGCGCGATCGCGCTGGGCTTCCCGGTCGTGGTCGACATTGACCTGGGCGAGAACCAAGTTCCGGGCGCTCTGGAGAGCTGCACCGACCATAATGAGACGGTCAAGAAGTCGCTCGAGCTGCGTGGCATCAAGATCAAGTCCAAGGAGCTGCCCATCCCCGTGGCGTTTGCCGCCGCGTTCGAGGGCGAGATCATCCGTAAGGCAGATATGAAGGTCGAGTTCTGGTCCGCCAAGAACACCACCTGTGAGCTGGTCCTGATGAAGGACGCCGCCGAGGTCGAGGATCACAAGATCACCATCGATGGTCCTGACATTGACTCCGGCGATCTGGAATATGCGCTGGCGACCGTCATCGAGGTCTACGGCAAGAAGATGCAGGCGGACTTCGAGTCTGTTATCGAGCGTAAGATCCACGCGTGGTTCAACTACATGGAGGGCGTGATGCACACGGGTCAGCGCAACCAGTTCCGCATCCGTATCTCCAACGACGCTTATGACAAGGGTCTGCGCCTGAAGCATTTCGGCGAGGTGCTGTACCACATGATCATGGACGAATTTGACGCCGTTGTCGATAAGTGCCAGATCACGCTCATCACCGATCCCGCCAAGGCGACCGCATTCCTGAACGACGTTGCCATGCCGCGCTACAATATGCGTGACGACCGCCTTGCCTCCATGACCGACGAGTCTGTGGACCGCTTCTTCACCTGCATCCTTTGCCAGTCGTTCGCGCCGGCGCACTGCTGCGTCGTCACCCCGGAGCGTCTGGGTCTGTGCGGCGCGGTGTCGTGGCTCGACGCCAAGGCGACGTATGAGCTCAACCCGAACGGTCCGTCCCAGCCGATCCTCAAGGAGGGCTGCCTCGACGAGCGCACGGGCCGCTACACCACTGTCAACGAAGCCATCAAGGACGCCACGCACGGCGCGGTCGAGGAAGTTACGCTGTACTCCATCATGGAAGACCCGATGACCTCCTGCGGCTGCTTCGAGTGCATCTCCGGCATCGAGCCGATGTCCAACGGCTTTATCGTCGTCAACCGTGAGTACGCAGGCATGACGCCTGCCGGCATGACGTTCGGCGAGCTCGCCTCCTGCACCGGCGGCGGCGTGCAGACCCCGGGCTACATGGGTCACGGCCGCCATTTCATCTCGTCCAAGAAGTTCATCCACGCCGAGGGCGGCATCGAGCGCATCGTGTGGATGCCGAAGGAGCTGAAGGATGATGTGGGCGAGCGCCTGAACAAGACCGCGAAGGAGCTGTACGGCATCGACAACTTCACCGACATGATCGCCGATGAGACCGTCTGCACCGACTGCGACGCGCTGCTTGAGTTCCTCCAGCAGAAGAATCACCCGGTTCTTGGCATGGAGCCCCTCATGTAAGCGATTCAAAAATTGATTTTTTGAATAACGAGTGCCCCGGCTGCGAATGCAGCCGGGGCATTTTGCGATCTGCTCACCATTTGTTCTCAACTCGTTCGGCGAAGCCGAAGAAGTTGCGGACGGGGAGGACCGTGCCGTCGTCTAATGTGACGCGTCCTGTGAAATGTCCGAACACCTGATGCTGGTCGGATTTGAGGACGCCGACGTTCATGCACGCGCTGCGGTCGAGCACGGGGGTGAAGTCCATATAAAAGCGGTTATCGTCGCTGGTGAATTTCCACGGGGCGAGATAGTCGTATTTGCCGTCCTTCTGTGGAATTTCAAACGTGATCTGACTGAGCTTGTGGAGTGTGCCGTCATAAAACAGCGCGTTTTCCGACGCGGCGGCGGTGTTGCCGAAGCCATAGCCGATGTTCCAGCCGAACGGCACGCCGTCCAGCAGCCCAGAGGCGCTGCCCCAGTACCATGTATTGTGGTACGTCCATACGCCGCGACCCCAGTCGAGTACGGCAAAGAAGCGGTCAGGCGTCAGCTCAAAGCGCCGGTCTCCCAGCTCGATCCAGCCCTCGGCGCGCAGGCAGTTGATCTTTTGATTGTAGTAAAAATGCTTTGGCTTATCAAACGGCGTTGCGATGACGATGCTCTCGCGCGGCTCATCCGTCAGGCGGACGATGCCCTCAATGGCATCCTTGCCGCGGAAGTTATCCATGTGGAACGTCAGGCAGCGCGCGTCGTCCTCGTGGTAAAACGCCATGGCGTAGCCGCCGCGCGCGATCTCACTCGCACCGTCCACGGACGTTTCGGGCAGACCCGTTTTGCCGCGCGGGAACAGGCGCATCGGGCTTTTTGTCTGTTCCCAGCCCTCGTCAAAGTGCAGAAACGAGATGGAGTCCAGCCCCATATAGCTGTTGTCGGCGATGGTCAGCGCCAGACCGATGTGCCCGTCGGTGATGAGGTAGTAGTCCCACTCCTTGATGCGCAGCTTGCCTGCTTTGATCTCATCGCGGCAGTACACCGGCAGCAGGCTGCGCGCCCAGCCAGGTTCGGCGAGATCGCCCTTCTGATCCAGAAGCGGCGCGGCGGTCAGTATTTCGTGCTGCATGACGTTGCCTCCTGTTGTTGAAGATGATTTTTGAGAAAACCCGCCACGGCGGGCAGGACGCGCTCCGGCGCGACGAGGGCGCTCTGCGCGTGCCGTGCACCGGGGATGCGCAGCAGCTCCTTTTCGGTACGGCAGGCAAGATACCCCTCCTCCGACATCCGGCAGGGGACGAAGGTATCCGCCTCGCCGTGGATGAACAAAACGGGGTAGTTTGCCGCGCGCAGCGCAGCCAAGGTGCTGCACCCGGCAAGGCGATAGCCCGCCAGCACCGGCGCGAGCACGCGCATGGGCGCAAGCGCCGCGCCTGCGGGCAGGCGCGGGAAGCGCTGGCGCGCCACATGGCGCAAAATGGCGTCGGGCGAGGTAAAGCCGCAGTCGGCGATGATGCCGCGTACATTCGCGGGGAACTCGAAGCACGAGGCGAGCAGGACGCTCGTCGCGCCCATCGACACGCCCATCAGATACAGCGGATGGTCAAAGCCGAGCATCTGCGCAAGATATGTGACCCACGAGAGCACATCGTAGCGCTCCCGCGCGCCGAAGGTGATGAAGCTGCCGCCGGACGCGCCGTGCGCACGCTGCGTGCAGAGCAGCAAATTGTAGCCCTGTTCGTGCAGGAACTGCGCATAGGCGGCAAAGTCGTACTGCGCGCACGAGCGGTAGCCGTGGAAGAGCAAGATCGTGCCCACGGCGCGCTCACACGGCAGAAAATCGGCAGTGAGCCGCTTTTTGTCATAGCTCATCACGCGCAGCGTCTGCCGTTCCTGCCGCGCGATCCAGTCCGCCCCGGCAAGGACCTCATCTGCAAAGTGGGCATAGGTCGTGCCTTGCAGTGCCTCGCGCGTGAGCGCGCCCGTATGGCGCTCCGGCGCGCCGGCGTAGCACAGCTCGCAAAGCCCCGTGCCGGTAAAGACCGCTGCGGTGGCGGTCAGAATTTTTGCGGGTGCTTTCATGCGCTTTTCCTTCCCAGCTTTGCCCAGAATCGGAACGTCAGCGGCCAGACGCACCCGGCGCACAGCACCAGAATAAAGTAGCGCGCCGCCCCGGCGAGACCCTCCGGCAAAATGGCGAGCAGCGGCGCCTTGAGCACCGTTTTGACCGCCAGCAGCAGCGCCAGCCCCAGAATGAGCTTGAGCGCCTGCGCGTACCAGACGGCGCGGGTGTCAAACTTGATATACCTTTTCTCAATGAAATACATCAGCGGCAGCGCCGCGATCGCGCCGAGCAGCTTGGCAGCGTTCTGCGCGCCGTGCGTCACGTTGGAGGCAGCCTCGGCGGAGGAAGCATCCACACGCAGCCCGCTCGCGTAGCCGTAAAATGCGACCGCGAGCACGAGCGCCGCGCCGAGCAGCCACGGCATGGCCTTTGCCTGTGCATCGTCCGAGCGGAACGCCGGGTAGAGCGCCGCGAGCAGCACGAGCGCCAGCGCGAAGGCAACGCCCACGTCCAGCGGTGTGTGTACGCCCAGGTACATCCGCGAAAACGGCACGAGCACCATCAGCGCCGCGCACACCCAGCGCACCCAGCGGCGCTTGGCCGTCACCGCCATCGCGCCGAACGTGCCCACGGCATTCTGCGTGTGCCCGGAGGGGAAGGAGTAGCCTGTCGCGGCGGCGCGCGCGCTTTCTACGATCGTAAAATCCGGGTCGAGCACCCACGGGCGCGGGATGCGGCAGACGAGCTTCAAGAACTGGTTGCCGAGCGTGCCGAACAGCCCGACGAGAAACGCGTAATACCCGCCGCGCTTGCTCACGCACCAGAACAGCGCAAACGAAAGCACTAAAAACGCCAGCTCATCACCGCCGTAGGTCACGGCGGAAAAGATCGCGTCGAGCACAGGATGGCGCAGACGCTCCAAAACGTACAGAAATTGCATAGGCTTCTCCTTAAAAGGGGATGTTTGGTTTTTCTTAGTATACCACACCCGGCGGCAAATGCCAATGCGCGGCTTGATTTTTCTGCCCGAAACGGCTATGCTATATAAAAACCAATGGCAGGAGGCGGAACGATGTTTTCTCAGGAAGAGCGCTGCATTTACGGGCGCAATCAAATTATGGAAGTGATCTGCCAGCTCCGATTCCCCGACATTCTGAGGATCGAGGCGCAGGAGCCGTTTGAATTTCAGGACGCGGTACGCGGGGCGTATCCGCAGTACGCCAAAAAGGTCGAGCAGCTCCCGCCCGTGCAGCGGGACGGCAAAATGCTCCCGCAGGGCACGGTCAACAACTATCAGTTCATCTCGGAGGACGGGCAGTGGAAGGTGAGCCTTGCCAAGGGCTTCATCGCGCTGTCCACGCACCGCTATACGCGCTGGGAGGAGTTTGCCCGGCGGCTGGACGTGGTGCTGGCGGATTTTATCCGTGTCTATCAGCCGGCGTATTTTTCGCGCGTCGGGCTGCGGTACATCAACTTCATCCGCCGCGCGATGCTGGGGCTGGAGGAATGCTCGTGGCGCGAGCTGATCGCGCCGGAGTTTTTAGGACTCATGGCGTCGGAGGATGTGCAGAGCGGCGCGTTTGCCAAGTTTGAGCAGACGGCGACGTTGAGTGTCCCCGGCGGGGCGAAGGCGAACATCAAAAGCGCGCCCGCCGTTTTGCGCCGGACGGAAAACGCCACGAAACAGACGACGGAGGAGCGTGTGTTCCTGCTGGATCTCGATCTGTATATGGAGGGCAACACCCCGCTCGGGCACGCGGCGGCGGCGCTCAATGTGCTGAACGGCAACGCCACCAGCATTTTCCGCAGCGCCATCACCGACACGCTGCATGACGCGATGCAGCCGGGCGCGGTATGAGCATGGAGATCCACGCGCTCACGCCGGGGGTGTGGTACACCGATCCCGTGCAGGCGGGCGACCGCCCCGCGCTGGGGCTTGCGGCGGGCACGCGCGGCGCGGTGCTCATCGACGGCGGCAATTCGCCCGCCCATGTCGCGCCGTTGCTGGCATTTGCGCGGGAGCGCGGGCTGTCATTGCAGGCGGTGTGCCTGACGCACTGGCACTGGGATCACTGCTTCGGCGCGGTGAGCACCGCCCTGCCGGTCATTGCGTGTGAGCAGACGGCGGCAAGGCTCGACTGGATGCGCACGCTTTCGTGGGACGACGACGCGCTTGCCGCGCGCGTGGCGGCGGGGACGGAGATGGACTTCTGCCGCGAGAATATCCAGATCGAGTACCCGACCCAGCCGCGCAGCATTCAAGTCCCCACGGCAGCACGGACATTTGCGAGCGAGGAAACGATCGACCTCGGCGGGCTGACGGTGCGCCTGATGCAGGTCGTGAGCGACCACAGCCCGGACTGCTGTGTGGCGCTCCTGCCGGAGGCGGGCGTGGCGTTTTTGGGCGACTGTCTGTACCTCAACATGGATCACGAGCCGTGGCATCGCACCCCGGCGCGCACCCGCGCACTCATGGAGCGCCTGCTGGCGCTTGGCGCGCAGTGGTACGTCCCGGCGCACCACGGGCTGTATACGCGCGCGGAATTTGCGCGCTTTGCCGCGCAGATGACGGCGGCGGCAGATGCGGCGGAGGGCGCGCCCGACCTGCTGACCGCCGCCCAACGCTTCAAAACCCAAACCGGCGCAGAGCCAAATGAGGACGAGCAGACACTGCTGGCAGAATTTCTGGCGGCAAGGACATATGAATAAGAAAACAGCGTCTCTCCAATGGAGAGACGCTGCTTTTGTATGCCCCAACGGGCAGGAGGAAAGAGACTCAGGTCGTTGTGGTGTCGGCATCCTGCGGGGGCGTGGCTGCATCCACCGTGCCGTCGGGCGAGGTGGGCTGATCGGTGGGGGCTTCGCCATCATACGGCGCGTGCTACCTGGAACATTTGCTGCCGGCGCTGCAAAAAAACGGATGGGAGGAACAATTCTGTGCTTGAATCCATTATTACGGGCGAAATTACGCTGAGGGTATTTCTGCTCTGCTCGGCGGCGTCGGTGGTGCTGGGCATCGCGGCGTCGCTGGTCAGCACGCGCGACGCGCTCATGGCGCGCATCGGCGCGCACCTCAAACAGGACGCGTACCCCGTGTATACAATTTGCAGTTTATATTGCGTCAGTTGACAAGGGCACACGCGGTTTTTCGCGGGGCGGCTGGCGAATGGCGCGTTCGGGCAGATCGGGCGCGGGGTACGGCTCACCGTCGCAAACGAATGCCGCGAGCCTATCGCGGGCGATGTGAACCGGCTGTTTGACCGCTTTTACCGCCCGGACGCGTCGCGCACCGCTGCGACCGGCGGCTTCGGCATCGGACTTTCCATCGCAAGGAGCATCTGTGAGGCACACCGCGGCACGATCCGCGCCGAGATGTCCGGCGAGACGATCGCGTTTATTGCTGAATTAAAATAAAAACTGCCCGCTGTTCCTGCGAACAGCGGGCGTTATCTCTGCCTTAAAAGTCTGCTTCCGGAGGAGCAGAACCGCCAAAGCGGTTATCGGGCGTGCGATTTTCGATCACTTTTCCGAGCGAGTGCTTGAAATATCTGCCGTAATAGGGGAGCTGCGTTTTGGAGAACTGCTCCGTCAGGTAGCCCTTGACGGGCGGCTCGTAGGTGAGGTTGGCGACGGGCAGCTCCTGCTCGGCGAAAATATACTCCGCGTTTTCCACATACACGCGCTCCATGCGGAAATTCCGCAGCTTTTCCCGGTCGCACGAGACGCTGATCGCTGCGCGCAGCGGCGTTTCGGAGCGGAGGCAAACATCGCGCAGCGTGAAATTCTGGCAGGTGAAGGGCTTGCTGAACTGGATGGGCACGACGCAGTTTCCGTAGGTGTGGATGTTTTCCACCAGCACGTCGCGGCAGCTCTCGGCAAAGCGGATGCCGAACACGGCGCAGGTCGAGACGTCGCGGATGGTGATGTTGTAAAATTCGTCTTCGGTGTGCATCCGCCTGCGCGCCCAGACCGGCGCGGGCGTGCCGAAAAAGACGGCGCAGATGCTGATGGTCTTGCCGGTGTCCTTGATATTTTCAATGGTGATGTTATAGAGCTTCGCGCCGTCGGTGTTGAGCAGCCGCACGAGCGAGCACGCGTGCGTGGAGGCGATGATGTTGCGGATGGTGATGTCGTGGATGTCGAGCGCCTTGCCCGCGACGCGTTCACGGTTCGTCTTCGCCTCGTCGATGGCGTTGAGCGCCACGGTGTCGTCGCCGGTCACGCCGGTGATATTTTCGATCGTGATGAACTCGCAGCCGTAGCGCAGGTCGATGCCGTCCTGATTTTCTACCGTCGCGTAATTGCGGAAATGCAGGTCGTGGATGCGCCCGAAGCGGCAGAAGGTGAAGCAGGTGGAGTAGTGCTTGGCGTTCGTGATGCACAGGTTCGCCACCTCAAAATTGCGGACGTTAAAGAGCGAGATGAGGTCATAGTCGCAGCCGTCGGGATATTCCTCCGGCGCTTGCTCGTGGTAGTATTCCGGGCGGTTCTCACGCGTCCACGCGCCGCCGTCGAGCGTCGCCTCGCCCGTGCCGAGAATGCGGATGTCGTGCAGCTCGGTTTGGCTCAGCTCCGTGCAGAAAACGTGCACGGGCAGATCGTCCGCCGCCCGCAGATACGCGCCGGAGAGGACGACCGTCATGGAGCTTGGCAGGACGATATTCTCGTCGATGTGCCAGACCGCCTCGCCCGTGCGCGCGTTCCTCCGGGGGATCACGACCTGATCGCACCCCTCCTGCTTGGCAAGCGCGATCGCGTTCTGGATCGTCCGCGCGTCGCTATCGCCCCAAACCCGCGGATCGCTGCAAGAGATGTATTCCATGACAGACCTCCAGTTTGTACGACTATATCCAGTATATCACGAAAACCCCAAACACGCATTGCCTTTCAGCGCAGATTTATCGCAAAATCCGTCAGAATTGGGGGCGTAGCATTTTATGGGAAACTGTGCTATGATAGACCATAATCACAAAAAGAGGGTGATGGCGTGAGTGTGACGGTTGGGGAGCTTTTGAAATTGCCGTCTTTGCGGCAGGCGAGGGTTTTGGGCGGCGAAGGGGGACTTTCCAGAACGGTGTCGTCCATCTCGGTGCTGGAATCGACCGACCCGGGTGTGCTGGTGCACGAGGTGTTCCAGCACAATAAGTATTCCGGCAGCGAGATCGTCATCACCGGCTTTCTCAACTGCGTGGAGGATGTGGATCTGCAATGCGCCAACCTTCTGCGGCTCATTGACGGCGGGGAGGTCGGGCTTGTCCTGTACTATGTAGGCGTGTATCTGCCGCGCGTAGACCGGCGGCTCATCGAGATCGCAAACGAGCACGATTTTGTGCTCATCTGTATGCCGGAGGGACAGCGCCATCTGCGCTACAGCGACCTCATCACCGACGTGATGGAGTGTATTTACCGCGACCGGGCGGCAAAGGTTTCGCTCGTGTCGGACATTCTAGCGCGCATTTCCACCGCGCCGCATCACCAGCAGACGGTCGGCACGGCGCTGCAAATGCTCTGCGCGGAGCTTGGCTGCTCGGCAGTCCTCAGTACGCATGAGGGCAGAATTTTGAACCTCGCCGCGTGGCCCACCGGGACGGAGGATGACATCCGGGGGGGCATCGAGCGCAGCCTGCCGCTGCCGGATGCGCAGGCAATGCCGTGCCCGTTCTTGCCGGACGCGGAGCTGATCTGCCAGCCCATCCGCGCGGACGAATCCCAGCCGCTCCAGCTCACGCTCATCAAGGTCGGACCGCCGCTCAGCTGGCAGCTCGCGGAGCAGGCGGCAGACACGGTGCGTATCTGCATCAACATCTGGGGCAGGCAGCACGGCGCGGTCGCTATCCACGAGCTCATCCGCGCCATCTTGCAGGACGAGCCGCTCAAAATGCGCCGTCTGGCGGAGATTTTCCATGTGGACGTCGCGGCGCTGCACGAAATTTGGATGCTGTGCGGCATGGGGGACGCGTCTGCGGTCAGCATGGAGCAGATGACCGCTGCGGCGCGCCGGTGCGCAGATCTTGCGATCGGCGCGGTGTATGACGGCACACCGGTCATGAGCCTCAGTACGCCCCACTCGCTGCGCGAGGCGGAGAGCGTGATGCAGGACATCCTCCGGCAGGCGCAGGCGGTCGATCCGAACGCGGTGCTGGTGCGCTGCGGCGGATTGTCCAATACGACAAATTGCCGCGAGGCGTATCTGCTGGTTTTGGAGAATCTGGACGACGCGCGGCGCATTTATCCGCACAAAACGCTCTTTTCACAGGGCGAGCTGGAATTTGCCGCGTCCTGCCGCAGGCGGATCAGCGAGGGCGAGGCGGCGGCAGCCCGGCGGACACTGCCGCTGACTGCTTTGCGGTCAGATCGGGAGTATCAGGAGCTTTTGCACACAGCGTGTGTGTATCTTCTGGACTGTGACGGCAGCGTGACCCGAACGGCGCAGATGCTGTTCTTGCACACGAACACCATCAAATACCGCTTACAGCGGATCTCCGACCTGCTCGGCTGGCGGCTCGGAAAAATGCCGGAGACGAGCGGGCTGTATCGCAGCGCTGCCATTTATCGTTTGCTCCATGAGCCACACGAATAAGGATAATAAGCAGTGCTTCACGCATTGTCCAAGCGGACAATGCGTGAAGCTATTTTTCTGCCGTTTCGACAGTATTCTTTTACGATTTGCAGTGGTATCATTGCACCATTCTTTGGAGCACCAAAGAGATTTCTCAAGAGAGAGGAGCAAATTCCATGAGTGAAAAAACAAGCGGCTTCAAAATCGAAGAATCTCAGCGGCAGAGCTGGCTTTCGATCGCGGCGGTCTGGGCGGGCGGCATGATCTGCGTGCCGTGCCTGATGATCGGCGGCGTTCTGGCAGGCGGCGGGCTGAGCTTGGGGCAGATCGTCCTGTCTATCCTGCTCGGCTACGGTCTCATCTGCGTCTACATGATCTTTATCGGGATGCAGGCGTGTGACACGGGGCTTCCCGTCTCGGTCATGGCGTCCGGCGCGCTGGGTGAAAAGGGCGCGCGGTATATTATCAGTACGCTGCTCGCCATCGCCTGCGTTGGCTGGTTCGGCATCCAGTCCGCAACGTGCGGCAGCGCGTTTGCGAGCATGGTTTCCAATATGCTCGGCAAGGAAGCCTCGCCCACGTTCGTGACGATCAGCTCGATCGTCTGGGGCATCATCATGCTGGTAACGGCGTGCGGCGGCTTTAAGGGGCTCAAATGGCTCAACTACATCGCCGTGCCGCTGCTCGTGATCGTCTGCCTGTACGGGCTCATCGCCGGGATCGTGTCGAATGACGGCGGCAGCGCCATCGCAAGCTACGCGCCGGAGACGTCCTCCGGCATGGTGTTCGGCATTTCGATGGTCGTGGCGTCGTTCGCGCTTGGCGGTGTGATCTCCGCGGACTACTGCCGCTTTGCAAAAAGCCGCGGCGACGTGGTGAAGTCCTCTCTCGTGGGCGTCATCCCGGCGGGTCTTTTCATGCTGCTGACCGGCGCGCTCATGAGCATCGTCACGGGGCAGTATGATATTTCCGCCATCCTCGCCTCGCTCGGCGTGCCGTTTGTGGGTTTGATCGCGCTGGTGCTTGCCACATGGACGACCAACGTCACGAACGCCTACTCCGGCGGTCTGGCACTGAGCAATCTGCTCGGCTTCGACGAGAGCAAGTTCAAGATCACGACTGGCGTTGCCGGTGCGATCGGCACGCTGCTGGCGGCGTTCGGACTGCTGAACGCCTTCCAGGGCTTCCTGTCCCTGATGTCCGCGCTCATCCCGCCGCTTGCCGGTGTGCTCATCGCGTCGTACTGGATCGTGGGCAAGGGCAGGAAGGAGAACTTCGCGGCGCGCTCCGGCTTCTCCGCAGTGGGCGTGATCTCGTTCGCCGTGGGCGCGCTCTTCGCCTGCATCACCGGCGGGACGTTTGCGAGTTTCCCGGGTCTGGTCGCAGCGCTGCCGTTTTTAAATGTGCCGTTCTTTGTCGGTCCTGTCAACGGCATTGTAGTCTCGCTGGTGTTCTATGTGATCCTGGCAAAGCTGTTCCCCGCGAAAAATAAGTAAATAATCGGTCCGGGGGCATGGGCGCGGCCTGTGCCCCCTCGGAATCGCCAATAAGGAGTATTGCTATGCGAAAAATCGGTATCCCGGAAATTGAAGATATTGCCACCGGCGCGGCGCTGCTCGGCGCGGGCGGCGGCGGCGACCCGTATGTGGGAAAGCTCGTCGCCATCGGCGCGGTGCAGGAGTGCGGCGCGGTGACGCTGCTTGACCCCGATGAAGTGCCGGACGACGCTCTGGTCGTCCCTATCGCCATGATGGGCGCGCCCACGGTGCTGGCGGAAAAGGCGATCGGCGGCACGGAATATCGGAAGCTGTTTGACATGGTGTCGAAATTCTTTGGACAGAAGATCTACGCCTTTATGCCCATCGAGGCGGGCGGCGTGAACTCCATGCTGCCCATCGCGGCGTCAGCGCGGCTGGGGATGCCCATGGTGGATGTGGACGGCATGGGACGCGCGTTCCCGGAGCTTCAGATGGTCACGTTCACCATCGGCGGCATGAAGGCGACGCCCATGGCGCTGGTGGACGAAAAGGGCAACAGCTGCATTTTTGAGACCATCACCAATAAATGGACCGAGGAGCTTGCCCGCGCGGTCACGATGAGCTGCGGCGCGTCCGTCTCCGTGTCGCTCTATCCGATGAGCGGCAAACAGATGAAGGAATTTGGCGTCCGCGGCATCGTCACGCGCAGCCAGCAGCTCGGCAAGGCGATCCGCACCATCAAGGACTGCGGCGACAAGACGCCGGAGGAGCATTTTTTAGAGCTGTCCGAGGGCTTTAAGCTCTTTAAGGGCAAAATCGCAGACGTGCTGCGCGAGACGCGCGCGGGCTTCAACATCGGTAAAGTTGTGCTGGAGGGCATCGGCGACTATAAGGGTCGCAGCGCGTATGTGGAGTTCCAGAACGAAAACCTGACCGTGACCGTGGACGGCGAAATTCTCGCCACCACGCCCGATCTTATTTCGCTGGTGGACACGGAGACGTTCCTCCCGGTCACGACCGACGCGCTCCGATACAGCAAGCGCGTGATGGTGGTGGGACTCAAGTGCTTCCACCTCTGGCGCACGGAAAAGGGGCTGGAGCTGGTCGGACCGCGCTATTTCGGCGTAGACACCGATTATATTCCGCTGGAAGAGCGCTGCAAGGGAGGACACTGAAATGTACAAACTCGGAATCGATGTAGGCGGCACGAATACGGACGCCGTTTTGGTGGATGAAAACCGCGCCGTGGTGGCGGACATCAAATACCCCACCTCGGTGGATATTTACGACGGTATCTTAGGCGCGATGCGCACGGTGCTGGAGGTCTCCGGCGTTGACCCGAAGCAGATCGGGCAGGCGATGCTCGGCACGACGCAGTGCACGAACGCCATCGTGGAGCGCAAAAACCTCGCGCCCATCGGCATCCTGCGCATCGGCGCGCCGGCGACGACCGGCATCCGCCCGATGGTCGATTGGGCGGCGGACATTCAAAAGGTCGCCGTTGGCAGCACAATCATCGGCGGCGGCTTTGAATATGACGGCAGGGAGCTCGCTCCGCTCGACACTGCGGCGGCAAAGGCATTTTTTGAGGAGATGAAAGCAAAGGGCGTGCAGTCCATCGCCATCTCATGTGTGTTTTCTACCGTCCGCAACGACCACGAGCTCGAAGCGGCAAAGCTCTGCCGCGCCGTCATGGGCGAGGCTGTGCATATCTCCATCTCCAGCGAGATCGGCTCGATGGGGCTGATCGAGCGCGAAAACGCGACCATCCTCAACGCGGCGCTCTGGAAGGTCGCCGAGCGCTTTACCGAGGGCTTTGCCAAGAGCCTGCGCGACGAGGGCATCACCAATGCCGACGTGTACCTCAGCCAGAACGACGGCACGCTCATGACGATGGAGCACGCCCGCCGCTATCCGATCCTGACAGTCGCCTGCGGTCCGACGAACTCCATCCGCGGCGCGAGCTATCTGTCCTCGCTCAAAAACGCCGTTGTGGTGGATGTCGGCGGCACGACCACAGATCTCGGCGTTATCCAGAACGGCTTCCCGCGCGAGTCGAGCGTGGCGGTCACCATCGGCGGCGTGCGCACCAATTTCCGTATGCCGGACGTTATCTCCATCGGACTCGGCGGCGGCTCGATCGTCCGCATCCGGGACGATGGCAGCGTGAGTGTCGGACCGGACAGCGTGGGCTATGAGATCACGAAAAAGGCACTGGTGTTCGGCGGCGACGTGATGACCGCGACGGACATCGCCGTGCGCCTCGGCATGATGGAGCTCGGCGACAAAGAAAAGGTCGCGGGCATCCCACAGGACGTTGCCGAAAAGGCGATGGACGCCATCCGCGCGCTGGTCGAGGACAGCGTGGACGCGATGAAGGTGTCCAACGCGGATGTCGATCTGATCCTGGTCGGCGGCGGTTCGATCATCCTGCCGGAGAAGATCGCGGGCGCGGCGTCGGTTTTAAAGCCGGAGCATTTCGGCTGCGCCAACGCCATCGGCTCTGCCATCTCCAAGGTCAGCGGCACCTACGAAAAGCTGATGAATTACGATGAGCTGCCGCGCGAGCAGTCGCTGGAAAATGCCCGAAACGAAGCCGTTGAGCTGGCAGTTGCCGCGGGTGCGGTGCGCGAGACGGTGGAGATCATCGAAATGGAGGACGTCCCGCTGGCGTATTACCCCGGCAATACCAACCGGGTAAAGATCAAAGCCGCCGGCGACCTTCGCTGACGCAAAATAAGAAGATCGCCGTCTGCTGGGATTTTTTCGGCAGGCGGCGATCTCTATACGGAAACCGCGCCGCTGCAAATTGAACAGGACACCGCCGGCGAGGCACAAAATGACGTTCATGATTCCCGCGTCCAGCGGGGCGATCACGCTCACCAGCAGGTAAAGCGGGACGAACACCGCGACGAGAAGCGACTTGGCGAGCATACACATCACAATATTTGAGGTCGTTGCACCGATCAGTTCAAACGGAAGTCCGGCGATTTTACCACCCAGCATAGAGCCGATGAAGTAGGCGATCAGCATAAGCACGCCGCTTATCACACCGACAAGCGTTTTGGAGATCACATACTCCATTCTCCCGGCGCGGACGGTACAAGTGATTGTTCGTCCCCGGAATGTCAAACCCGGCGTTGCAAAAGGCGGAGATGGAGTGAAATACCGCTTTGCTGTGTGCTTACATCATAGCATTTCTGCGGTGTAGATTTGGTAAAGAAACAGGTGCGGTGCAATATCCTTCTGCGAGAAAGCTTGAAGCGCTTCCGTTTCTGCGGTATAATAATGCCGGAGTATCGTTCAGGAGAAAGATGATGAAGAACCGTCAACGACAAAAGGATATTCTATTTTCAATCCTGATTTTTTGCAGCGCCTTTGCCGTCAACTTGCTGATCGATTACGATACACGGCAGGTCTTTGTGGGTAAAGAAGAGACCGACCTGACCCAGACGGAATACAACATCATCAACGAGCTTGGCGTCGGATGCCGTATGCTGGCGGAGGATGAATAGATAATGGAAACTGGAGCTATTACCAGCGCGCGCCCGGCGCTGAGCCTGCGGAAATGGACTGCGGCATCTTCTCCTATTCAACGGACAAGGTGAGCACCTATTACGCCGATCCCACGATGTACGACTGCGTTTCTTACCGGGTCTTTGAGATCGACGAGGACGCTCTGGTCTGGGGTGATGAGAGCGTTTACTACATGATGGAGTGACAGAAAGGAAGAAAGGATATGAAAAACCGATGGAAGCCTATTTTTATCCTCATGCTGGTGATGGCGCTCTGCCTGAGCCTTGCTGCCTGCAGCAATTCTGACGATGTTGCGGGAGATGACTGGCGCACGACCGGCATGGTGGCCGCAAGCGGTACCATCACCCATGACGGCGAGAGCGTGGAGGTGCTGGTCACAGTGGGGGAAAGCAGCGCGGCGTTCTACCGCGATCTTCCCGAGCAGGTGTTGCTTGACAGTGTGTCCTTTCCCATGAGCATCCCCGACGCGAAGCAGGCCTTCAACGCGATCTCCTTTGACGACATGGACGGAGACGGGGAAAGTGATGTCCTGGTGAGCTTTATCCACGAAAACGGGGACACCACAGAGCTGATCTGGATCTGGGACCCGGCGGAGCGCTATGTTTTCCGGGCGGACCTCTCCACCGTTGCGGTCAGCGGCGGTGACCTGAGCGAATATGTGGGTCTTTGGGAATATCAGGGCAAGAACCTCGTAAACAAATCCGGCAGAGGTGGAAAGACTGGCTCCGTCACCGATCATCACGGCGTCACAGTCCTGTAAAGCTGTTTGCAGCCGTTCAAGCTGCTCCGAACGGCTTTTCGTAGATGGCTTTGTCCAAATCCTTGAAAACACTGAAGATCACCTTCTTGACACTGGTTTTTCTATTCATAAACTGTTTCACGGTTTCGACGGCGATTTTTCACTTCCGGCGCTTTCCGCTCCGAAATCCCGTTTGGGTCAGGAGGGAAAACCAGCGGCGCAAAAACCGCGCCGCAGTAAACAAAGAACTACCGCAATATTTTTCCTACACTTTTTATCCATTTTTAGCGATTTTCTCTCGATTCTAATTCCTTTCCTGACATCTTGCGCCCGCATCCCCCATGTGTTCCACACCTGTCTGTGGCATTTTATGTGGTCAAAATCAAAGCCCCGCCGGAGCAATTCCGGCGGGGCTTTGCGGTATTCTCGGCAGCCCTTTTTTCCACTCGATGAACAACATGAAAACTGCGCCGAGGTCACCCCATGAGGTGGGATGCCATAATCAAAGTGAACACCACCCGCATCTACACCATGGAAACCGGACGGCAGCACATGAAGCTGCTGGAGCGCGTCAGCCGCGTGCTGCTCACATAATGGCAATTCTGTTGCATCACCGTGTCCGCTGCCAACAGCGTAGACCCTGAACGGCGAAGCAGGGAGCAGAAATAGCGCGCAAAATCGGACCGGGAGAGAAGATTTCATCATCCGGCCTTGTTGCCGTTATCGTTTTTTGACTTTTTTTGCTGGATTTTTCAAGTTTTGCTTGCTAATGATACTGGGTCTCTGTTATGATGTAGATGTAATATGGGATTGCTGCAACAATTCCGCAACAGAATTGCCATTCTGATGCAGATCGGATCATATCAAGCCTTTTGCCATGGAGAAGAAAGGAGACAACATGAAACGCCTGAAAAACATAGTTCTGCGGGTCTTTTTTTCCTGCTGCCTGCTCTTCGCGCTCTTGACGGCGGCACAGGCGGCTGAGCCCACC
Organism: Clostridiales bacterium; assembly: GCA_022779365.1. Lineage (GTDB taxonomy): Bacteria > Bacillota > Clostridia > Oscillospirales > Oscillospiraceae > CAG-170. The sequence goes on from JALFSI010000004.1 coordinate 17,817, forward strand.
CGTTACGAGGTGAATACGGCGGCCGAGCTCGTCAATGCCGCGCTGGCGGTCAACGCCGCCGGTGGCGAGGCGGAGATCGTCCTCAAGGAGGACATCACCCTGAGCAAGGCCGTATGGCAGGCCGCGCAGACCACCGCCGGTCTGCCCGTCACCGATAACGCCCTGTCCTTCACGCAGGGCACCGTCACCCTCCTCGGCGAGGGACACAGCATCACGGCGGACGCCGCCGGGCACCGCGGCATCAGTGTCGGCGGCAGCGCTGTGCTGAACCTCGGAGCGCCCGGCTACGGGAAGAGCCTGACCATTCAGGGCGGGGGCGGGGATGTGGCGCTGCTCAGTCCGCTGATCGGGCTGAGCGACTCTGCCAAGCTGAATATGTACGAAGGTGCGGCGGTAAAGGACTCTCTGTCCCACAGCACACCCGGCGGCGTACAGCTTTTGGGCAGCACCGAATTCAATATGCACGGCGGTTTGATCGAAAACTGCAACAACGAAATCTCCGTCGCTGGCGGCGTCGTTGTGGACGGTTCGGCGGTCTTCAACCTCTGCGGCGGCGCCATCCTGCTGGAACACTCCGTCCCCATCCATTATGGCGGCGGCGGCGCCGCGGGGCAGATTGCCCCCGGCCTGAGAATGACGGGCGGCACCATCCGCAACTGTAAGGCCGTCACCCCCAGCAGCATCTACACGACGCAGTACGGCGGCGGCGTGGCGCTCTACGCCAACGCCGCGGCGGCGGAGCTGACCGGCGGCTTCATCACCGGCTGCACGGCAGGCGAGAGCGGGGGCGGAGTGGCCTGCCTGTTCGGGAAGGTCACCGTAAAGAGCTGCGCCGTCTACGACAACACCGCCGCCGCATCGGCGGACGATGTGTTCAACTACGACGGCGGAGGCACGCTCACGCTGGGCACGCTGCCGGACGGTCTGACCCTCACCGCCACGGGAAAGCCCATCAACGGCTGGTACAGGGACAGGAACGGCACAAACCGGCGCTGGAGTTATCTGTTTGCCAACACGCCGGCGGCTATCCTGCCGCAGAGAACGCTCACCGCCTCCACGCGGACCCATACCATCAAGGCTGCCCATGGGGCTTACTATACCGTCACTTATGATCTGAACGGCGGCACGGGCACGGGCTACGACCCGGTGTCCGTGGTCAAGGGCACGCTGTATACGCTTCTGCCCGCGCCCACCAAAGCTGGCCATGTGTTCACCGGCTGGAAGGTCAGGAGCGCCGTCAAGCGCCCCGGAGATAAGATCACCGTCAACGCCGCCGTCACAGTCAGCGCCCAGTGGCTCACCGTAGACGAGTGGCTTGAGCAGCGGCTGAACATTCAGGTAGACGTGAACGTGGATGTCAGCGCAGTCGGTGGCGAGAACCAGCAGCAGATCGCTGCGGATGTGGGGGAAGAGAGCCGGACGTGGCTGCACGCGCAGGTGAAGGAGTGGATCGGGGACATTCTGGAACAGAACCGCCCTGATGAGATCGACGGGGAGAATGCAGTCAAACTGCATGACCTCATCACCGCCACCGGTGCGGATACTGTTGATGTGACCCTGACCGTGGGCGTCAGGCTCACGGGAGATCCCACCCACAATGAGGCTGCTCTGCTTGCTTCGCACATGGACGAAAGCGAGACGGCGCAGGTGTGGCAGCTGACGGTGGAGCTGGACGCCGAGGCAAAGAAGGCAGGCGCCGCCCTTGATCGGGTACCGGGCTTCGCCATCACGGAGCTGGACGAGACCATTGCCATCCATCTGACCACTGGGCAGAATTACAGCGGAAGGACAGTTCGGGTGCTCTACATCCATAACGGAGAGGTCAAGACGGCGAGCTCCCTGGTGGATGCAGACAATGCTGCCGTCACCATTCAAGCCAAGGAGTTCTCTCCCTATATCATCCTCAGCAAGTCGGCCGGCAGCAGCGGCGGCAGCACAGGCCTCACGGGCTACACGTTGCGGTACGTTTCCAACGGCGGCACTTCCTATCCCAATGAGTGGTATCCGGCGGGAGCTGTCGTGACGCTTGACAAAACGCCCATCCGGGAGGGCTATACGTTTACCGGCTGGTACGCTGAGCCGGAACGGACAACACGGCTGGACACCGTCCGCATGGATCGGAGCAGGACTGTGTATGCCGGCTGGTCGGCAACGCCCGTTCCGGCATGGCTGGACCACGATGACCACTTCGCCTATGTCTACGGTTATCCTGACGGCCATATCGGCCCGCACGATCGCATCACCCGGGCGGAGGTCGCCGCTATCTTCTTCCGTCTGCTGCGGGAGGACGTCCGCGCGGAGAACCAAACGTCGGAAAGTCCCTTTGATGATGTGGCAGCGGATGCATGGTATGTCACAGAGGTTTCCACATTGGCGCGGCTCGGCGTGTTTGTCGGGAAGGCTCCCGGTATCTTTGCGCCGGATGCTGCCATCTCGCGCGCGGAATTTGCGGCGGTCTGCGCACGCTTTGACCAAAGCAAGGTCTCGGCGGTCGGCGTCTTTTCCGACGTCGCCGGGCATTGGGCGGAGCAATATATCCGCCACGCCGCCGCGCTCGGCTGGGTGCAGGGCTATCCCGACGGGAGCTTCCGTCCGGGGAACAGCGTCACCCGTGCAGAGACCATCACCATGATCAACCGCGTGCTGCGCCGCAACCCCGGCAGCAAGGACGACCTTCTGCCCGGCATGAAGACATGGCCGGATAACCCGGAGGAGGCGTGGTATTATCTGGCGGTGCAGGAGGCCACCAACGGGCATGAATTCCGCCGCAAGGCTGATGACCATGAGAAATGGACGGTGCTTTCCGCTTTGCACAGTCGCCGCCATTAGGACATTGGTTTAGGAACACCTCTTTCTCACGATTCCTTCAGCCAGCGGGAGAAATCCTCCGGTGTGATCGTGCCGTTGTCGCAATCCTCTTTCCTCCTTCTGGCATCCTCGCTCCAGGTGTAGAACGTGCTTTTGGTCAGCCTGCCGGCGTTGATGCGGGCGAAACGCTTTTTGTACTCCCTGCGGTATTCCTTGAACACCTCGTCGCCCTGCTTGCGCTGCGTCCATGTGTTGATACACCCATGTAACAGCAGGCATGAAAAAAGAAGCCGCGCAGAAAATCAGCGGCTTCATGGCAAGCGTCGGATGAAAAAAAGAACAGAAAAGCGCACGCCGCCTGCCGGAACTGCTCCGGCAGGCGGCGAATTCTCTCTTCTGGCGATTTCCGTTCCGGATTTAAATTGCTCCCCAAGTCAAGGACAAAATAAGGTGACCCATTGCGCTAGCATGGATAGCTGCCGGTTGTCAGGTACTGGTAATACTCGTTCGGCGAGAGCTTTGCCAGAGCCCACTGGTATCGGTCGTTGTTATAGTAGTC
>JALFSI010000024.1:0-55000 GCA_022779365.1 Clostridiales bacterium
TGAAGAAACAAAGCGAGCATTTCTTTCTGTCTGATGTATAGCTGACGGTTTTTCTCTTGGTAGGAAAGCTGATCACGCATCCGAATATCATCTTCCATTTCTATCCTACCTCCTTGATATAGCATTCTGCTGTTCTTCGGCGAGTAACAATGATTAATTGATTAATTATGGTAAGGCCGCGCGGGAACTTTAAGGGATGCCGTTTCGTTTCGCGTTCCGCCTCTTACTGCAGGGTTGGTTTTTGTGTCGTAATTTGGTGCCGATATCGGAGATTATTTCGCCCAGGACCACCGATTAATCCCCGGGCCGTGGTCATTTGTCGTCTGGATCGCAAGGCGCCTCTGAAGGACACAAATCGCTGTTTTTGGCACCTTTCCGATAAAGCACAGATGCTGTTATTCATATCGAGGGAAGATCTCACTCTGTTCACAAAACTACGAGCCTGCTTAGCTTCAGCAGGCTCGTGAGTTATAGCTATAAGTGATATCCGACGGTGGCTGATAGCAAATCGCAGAATAGTTTTTCCGCAGATGGCATGACCGTGGTGTAAATTGGCATAGATTTTGGCATACGCCCCCGATTTCAGCCAATTATTCGCTCTCAGTTCACTGGATCTTAGTAGAGCTTCGCACCTGCCGGAATGTGAGGATCAACCATCAGAAGATGAAGCTTCTCCTCTTCGCCTTCCTTATGAACGGCGGAGATGAGCATACCGCAGGAATCGATACCCATCATCTTGCGCGGAGGCAGATTCGTGATGGCGATGCAGGTCTTGCCGATGAGCTCTTCCGGCTCATAATAAGCATGGATACCGCTCAAAATCGTCCGTAACTCTCCAGAACCGTCGTCCAGCGTGAACTTCAAGAGTTTCTTGGACTTAGGAACTGCTTCGCATTCAATGACCTTAACAGCTCTGAAATCGCTCTTGGAGAAGGTCTCGAAATCGACCTGATCCTGGAACAGAGGCTCGATCACGACGTTGGAGAAGTCGATTTTCTCTTCCTCAACAGGTGCCTCAGGGGCCTCTTCTACTGCTTCACCAGCCTTCGCCTTAGCAGCTGCAAGGTTCTGAGCAGCGTTGTGAGCGTCGTTCTTAACGCCGTCCAAGGGTTTCATTGTGGGGAACAGGATGACGTCGCGGATGGAGTCCGCGCCGGTGAAGAGCATGACCGCGCGGTCGATGCCCATGCCCATACCGCCCGTGGGCGGCATGCCGTATTCCAGCGCCGTAAGAAAATCTTCGTCGAGCATTTCGGTCTCGTCGTCGCCGCGCTCGCGCTGCTCGACCTGCTTCATAAAGCGACCGCGCTGGTCGATGGGGTCGTTCAGCTCGGAATAGGCGTTTGCCAGCTCGCAGCGGCAGATAAACAGCTCAAACCGCTCCGTCAGGCGCGGGTCGATGGGGCTGCGCTTTGTCAGCGGCGAGACCTCCACCGGGTACATGGTGATGAATGTCGGCTGGACGAGCTGCTCCTCGACCTTCTGGTCAAAGCAGGCATAGAGCGCATTGCCCCACGTCTTTTCGGCGGCGTCCGCCAGCTCCACGCCCTTTTCCTTTGCTGCGGCGACCGCCTCTGCGTCGTCCGTGATCGCGCCAAAGTCGATGCCGACGTATTCCTTCACGGCGTCCACCATCGTGAGCCTGCGCCAGCCGGGGGTCAGATCAATGTCCTCGCCCAGCCATTTGAGCTGGTACGAGCCGCAGATCTCACGCGCCGCGCTGGACAAAATGCCCTCGGCGATGTCCATCATATCGTGGAAGTCGGCATACGCCTGATACAGCTCCACAGTGGTAAATTCGGGGTTGTGCTTGGGGTCCATGCCCTCGTTGCGGAAGATGCGCCCGACCTCATACACGCGATCCATGCCGCCCACGATCAGCCGCTTGAGCGGAAGCTCGGTGGCAATGCGCATATACATATCAATATCGAGCGTATTGTGGTGCGTGATAAACGGGCGCGCGGCAGCGCCGCCGGCGATGGTGTTGAGCACCGGCGTTTCGACCTCGATATAGCTCATATTATCCAGATAATCCCGCAGATGCTTGATGAACTGCGAGCGGATGATAAAGTTGCGCTTGACCTCCGGGTTCACGATCAGATCGACGTAGCGCTGACGGTAGCGCATTTCCTTGTCGGTCAGCCCGTGGAACTTTTCGGGCAGCGGCAGGAGGGATTTACTCAGCAGGGTGATCTTTTTGGCGCGGACGCTCATTTCGCCGCGCTGCGTGCGGAACACCTCGCCGTCGATGCCGACGATGTCGCCGATGTCGTACTTTTTAAAGCGGTCATAGTCCGCCTCATCCATCTCGTCCTTGCGGGCGTAGAGCTGGATACGACCGGTCTTATCCTGAATATCGCAGAACGAGACCTTTCCCATGCCGCGCTTGGACATCATGCGTCCCGCGATGCTGACAGGCTTCCCTTCCAGCTCGTCAAAATGGTCACGGATGGTCTGGGCGCTGCTCGTCACCACAAATTTTGTCAGCTTGAAGGGGTCGCGCCCCTCCGCCTGAAGCTGTGCCAGCTTTTCTCGGCGGACCTTGATCTGATCGCCGACGGAGACCTCGCTCTGCACTTCCTGCTTGCGTTCATCCATAATTCTCTTCCTCAGCTTTTGTATTTATTCGGATTCTTACTTTTCTACGGTCAAAACCTTGTATTTCATCATGCCCACCGGCGCTTCAATCTCCACAATGTCGCCGGGCTTATGCCCAAGCATCGCGCGGCCGAACGGCGAATCGTCGGAAATGCGGCACTCCATGGGGTTTGCCTCCTGCGAGCCGACGATGGCATACAGCTCTTCATCGCCCGTCTCCATATCCTGCACCTTGATGGTGCAGCCAAGGCCGATCGTGCCGGCGGGCTCTTCCGATTCGTCAATGATGACGGCATGGGCGAGAATATTCTCGACCTCGGCAATGCGGCCGTAGAGCTTCGCCTGCTCGTTTTTCGCCTCGTCATACTCGCTGTTTTCCGAAAGATCGCCAAAGGAGCGCGCCTCTTTGATCTGCTCGGCGACTTCCTTCTCGCGCGTCGTTTTCAGGTAGTAAAGTTCCTGTTCCAGCTCTTTGAGCCGGAGCGTGCTGATCTTAAATTCCTTCGCCATGATAACATTCCTTCCAAAACCGAAATCTATTGTGGGCAATTTGAAGAGAATACCCCGATAATCAGTGCGATTATAGCCTGCAAGGTCGCCTGTGTCAAGCTATTTTATCCAGCAGCAGCTCCAGCGCCGCCTGAAGCTGCGCGTCGTCCTCCGCCGCGAGTTGGCTGTAATACAGCGCGGCGTAATTTTCGTCGCTCAGGTCGATCTCCACATCCGGCGTGATGCCCACGTCCGTGAGGCTCTTGCCCTGCGGCGTAAAATACTTGCCGGTGGAAATATTGAGGAACGACCCGTCGGAGAGTTCAAAGCCGTTCTGGTAATTGCCCTTGCCGACCGTGCTCATGCCGATCACATCCGCGACGCCGTATTCCTGAAGCGCGGCGGCAAAATATTCTGCCGCGGAATAGGAGTCCTCATTCACGAGCACCGCCATCGGCAGCTCGACGCACGAAGCATCCGAATATTCCGTCTCTTCATTCCCCTGGAAATCCACGCTCTTGAAGATCACGCCCTCCGGCAGCAGATAATCGAGCACCTTCACCAGCTCCTCCTGATAGCCGCCGGGGTTGAAGCGCACGTCAAACAGCAGCGCCTTCGCGCCCGCGGCGCGCAGCTCCTCGATGCAGGCAATGACCTCGTTGGAGCAGCGGTCGTCAAAATTCACGATGGAGATGTAGCCGACACCGCCATCCAGCAGCTCGCCGGCGGCAACCGGCGTTTCGATCGTACCGCGCTGGACATCCACCTCCAGCGTTTCGCCGTCGCGCAGCAGCTCCATGTGCACGCTCGTGCCCGCTTCGCCGCGCACGATGTCGCGCGTGCCGTCCATGCCGAGCTCCAGCGTGGACTGCCCCTCGACGCTAACGATCACGTCGCCCACCTGAATGCCAGCCGCCTCAGCGGGGCTTCCGGCGGTCACGGTCTCGATGCGCATTCCCCCGGCGTCCTCGTCGGTGAGGATGGTCACGCCGATGCCGACGTAGGCGTTGTTGACCGTTTCCAGATAGTCCTGATACTCTGCTGCTGAGAGGTAGTAGCTCCAGCGGTCGCCGTTGGCGTCCACCAGCGCGGCGGCTGCCGCGTCGGACATGGCGTCCTCGTCGTATTCATCGACAAAATAGTAGTCCATGTACTCCATGATCTCGTCGATCTTGCTGCCGGCGGCTGACTGCGCCTGCGGCACGGCGAGCTTCTGCGCCTCATGGAGCGTGATAAAAAACGTCGCGCCGATCGCGCAGACAAACAGGAACGCGATCAGCAGGATCTTGGGAAATTTCTTCAAGCGGGCACCTCATTTCGCGGAAAAATCTCCCCCACAGCCCGTTTTGGGCTGTGGGGATGGTGCGGTTTATGTTTTTAGGGCAGTGAGATGTAGTTCATCGGGTTCACATTCGAGCCGTTATAGAGGATCTCGAAGTGCAGGTGCGCGCCAGTCGTCCAGCCGGACATTCCGACGTGACCGATGACCTGCCCCTGTGTCACATAGTCGCCGACCGAGACCTCATTGCTTACCATATGCGCATACAGACTGGAATATCCGTCACCGTGGTTGATGGTCGTATAGTAGCCGTTCGCCTCGCCATAGGACGATGCGGTGACCGTACCGCTCTTGGTGGCATATATTTCGGTATTCATGCCTGAGCCGAGATCGACGCCGGTGTGATTGCTCTGATAGCCGTAGATCGGGTGCGTGCGCGGACCGTAGGCGCACGTTACGCCGTTTGACCACGCCAGCGGAAACAGGAAGCCGCCCGTTGCCGTCGCGCCGGCGGCATTCTGGCTGACCTTGTTGTTGTTCGCCTTGTTGAGCGCCGCGATGCGTTCTGCCTCTTCTTTGGACAGCGCGTTAAAATACGCCGTCTCCGTCTGCTTGATGGTCTTGCGAAGCTCGTCCTCCGCCGCCTCGGCAGCCTTATAATCCTCAGACAGCGCTGCATATTCCACCTGCATTTGCAGGATCATCTTGTTCGATTCCTCGCGCTGCTGCTCCTGAAGCGTCTGCTGCTCGTTCAGCTCCTGCTCGGTCTGCTCCAGCTCCTGCCGCTGCTGCTCCAGCTCCGTGCGCTCTTTTTCAACCGCCGCCGTCGCTTCGGCAAGCTGCTCGAGAATGACCTGATCGGACTTGGCGATCTCGCGGATCATATCCACGCGGTCAAGAAGGTCGGAAAAGCTGCTCGCCTGGAACAAGATCGACCAGTACGAAACAGAGCCGGTCTCCTCCATGGAGCGCAGGCGCGTGCGGTACTGCTCCTGAAGCTGTGCCTCGGCCTCCTGCGCCGCCTCCAGCTCCTTTTGCTTTTCGGCGATCAACAGGCTGTACTGCTGCACCTGCTCATGCAGGTTGTTGATCGTGATGCGGGTGATCTCCATCTGCTGATCGAGATCCGCCTTCTGCTGCACGAGCGTCTGCGTTTTGCTCTGGTTCTGCTGGATGCTCGCTTCGAGCGCGTCGCTCTTGGCTTTGATCTCGCTCTGCTCGGCGCGCAGTGCCTCCAGCTCTTTCAGAATTTCCTTGGAGCTTGCCGCGCCGACCACGAGCGTCAGCGCGTAGGCTACCAGCGACAGCAGCATCACGGCGGCGAGGATGATACACACCAGCCGTGTGAGTTTTCGTTGTTTCATAGCGTCTCCTTTTAGACCTTCAGGAACTTTCGGATGGACAGCAGGCCGCCCAGAACGCCGACCGCGAGACCCGCGATGGCATACACGATGGCGACCAGCTCCACCACGTCCGCAAACGGAGCAACCTGGAAGAGTTTCAGCGTATCGACCTTGGTGATGCTGCTCTGCAGGAAGTCGTAAAGCCCCCATTGCAGGAAAAAGCCGATGAGCGAGCCGAACAGTCCGAGGATCAGACCCTCGACCACGAACGGCAGGCGGATGAAGCTGTCGGTCGCGCCGACCATTTTCATGATGGCGATCTCTTCCTTGCGGTCATACATGGACAGCTTGACCGTATTGGAAATGATGAACAGCGACACCACAAACAGCACCGCGATGATGATGGCGGACGCGATATTCATCACGCGCTGCACCATCTGGAAGCCGTTTGCGATCTCGTAATGCGCGTTGACATCGCCCACGCCGTCGATCTTTTTGATCTCCTCGACCGTCTGCTTGATGAGCGACGAATCCTCCAGCGTGACCACATAGCGGTCACGGAACGTGCTGGCGTCCAGACCGTCAAACAGGCGTGAGTCCTGCTGCTCGTCCACAAAATCTTCCAGCGCCTGCTGGCGGCTGACAAACTCCGCCTTGCGGACGTTGGAGATCATATTGATCTGCGAGCCGACGCTTTTCGCCTCCGCCGCAGAGTAGCTGTCGTCAATGTACACAAGGATCTGGTTTTCGCGTTCCAGATCGACGACCATGTTGTGCAGGTTATACAGTACCAGACTGAACGTGCCCATAATGAGCAGGCACGCGACCGTCACGCAGATGGATGTGACCGAGCGGAAGCCGTGCCGGAAGATGCCCCGGAAGCCCTCGCGCAGCAAATATCCGATATTATTCTTCTTCATTGATATAGTACCCGTCCATTCCGTCGCTGATGATAAGTCCGTCCTTGATGGCGACCACGCGCTTGGTGAAGCGGTTGACCAGCTCCTTTTCGTGCGTGACGACCATGACCGTTGTGCCCAGCGCGTTGATCTGCTCCAGCAGCATCATGATCTCCAGCGAGCGCGCGGGGTCAAGGTTGCCCGTGGGCTCGTCGGCGATGATGACGCTGGGGTTGTTGACCAGCGCCCGCGCGATGGCGACACGCTGCTGTTCGCCGCCGGAAAGCTCGCGCGGCAGGCGGCGGCCCTTGTTTTCAAGCCCCACCAGATCCAGCACATACGGCACGCGCTTTTTGATCTCGTTTTCCGACGCGCCGATCACGCGCATGGCGAACGCCACGTTATCATAGACGTTTTTATTGTCGATGAGTCGGAAATCCTGAAAGATAACGCCGAGCGTGCGGCGCAGATACGGCACGGCGCGCGGGCGGATCTTTTCCAGTACAAAGCCGTTGACCGCCAGGCTGCCGCTCGTGGGCTTCAGCTCGGCGGTAAGGAGCTTGATGATGGTGGACTTGCCCGATCCCGAAGGACCGACCAGAAATACGAACTCCCCGTCCTCGATCTTCATGGACACGCCGTTGAGCGCGCGCGTGCCGATCTCGTAGGTTTTCGTAACGTCAACTAATTCAATCATGGTATTCTCCCAAATTCAGTGCTTGTGGGCAGTCTTATGCGATGCGGTTCTCCCGGGAAACAAGGTATTTTTTGACCATGAGCGCGACCTTAAAGATGATCGCGTCGTCAAATTCGCGCAGATCGAGTCCCGTGAGCTTTTTGATCTTTTCCAGACGGTAGACCAGCGTGTTGCGGTGCACGAACAGCTTGCGCGAGGTCTCGGAGACGTTGAGGTTATTCTCAAAGAACTTGTTGATCGTGAACAGCGTTTCCTGATCCAGCGTGTCGATGGAGTTCTTTTTGAATACCTCTGACAGGAAGATCTCGCACAGCGTGGTCGGAAGCTGATAAATGAGCCGCCCGATGCCCAGGTTTTCGTAGTTGATGATGGTTTTTTCGGTCTCGAACACCTTGCCGACCTCAATGGCGACCTGCGCTTCCTTGTATGCGTCCGCCAGCTCGCGCAGGTGGTTCGACACCGTGCCGATGCCGATGACCGTTTTGATGAACAGCTCGGACTTGAGCGTCTCCTCGATCTGCCGCGCGACCGCCGCCAGCTCCTCGCGCTCGGTATTCGGCAGGATCTGCTTGACGAGCGCGATGTCCGTTTCATTGATGCTCAGCACAAAGTCCTGCTGCCGGTCGGGGAACATCCCCGCGATCACATCGACCGCCGCGATGTCCGCGCGGCTGACCTGCCGGATGAGGAACACGGCGCGCGGCACGTCGGTGACGAAGTGCAGCTCCTTGGCGCGGATGTAAATATCGCCGGGCAGGATGTTGTCGGTGATGATGTTCTTGACGAACGTGCCCTTGTCGTGCTTTTCCTCGTAGTGGATCTTCGCGCCGTTGAGCGCGACGTATGCCATCACGCACAGGCTGTGCGCCAGCTCGTCGTCCCCCTCGGCAAACACGGCGTAGTCAAAGTACGCACTCCAGTTGACGAGCGGCTTGAAGGTCTTATGATCGACGGTCACGATGGAGTCCGGCGTGCTGTTCAGGCGGATGACCGCCTCCGGCCACTTTTCGCCGATCATAGACGTATCGCTGCACGCGATGACGTTGCTGTCCGCGTCGATCACGCCGATCACGCGGTCAGTTGCTTCTTTCATCTGAACGATCACGCTCTGGAACATACGGCTGGACATAAAATCGCCCTCCCTATCATAATACCTTTTACACAAATGAGCATTGACATAATACTACATTTTCGGCATTATTGCAAGTGCGTTTTGACATTTTATTTCAAAATCAGCCGTCTTTTTTGTGCTGTTTTAACAGTTTTTCGTCAATTGCCCCAAATCATGAAACGTTCCTTCGTAAATTCTGCTTGTTCGGCGGTATTTCTCATACTTCCGTAAAAAGCGCCGGGTCGATCTCGCGCACCTCGCCGCGCGGAAGGTCTCCAAGCTCCAGCGTGCCGAACTGCACGCGCTTGAGGTACGTCACCGGCAGCCCGCGCGAGGCGAGCATCCGGCGCACCTGGTGGTATTTGCCCTCCTGCACGTCCACATAGCACTTCCCGTCCGCGATGGGGCGCAGACGCGCCGGGAGGCACTGCGTTCCGTCCGCGAGCGTCACGCCCTGCGAGAACGCTTCCACATCCGCCGCCTGCGCCGTGCCGTCATGCTCGGCGTAATAGACCTTCCACACGTCGCTGCGCGGGCTGATGAGCTTATGCGCGAGCTGCCCGTCATTTGTAAACAGCAGCAGCCCCTCGGTGTCTTTGTCCAGCCGCCCCACCGGCAGCGCGCCCAGCCGCCGCCAGCGCTCCGGCAGCAGCTCCATCACCGTGCGGCTGCCCGGCTCGTCGGTGGAGGTCACAAAGCCCGCCGGCTTATGCAGCATCAGAAGCACCGTCCGCCGCAGCTCCACCGGCGCGCCGTCAAGCGTGATGCGCGCTGTGTTTTCATCAAATTTTTCTTCGCCGCGCGTCACGACCGCGCCGTTTACCGTCACGCGCCCCGCGCGCAAGATCGCCTTCAGCTCCCGCCGGGACGCAATGCCCGCCTCGCTCAGGAGCTTATCGAGTCTCTGCATGGGTCTCACCTCCGTGTCATATTTCCTCCAACGCGTCCATAGGTTGTACCACCTGAAAATACGGGGAGGAATTTTGTATGGTGATCTTGACTGCCAAGGTATCCAAAGGAAAGCTCGCCGCGATCGTACTGCTCATTCTCTTTGTGGTCGTACTGCTCGCCGTGCTGCTGAAAAACGCCGATGAGCCCACGCCGGGCACGGACGGCGAACAGACTGTCTCCGCAAGCGAGGTCCGCACAAATGAGGACCGTGTCGCGTATCTGGCACAGTTCGGCTGGGAGGTCTCCGCCGAGCCGGTCCAGACGCAGGAGGTGCGCATCCCGACCGATCCGTCCGACGTGTTTGAGCGCTACAACGACCTGCAGCTCGCGCAGGGCTTTGACCTGCACGACTACGCGGGCAAGACCGTCCGCCGCTATGTCTACGAGATCGAAAATTACCCCGGAGACGGACAGTATTACGCAACGCTGCTCATCTGCAAGGGCGCGGTGATCGGCGGCGACGTGTGCGCGGCAGAAAAGGGCGGCGTGATGCACGGCTTCGCCATGCCGGAAGCCTCGAAAACCGCAGCATAAAATTTTTTCCGTCCTCTTTACAACCCCCGCACCCGGTGCTATAATGCGGGCAACTGAATAGACGTCTTCAGGGCAGGGTGTGATTCCCGACCGGCGGTGAGGCAGCCGAAGCTGTCAAGTCCGCGAGCGAAAGCTGAACCGGTGTGATTCCGGTACCGACAGTACAGTCTGGATGGAAGAGGACGGAGCTGCGCACCCGCGCAGTCTCCAGGCTGCGCCTGAAAGTGTATCACTTTCAGGCTTTTTTGTTTTGGCAGCGCCTCACAATTGCGCCTGCGGACTTCGCCGGATCTTTTCCGCCAATGCTGCGCTTTGAATCGCACGAAATACACAACGTATTCCTGCGCGCTTCAAATCTTGCCTTGGCGAAAAATCCCTCGCCGAAGTCTCTTGTCGAATTGTTCGGCGTTGCCGGTTGCTATTGATTGTAGGTGAATATTATGACGGAACTGTTACAAACCGCACAAAAAAATCTGACCTTCCTTGCCGTGTGCCTTGCGATCGCAGCGGTGCTCGTGCTGCTCGCGCGCCTGTTTGAGCGCATTCTGCCCGCCGAGGGGCGCTCGCTCAGCCCCGCGCGTCGGGTGAGCTTTGTGGCGCTGTTCGCGGCGCTGGCGAGCGTTTTGATGCTGCTGGAGCTGCCGCTGTTCTTCGCGCCCTCCTTTTATAAGCTCGACCTCAGCGAGCTGCCCGTGCTCATCTGCGCGTTTTACCTCGGACCGACGGCGGGCGTGGTGTGCGAGTTTCTGAAGGTCGTGCTCAAGCTCCTGCTCAAGGGCACGACGACCGCCTTTGTGGGCGATTTTGCGAATTTTGCCGTGGGCTGCTCATTCGTGCTGCCCGCCGCGGTGTGCTACCGCAAGTTTAAGAGCAAGCGCGGTGCGCTGCTGTCGATGGGGCTTGGCACGCTGTGCATGACTGTGTTCGGAAGCCTTTTTAACGCCGTGTACCTGCTTCCGAAATTCTGTGAGCTGTATGGAATGCCGATGTCCGCCATCCTGGAGATGTCCGCCGCCGTGAATCCCGGCATCACCAGCGTCACCACGCTCGTGCTGTTTGCGGTCGTGCCGTTCAACCTGCTCAAAGGCGTGCTCGTCTCGGCGCTGACGTTCGTGCTGTATAAGCGTGTGGAGCGGCTGTTTTTCCGCGGTATGCGCAGCGGCAAAGCGGCGCAGTAATTGTGAATTTTTCCTGAAAAATGCTTTTTTTCGGTTGACATCGGCGTACTTTTTGCGTAACATACAGTTTACGATTGTCAGGGAGGCGTATGAGGTTCATGCGAAAAAAAGCAGAGACCCCGCTGTGGATCGGCACGGTGTCCAATTACCGTCATCTGTGGATGCTGGTGTTCTGGGTGATCTATCTGGTGCTTTTTGCGGTCGTGGAGCACGCCGTGCAGAGCGATTATTATGTGATGCACTGCGCACTGGATGACGTCATCCCCTTTTGCGAGTGGTTCATCTTTCCCTACTGCCTGTGGCATCCACTGCTGTTTGCCATGACGCTCTATCTCGCGTTTTGGGACGTGGAGAATTTTAAGCCCTACATGCTGTTCATCGCGCTCGGCTTCATCCCGGTCATCCTGTTTGACTGGGCGTTCCCCAACGGGCAGGACCTGCGACCGGCAGTGTTTGCGCACCAGAATGTCGCCACCTGGCTCGTCGGGCGTATCTACGCCGCGGACACGAACACGAACGTGTTCCCGAGTATGCACGTCATCGGCTCTGCCGCACTCGTCGCCGCCGCGCTCCATACGCCGTCGCTGCGCAAGCGGAGGCTGCACCTCGTTGCGATCCCGGTGGGCGTTCTGATCTGCATCTCCACCGTGTTCGTCAAGCAGCACTCCTGCCTTGACCTCATCGGCGCGATCCCGTACAGCGCCCTCCTCTGGTGGCTCATCTACGGCGTGATCTACAAAAAGCGCAAAAATACCGCACAGAGCTGATGCTCTGTGCGGTTTCTTTTTACATATCCTCTTTATCGCCCTTCTGGCGGATGGTGATCTTGATGGGCGTGCCGGTGAGACCGAACACGGCGCGGATCTGGTTTTCGAGGTAGCGCTGGTAGGAGAAGTGGAACAGCCGCGCATCATTGCAGAAGATGACGAAATGCGGCGGCTTCACGCCGACCTGCGTCATATAATAGATCTTGAGCCTGCGGCCCTTATCCGACGGCGGCTGCACGCGCGCCGTGGCGTCCTCCAGGATGTTGTTGAGCATCCCGGTGGTGATGCGCATGGAGTTCTGGTTCGACACGGCGTTGATCGTATCAAACAGCCTGTCCACGCGCTGCCCAGTGAGCGCGGAGATATAGAGAACGGGCGCGTACTGCATATAGCTGAGATCCCGGCGAATATCCTGCGTCATCTCGTCCATGGTGTGCGTGTCCTTTTCCACCGCGTCCCACTTGTTGACCACGATGATGCACGCCTTGCCCGCCTCGTGCGCAAGCCCGGCGATCTTCGTATCCTGCTCGGTCACGCCGTCGTTGGCGTCAAGCAGGATCAGGCACACGTCCGCGCGCTCGATGGCGGCGACGGAGCGCATATTGCTGTACTTTTCCACCGCGTCGTCCACCTTGGACTTGCGGCGCATTCCGGCGGTGTCGATGAACAGGTACTTGCCGGATTCGTTTTCAAAATAGCTGTCGATGGCGTCGCGCGTCGTGCCGGCAACATCGGAGACGATCACGCGTTCCTCGCCGAGGATACGGTTGAGCAGGCTCGACTTGCCAACATTCGGCTTTCCGATGATGGCGACCTTGATGACGTCCTCGTCATACTCGTCCTCGTCATTTTCCGGGAACGCGTCCACGCACGCATCGAGCAAATCGCCCGTGCCGTGTCCGTGCACCGCAGAGACCTCGATCGGGTCACCGAGACCGAGCGCGTAAAACTCATACGCGTCCGGGTTCACGCCGCCGGTCTGGTCACATTTGTTGACCGCCAGCACCACAGGCTTTTTCGCCTTTTTGAGCATCGCGGCGACCTCCGCGTCCGCCGCGGTCAGCCCGACCGTTACGTCCACGACCATGATGATGACGTTCGCCGTTTCGATGGCGATCTCCGCCTGACGGCGCATGAAGCGCAGCATATCGTTGTCCGTGCCCGGCTCGATGCCGCCGGTATCCACGAGCAAGAAATTGCGTCCGTTCCACTCGCAGTCGCCGTAAATGCGGTCGCGCGTCACACCGGGGGTATCCTCCACGATCGCCATACGGCGTCCTGTGAGCTTATTAAAGAGCATCGACTTGCCGACGTTCGGTCTGCCGACGATGGCAACAATGGGCTTTGCCATAGCATTTGCCTCCTTCCTTGTGATGCGTCCAAAAGAAAAGAGAAGGGCTCAGCACCCTCCTCTCATCTCGTATCGAGCGAACTTACTTAGCCGATTCCACCGCGATCACTTCACGACCGTTGTAGAAGCCGCAAGCCTTGCAGGCTCTGTGCGGCAGACGGGGCTCACCGCACTTCGGGCAAGCGACAACGCCGGGGATCGCCAGTTTCCAATGGGAGCTGCGTCTCTTATCTCTTCTCGCGCCGGATACTTTTCTCTTAGGAACTGCCATTTGGTACACCTCCTTGGCTTAAATGCCGTTTGGCATATTGTCTACTTTTTATCGAGAAGCTGCTGCAAAATCGCAAAGCGCGGATCTTTTTCCGGCTGGCAGGTGCAGGCGGCTTCATTGAGGTTTGCCCCGCAGCGGAAGCAAACGCCCTTACAATCTTCACGGCACAGCAGCTTGGAGTCCATGTTCAGCACGAACGCTGTTGTTAAAATGTCGTCAAGATCGGCATGATCGTCCTCCAGCGGAAAGACCCACGGACTTTCGTAGTCTCCGCTGTCGGCGTCGGCGGTCAGGATCGCCTCGACCGGGTAGGATACCTCGCGCACAAACGGGGCGGCACAGCGGTCACACACGCCGTGCAGCGTGGTGGTGAGCATCGCCGTCAGCTCGAGAACGCCCGCCGTGTTGCGGACCTGCCCGACCGCGCGCACTGGTTCAGATACAGGTTTGCAGCCGCCGAATGTCATTTCGTGCAGGTCAAGCTCGGTCTCAAAGGGCACGACACCGCCCGGGCAGCTTATGATCTTCGCAAGTCCCAGCAGCATAGTATCCCTCGCTCCATAATCATGCAAGCGATATTATACAGAACCCGAACGCGAAAGTCAAACACTATTTCGCATTTTTCTTCGATATTTTGTAAAAATCTGCGAGCCGGGCGCTTTACACCTCCCCCCGCCCCGTGCTAGAATGTTCTCACCATCCAAATTGGGAGGGCATTATGAAGGAATTGACCGTCGGCGCGAATGACGCCGGGCAGCGGCTCGACCGCTTTGTGTCCAAAGCCGTGCCGCTGCTGCCGGATTCGCTGCTGCAAAAATACATCCGTCTCAAGCGCATCAAGGTGGACGGCAAGCGTGCCGAGCGAAACACGCACCTCGTCGCGGGCAGCGTCGTGCAGCTCTATATCAATGATGAGTTTTTCGATGCGCCGAAGCAGGAAAACGCCTACCTCACAGTCGCCGCGCCGAAGCTGCATATCGTCTATGAGGATGAAAACATCCTGCTGGTCGATAAAAAGCCGGGGCAGGCGGTCCACCCGCACGACGGCGCGGAATACGGTAAAACGCTCATCGACCATATTCAGGCGTACCTCTACGCGAAGCGCGAGTGGCGTCCACGCGAGGAAAACGCATTTACGCCCGCGCTCTGCAACCGCATCGACCGCAACACCGGCGGCATCGTCATCGCGGCGAAAAACGCCGAGGCGCTGCGCATCCTCAATCAGAAGATCAAAGACCGGGAGCTGGAAAAGAAGTATCTGTGCATCGTCCACGGCACGCCGAAGCCCGCCGAAGGGCGGCTGGAGGGGTATTTATTTAAGGATGCGAAGGAAAACCGCGTCTACATCACCCAAAAGCCGCAGCCCGGCGCAAAGACCGCCGTGACGCTCTATAAAACGCTCCAGAGTCGGAACGGGCTGTCGCTCGTGGAATGTGAGCTCATCACCGGGCGCACGCACCAGATCCGCGCGCAGATGGCGGCGGCGGGGCATCCCCTGCTCGGCGACGGCAAATACGGCAAGCTCGACAAGCGCTATGACCGCAAATTTCAGGCGCTCTACTCCTACTCTCTGCGCTTTTGCTTTACGACGGACGGCGGCATTTTGTCGTATCTCGACGGGCGCAGCTTCCGTGTGGAGGACGTAGCGTTCGTGCATGAGTATTTTCCCTGATTTGTCCGCAAAAAAATTGCCCGAAAAATGTCATAATTATATATTGACAAAACCCTGTGGATTCTATATAGTTGCAATCAGTACGTCCGGCTTCCCGCCGGGGGTACTGATGTTCTATTTTCCGAGAAAAATGAGAAAACAGAAACAAAAAATCAAGTCAGTTCCGGCAGGGAACAGTACGCCGAGCGCGCCGTGATTTTTTCGTCAGGCAAAGAAAAGCCGCAGGGAATCCTGTCGGATTGCCGAGGATTTTTCTGCCGCATGACGGAAAAAGCGCAAGCGATCGACGTGCCGGGCACTGACGGTGCTGACGAAAACAAAGAAACGGGGGAGGATAATGTCCGAAGAGCTCATTCGCCTGTCTGACCTGACGGTCACCTTTGAAGACGGCGAAACCATTCTTGATCACATCAACCTATACATCAGAAATAAGGAATTTCTAACATTGCTGGGTCCCAGTGGATGCGGAAAAACCACAACCTTGCGAATTATTGGCGGTTTTTTGACACCTACGTCCGGTGATGTTTTTTTTAACGGCAAGCGGATCAACGACGTTCCGCCGTATGAACGAAAGATCAATACGGTCTTTCAGAAATACGCGCTGTTCCCGCATCTGGATGTGTACGACAACATCGCGTTCGGTCTGAGGCTCGCAAAGCTCCCGGAGGACGAGGTGGACGAACGCGTCACGCAGATGCTGGAAACGGTCAGCCTGAAGGGCTTTGAGAATCGTAACGTCTCGTCGCTGTCCGGCGGGCAGCAGCAGCGTGTCGCCATTGCGCGCGCGCTCGTCAACCGCCCGCAGGTGCTGCTGCTGGACGAGCCGCTGGGCGCGCTCGATCTTCGTCTGCGCAAGGATATGCAGAACGAGCTGAAGAGCATCCAGCAGCAGACCGGCATCACGTTCATTTACGTCACACACGATCAGGAAGAGGCTCTGTCCATGTCTGACATCGTGGTCGTGATGAACAAGGGCAAGATCCAGCAGATCGGCACGCCGCAGGATATATATAATGAACCGAAGAACGCGTTTGTGGCGGACTTCATCGGCGAGTCGAACATCCTCGACGGCGTGATGCTGGAGGACTGCCTGGTGAAGTTCTTCGGGCGCAGGTTCGTGTGCGTGGACAAGGGCTTTGAGAAAAACGAGCCCGTGGACGTCGTCATCCGCCCGGAGGATGTGGACATCGTGCCCGCCGAGGAGGGTCACCTGGGCGGCACGGTCACGTCCGTGACGTTCAAGGGCGTGCACTACGACACGATCGTTGACTTCAAGGGCTTCAAATGGCTCATCCAGACCACGGACTTCTACCCCGTCGGGTCGTTTATCGGCATCCGGCTCAACCCGGAGGACATCCACATCATGCATAAGAGCGAGTATTCCGGGCTTTATGGCGATTACAGCTCTTACAGTGCCGAATACGACGAGATCGCGGACGCGGCGGAGGACGGGGAAGATGAAGAATAAGCTGCTTGCCGCGCCGTATATCGTGTGGATGGCGCTGTTCATCGTCGTGCCGCTCGGCATCGTTGTGTATTACGCCGTGACCGATTCGATCACGGGGCAGTTTACACTTGCAAACATCACCGGCATGGGGGCGTATCTGTCGATCTTCCTGCGCTCGATCTGGCTGTCGCTGTTCGCGGCGCTCATCTGCCTAGTCATCGGCTACCCGGTGGCGTATTTCATCTCGCAGTGCTCACCGTCCACGCAGCGCTTTTTGCAGATGCTCATCATGCTGCCCATGTGCATGAGCTTCCTGCTGCGCACGCTCGCGTGGGTCGCCATGCTGGAGGATACAGGCATTTTCAACACCCTGCTTTCGCACCTCGGCATCGCGCCGCTGCCGCTCATCCGCACGAGCGGGGCGGTCATCCTCGGCATGGTGTATAACTACCTGCCGTATATGATCCTGCCGCTGCTGTCGGTGATATCCAAGCTCGACCCGCGCCTCATTGAGGCAGCAGCGGATCTCGGCTGCCCGCCGTCCAAGGTGTTTTCCAAGGTCATTCTTCCGCTGTCCTACCCAGGCATCCTCTCGGGGCTGACGATGGTGTTCGTCCCGGCGGTGTCCACATTCTACATCTCGCAGAAGCTCGGCTCGACCGGCACAACGCTCATCGGCGACGTCATCGAATCGCAGTTCAAAACCGCCTACAATCCGAATCTCGGCGCAGCGATGAGCCTGGTGCTGATGATTCTGATCTTCCTCTGCGTGAGTATTATGAACCGCTTCGGCGAGAGCGGAGACGAGGAGGTCATGGCAAAGGTATGAAGCATTTTAACCGTACTGTGACCGTTCTGGTCTTTATCTTCCTCTACATCCCCATGATCGTGCTGGGCGTGGCGTCGTTCAATTCCGGCACGGACATTGCGAGCTTCAAGGGCTTTACGCTGGGGCAGTATGTGAACCTGTTCCGTGACCGCACGCTGCTGGCGCTGCTGGGGAACTCTCTCATCATCGCCGTGCTCTCCACGCTCATCGCGACCGTTATGGGCACGATGGCGGCGGTCGGCATCCACAACATGAACGGGCGGCTGCGCCGCGCCGTCATGACGCTGACCGACATCCCGATGACGAACCCCGACATCGTCACGGGTGTGGCGCTGGCGCTGCTGTTCGCCTTTACGGGCACGATGCTGCGCATCAACTCCATCCTCGGCTTCTGGACGCTGCTCATCGCACACATCACGTTCAACCTCCCCTATGTCATCCTGAACGTCATGCCCAAGCTCAAGCAGATGGACCGCGATTTAGTCGAGGCGGCGCTCGACCTCGGCTGCACGCCGTTTCAGGCGTTTTACAAGGTCGTCATCCATGAGATCATGCCCGGCATCCTCGCCGGGGCGCTGATGGCGTTTACCATGAGTCTGGACGATTTCGTCATTTCGTATTTTGTCACCGGCTCGAGCTTTATCACGCTCCCGGTCGAGATCTACAACTACACGAAAAAGCCCATTCCGCCAAAAATTTACGCGCTGTTCACGCTCATGTTCCTCGTGATCCTCGTCCTGATGGTCGCCATGAACCTGCTTCAGCTCCGCGGCAGCAAAAACGCCCGCCACCAGCGGGCGCATGGGAGGACGCGCGCATGAAAAAACGCCTGACTTCCCTGCTGCTTGCGCTCGTTCTCCTGTTCGCCCTTGCGCTGCCGGCGTTTGCCGCGCGCGAGGAGATCACGGTGTATAACTGGGGTCAGTACATTTCCGACGGCACAGATGACAGTCTCGACGTCATCGCCGCGTTTGAGGAGGAGACGGGCATCCATGTGAACTACATCACGTTCGACTCCAACGAGAGTATGTACACCAAGCTCAAAACGGGCGGCGCAAGCTATGACGTCATCATCCCCTCGGACTATATGATCGCCAAGCTCATCGAGGAGGACATGCTCGAACCGCTGGATTTTTCCAACATCCCGAACTATGTGGGTATCGACGAGGCGTTCCGCGATCAGGCGTATGACCCGGAGAACACCTACTCTGTCCCCTACACCTGGGGCACGGTGGGTCTGATTTACAACCGGCAGTATGTCTCCGACGAGGACGCGCAGAGCTGGAGCTGCCTGTGGAACTCCAAATACGCGGGCAAGATCCTGATGTTCGACAACCCGCGCGACGCGTTCGCCATCGCGGAGTCCATTCTGGGCTACAGCCTGAACACGACGGACGAAGCCGAGCTTCGCCAGTGCGCGGACCTGCTTGCGCAGCAAAAGCCTGTTTTGCAGGCATACGTCATGGACCAGATCTTTGACAAAATGCAGCGCGGCGAGGCTTGGATCGCGCCGTATTACGCGGGCGACTACCTGACCATGGTCGAGGAAAATCCCGACCTCGGCTTCAGCCACCCGCAGGAGGGCTTTAACATCTTCATCGACGCCATGTGCATCCCGAAGGGCTGCCAGAATAAAGCCGGCGCGGAGGCATTTATCAACTTCCTCTGCCGCCCGGACATTTCGGCGGCAAACCTCGATTACATCGGCTACTCCACGCCCATCTCGGCAGCGAAGGAGTATATGGATGAGGAGGTCATCTCCAGCCCCGTATCGTATCCCGACGATGAGACGCTCGCGCGCAGCGAGAGCTTCTCTGCCCTGCCGATCGAGGCGACGCAGACGATGAACGACCTGTGGCTCACGGTCAAGACCGCAGGCGCGAATACCACGCTCTATCTCATCCTGACGCTTGCCGCCGTAGCGCTGGTGATCGTGTTCTTCGTCCTGAAAAACGTCTACCGCCGCCGCAAGATCGCCCGCCGCTGCCGCAGGTGGAAAAACGCATAAGAAAGTCGTGGGCTTCCCAGGCGGGAAGCCCACGATCTCCTTTATTCCGTTTCATCCGGCTTTTGCTGCATCATCGTTTGCAGCGGGCTCTGTCTTGCGGCGAGGAAATTCCAGATGCGCCCGAACACGCGCGGATTCAGATAGAACAGCCAGATACCGAGCGACGCCACGCCGAGGAACACCAGCGACGCCGCCGTCACGTCCGTGAGGAAGTGCGCGCCCATGCAGATACGGCTCAGCGCCACGCCGAGCGTCCACACGCAGCCAAGCAGGAAGCAGAGCGTCGGGCGCTTTTGCAGGCGCTTACTCAGCGTCGGCAGCAGGATCATCAGCATTGCACACGCCGCGCAGGCGGTGTGCCCCGACGGGAAGGAGCGGAACTCGCTCTTGGCAACGCCCTCGGCAAGAAGCTGCCGCTTGAGCGTGCCGCCCGCCTGCCACCACGGGGTAAAATAGCTCTCATTGCCCGCCTGCACGATCAGGCGCATCCGCACGCGCCCCCAGGGAATTTTAATGACGTTGATGAGAAGCGCCGTCACGATCGCCACGAATGTGACCGTGAGGATAAAGCGCAGCACCGTCTTGGTGGACGCCTCGCGCGAAGCCATCGCCAGCAGCACGCTGCACACCAGCGTCATAAATACCGTCACCAGCGCCGCCACCCACAGCGGGAGCTGCGCCACATTATCGACCGCCTCGTGCACGTTCATCACAATACCGAACAAAATGAGCGCGCCGCCGGAAAACGCCAGCAGTGTGTTCCAGCCGGGGTTGATGCTCTTGCGCCGCAGCAGAAGCAGCGCGCCCGCCGCGCTGATCGCCAAAAACGCGGGCTGCCCGCCGAACGCGGCAAAAAACTGCCCAATGCTGCTCTCGTGTCCCGGATACAGCGCCCGTGAGATGGGCAGATCCCAGATCGAACCCGCGACCATCAGGAGTATAAGTACCGCAAACAAAATGCGTGCATGGCGCAGCCATTGTTTTTTATATCGTTTCATATCGTTCTCCAAATCCACTGATTTTTTACACTATACCACATCCCGGCGCAAATCGCAATCATTGACGAACGGCGCTGCATCGTGTATGATGCACGGGAAAAGAGGCGCAGCATATGAACCTGATCTATCCCGATTATTACCCGAAATTTCAGTGTCTCGCGGGTGCGTGCCCCGACACCTGCTGCAAGGACTGGCAGATCATTCTCGATCCCGACACGCTCGCACGCTACCGCGCCCTGCCGGGCGAGCTTGGTGAGCGCGTGCGCGCGAGCCTTGTGGAAGAGGACGGCGAGACGCGCTTTGCCGTGCAGGACGGGCACTGTCCGCTGCTGGCGGCGGACGGTCTGTGCGATATTCAGCGTGCGCTGGGCGAGGACGCGCTCTGCCGCACCTTCGGCAGCCACCCGCGCTTTTCAGAAATTTACGGGCTGACAGAGGAGCAGTCGCTCTCCGTCTCCTGCCCTGCCGCAGCACGTCTGCTGCTGGACAGGAGCACGCCGGTACGCTTTGAGCGCGGCGAGGATGACCGCCCGCTGGACGGTCTGAATGATCTCGACCCGGCGCTTTACCGGTCGCTGGACCGCGCGCGCAGTTTTGCCATCCGGCTGGTGCAGGACCGCAGGCTGCTGCTTCCTGACCGGCTGGCGCTGCTGCTGCTGTTTGCAAAGCGGATGCAGGGACTTTTGGATGAGGACCGCTGTGACCGCGCGGGACGGCTCATCGCACAGTTTTCCTCCGACGCCTATCTGCACCGCCAGCGCACGCGCCTTTCCCGTCTGCGCGGCTGCCGCGGATCGTTTATGCCGCTTTGGTTACTGCTGCGCAATATGGAGCATTTGACGCAGCGCTTCCCCGCCCTGCTTGAAGCCGCGCTGCACACCGCTCCGCCACGCGATTTCTGGCGCAGCTACGGCACGCAGATGGAAAATCTGTGCGTCTACTTCCTGTTCCGCTATTTTAAGAAAGCTGTGAATGACCGGCAGCTTTTGCCGCGCGTATACGCGTGCGTGTTCCACCTGCTCGCCGTGCGGCAGCTTTTCGCGGCGCAGGAGGAAAACTCGCTGGACGCACTCATCCGCGTGTGCAGCCTGTATTCCAAGGAAGTGGAGCACAGCGAGGAAAATCTGGCACTGTTGCAGCGCACCTTTGCGCACCGCGCGCTCACCGGGCGCGCGCTCATCCGACTGTTGTAGATCAAGGGAGGATCTCTATGCAATTTGACGCAGAATGTATCGCCTGCCTCGTCCGGCGGCAGTATGAGCTTGCCGAGCGCCAGCCCGACCGCGCCGCACAGACGGCGTTTATGCGCGACGTGGCACGCACCATTGCGGACGCGCCAGAGAATGTCGCCGCACCGTGGCTCGTCCCCGGCTTTGCACGCGCCGCACATCGCCATTTCGGAATTACGGACGCTTTTGATGCCATCAAGCGCGAGTCGAACGACCGCGTGCTGGCGCTGCTGCCGCGCCTCCGCGAGATCGTAAGCCGTGCGGACGACCCGCTCGCCATGGCGCTCAAATTTTCCCGCACGGGCAACTATCTGGACTTTGCCGTCCTGCCGCACGACAAGATCGCGCGCGAGCTGGACAGCGCGATCGAAAAAACGCCCGCCGAACCTCTGGACGCCGCGGAATACGCCGCGCTGCGCGCCGATCTCTCGCGCGCCCGCTCGCTGCTCATCCTCGGCGACAATGCCGGAGAGATCGCGTTTGACGTCGTGCTGGTCGAGCAGCTTCAAAGGCAATACCCCGCGCTGCGCGTTCAGTACGTCGTGCGCGGCGGCAACGCGCAAAACGACGCCACCCGCGCGGATGCGCACGCCGTCGGCATGGACGCACTCGTGCCCATCCTCGACAACGGCTCGTGCATCCCCGGCACGGAGCTGGCGTACTGCGGCGAGACGCTGCTGCGCGAGTTTTCCCGCGCCGATGTCATCCTCTCCAAAGGTCAGGGCAATTTTGAGTGCCTGCTCGGCTGCGGGCAGAACGTCTACTACCTGTTCCTCTGCAAATGCCCGCGCCTGTGCCGCATCCTATCGCAGCCGCTGATGCAGCCGATGCTGTTAAATGACCGCCGTATCCAGTTCTAGCAAGCTGCACAAAAGCAATTGCCGCGCACCCGCCCGTTTTGGTGGATGTGCGGCTTGCTTTTCAGAGAGATTTTCGTTAAAATGTAGCTCGCTACATAAATTACGTTGTGTGCTACATTTTGATCATACAGGAGGTGTTTCTGTGGACAACCTGACCATCGGTCAGCAGATGCGTATCGCCCATCAGGCGATCCACCAGCACATTGACCGTAAGCTCTCGTCGCTGGAGCTGACCGGCATCCAGTCGTTCGTGCTGCGCTGTCTGTCAGAGCGCAGCGGCGAGGTCGTGTATCCGCGGGATATTGAAAAGCAGTTTCATCTGACGCACCCGACCGTCTCCGGCATTTTGCAGAGGCTTGAGAGTAAGGGCTTTATCTCCATCCTGCCAGACCCGGACGACCGCCGCTGCCACCGCATTGCCCTGACCGACAAGGGGCAGCTCTGCCAGCAGGACATTCAGGCGCACATTGACGCCATGGAGCAGGCAATGACAAGTGGCATGACGGACGCGGAGCAAGCCCAGCTCCACGACCTGCTTGCCCGTCTGACCGATAATCTGACCGAGCTGCGAAAAAGGGGGGATGCTCTATGATCAAGCGTCTTGCCGGCTGCATCCGGGAATATAAGCGCTCGACCATCCTGACGCCCCTTTTTATGGTGGACGAGGTCGTGTGTGAGTGTATCATTCCCCTGCTGACTGCCGATCTGATCAACGCCATCCAGACCCGCTGCACGGTGGACGTCATCGTCGGCTACGGCTGGAAGCTGTTTCTCATCGCCATGTGCTCGCTCGGCTTTGGCGGGCTGTCGGGCTGGTTCTGTGCAGACGCCGCAGCGGGCTTTGCCAAAAATCTGCGGCATGATCTTTACTACAAGGTGCAGGGCTTCAGCTTTTCCAACATTGACAGCTTTTCAACAACCTCGCTCGTCACCCGTCTGACGACCGATATTTCCAACATCCAGAACGCGTTCATGATGCTCATCCGCACCGCCGTGCGCGCGCCGATGATGCTTGTGTTCGCGGTCATCATGTCCATCCGCGTCGGTAAGCAGCTCTCGTTCGTCTTTGCCGGGACGATCCCGCTGCTCGCATTTGGAATGTTCTTAATGATCCGCTCGGTCATGCCGCTGTTTAAGGCAGTGTTCAAAAAATACGACCGGCTGAACAACTCCGTGCAGGAGAACATTCAGGCAATGCGCGTGGTCAAGAGCTTTGTGCGCGAGGATTATGAGACCAAGCGCTTCTCCGCCGCGTCCGACGATGTGCGCAAGGACTTTTTGAAGGCAGAAAAGATCCTCGCCTTCAACACACCGCTCATGCAGTTCTGCGTGTATGTGTCGATGATCCTCATCTCCTATTTTGCATCGCGTCTCATCATCTCCTCCGGCGGCACATACCTGAATGTCGGCAGCCTGACGAGCATGATCACCTACTCCATGCAGATCCTGATGAGCCTTATGATGCTCTCGATGGTCTTTGTCATGGTCACAATGGCGTCGGCGTCCGCCAAGCGTGTTTCCGAGGTGCTGGACACCGAAAGCGATCTTCAGAACCCCGCCGACCCCATCGAGACCGTCCCGAACGGTTCGGTCGATTTTGACGGCGTGAGCTTCAAATATTCCGCCCGCGCCGAGCGGAACGTTCTGGAGGATATTGACCTGCACATTCCCTCCAGCGCGACCGTGGGCATCCTCGGCGGCACCGGCTCTGCCAAAACAACGCTCATCCAGCTCATCTCGCGTTTGTACGACGTGACAGAGGGCGCGGTGCGCGTCGGCGGCATCGACGTGCGCAAATACGATCTGGAGGCGCTGCGCGATCAGGTCGCGGTGGTGCTGCAAAAGAACATCCTCTTCTCCGGCACGATCAGGGAAAACCTCCGCTGGGGCGACGCGAATGCGACGGATGAGGAAATGGTGCGCGTGTGCCGGCTTGCGCAGGCGGATGAGTTCATCCAGACCTTCCCCGACAAATACGACACCTACATCGAGCAGGGCGGCACAAACGTCTCCGGCGGGCAGAAGCAGCGGCTTTGCATCGCGCGGGCGCTGCTGAAAAAGCCGAAGATCCTCATTCTCGACGACTCCACCTCCGCCGTGGATACACGCACCGACGCGCGCATCCGGCAGGCGATGGCGACTGAGATCCCCGACACCACCAAGATCATCATCGCCCAGCGCGTCAGCTCCATTCAGGACGCCGATCTGATCGTGGTGCTTGACGGCGGGCGCATCAGCGCCAGCGGCACGCATGAGGAGCTGCTGACAACGAGCGCGATCTACCGTGAGGTCTACGACTCGCAGAATCGGAAGGGAGGGCCTGACGATGGCGAATAACGTAAGAGGACCGCATGGCATGAAGGGCGCGCCGATGGCGGGTCAAAAGGTCAACGGCAAGGCGTTAAAGCGGCTTGCCAAGCAGCCCTTCCGCGACTATCCTGTCCAACTGACGGTGGTGCTCATCTGCATCGCGCTCTCCGCGCTCATCGGCATCGCCCCGGCGGTGTATATCGAGACCATCACAGGCTATATTGAAGAGGGGCTTACATCCTCGTGGGACGGCGTGAGCGGTAAGATCTTCTCCGCCATCACCACCATGGTCATCCTCTATATCTGCGGACTTGCGTGCAGCACGCTCTACACGCAGCTCATGGCGCGCGTGACGCAGGGCTTCCTGCACAAAACGCGCACGCGGATGTTCGCCGGGATGCAGAAGCTGCCCATCTCCTACTTTGACCGCAACGCGCGCGGCGACATTATGAGCTACTATACCAATGACACCGACACGCTCCGGCAGGTCATTTCGCAGAGCCTGCCGCAGCTCTTTGCATCGGGGCTGACGGTCATCGGGCTGCTGTGCATTATGCTCTATTACTCCATCCCGCTGATGCTCGTGGTCATCCTCGGCATTTTTGCGATGTCGCGCGTTACGAAGTCCGTCGGCGGCAAATCCGCCCGCTATTTCCTGCGTCATCAGAAGTCACTCGGCAAAGCCGAGGGCTTTATCGAGGAAATGATGAACGGGCAGAAGGTCATCAAGGTGTTCTGCCACGAGCAGGCATCGGAGCGCGATTTTGACGTGCTCAACGAGCAGTTTTACTCCGATGCGCGCAACGCCAACCGCTACGCGAACATCTTCATGCCCATCATGAACAACATCGGAAACCTCCTGTATGTGCTCACGGCGTTCCTCGGCGGCATTCTGGTGTGCTCCGGCGGGAACGTGCTGAACATTTCGTTTGAGAATCTGTTCCACACCGGCTCGTTTGCGGGCGTGCTGTCCATCTCGGTGGTCGCGTCGTTCCTCGGCATGACCAAGCAGTTCACTGCCAATATCAGCCAGGTCTCGCAGCAGATCAACGCCGTTGTCATGGCGGCGGCGGGCGCGGAGCGCATTTTTGAGCTGATCGACCAGCAGCCGGAGGACGACCGCGGCGACGTGACGCTCGTCAACTGCCGCGAAAGCGCCGACGGCACGCTCACCGAGTGCAAGGATTCGACCGGTGTGTGGGCGTGGAAATATCCGCCGCTGGACGGGCAGGAAACGCTCGTGAGGCTGCGCGGCGACGTGCGCTTTTTCGACGTGGACTTCGCCTATGAGGAAGGCAAAACGGTCCTGCACAACATCACGCTCTACGCAAAGCCCGGGCAGAAGCTCGCCTTTGTGGGCGCGACGGGCGCAGGCAAAACGACCATCACGAACCTCATCAACCGCTTTTACGACATCGCCGACGGCAAGATCAAATATGACGGTGTGAACATCAACCGCATCAAAAAGGCGGATCTGCGCCGCTCGCTGGGCGTGGTGCTTCAGGACGTGAACCTGTTCACCGGCACGGTGATGGAAAACATCCGCTACGGCAAGCTCGACGCAACGGACGACGAGTGCATCCGCGCGGCAAAGCTGGCGAATGCGCACGATTTCATCACCCGCCTGCCCGACGGCTATGATACCATGCTCACATCGAACGGCGCGAATCTCTCACAGGGTCAGCGGCAGCTCATCTCCATCGCCCGTGCGGCGGTTGCCGACCCGCCCGTTATGATCTTGGACGAAGCGACGAGCTCCATCGACACACGCACAGAGCTGCTCGTGCAGCGCGGCATGGACGCGCTCATGCAGGGACGCACGGTGTTCGTCATCGCGCACCGCCTGTCCACCGTGCAGAACAGCGACGCCATCATGGTCCTCGACCACGGCAGGATCATCGAACGCGGTACGCACGATGATCTCATCGCCGCAAAGGGCGTGTACTACCAGCTCTACACCGGCGCATTTGAGCTCGAATAAGTAGAAAAATTCCCCGTTTGCAATGCAAACGGGGAATTTTTTATCAGTATTTATTCTGTCTCGACCTTCGCAAATTCCGTCTGCGTCAGGTCGATGCCCTCGCGCAGCTCGCTGAGTGCCTGCATGAGCTGGCGGAGCTGCTCCTCGGTCTGGTCAGCGAGCACGCCGACCTTCTCGCCGCGCAGCGCGAACCGCGCGCCCGCGTCGGCGCACAGAGCGCTCACCTGCTCGCGGAGCTTTGCCGCGCGCTCACGGGCATTGCGCTCCGCAGCCTCCGCGCGGCGGTACGCCTCCAGCTCGTCGGCAGGCAGATCGAGCGGCTGCTGCGGAACGGTCTCCTGCGGCGCTTCTTCAGCGCCCGCTTCAGCTGCGGCGGCTGCCTGCTCCTGCAGGGCGGCAAGCGCCTGCCGCGCCTCGTCGCGCTCGGCGGTCAGCTTTGCGTTCTCCTCCCGCAGCGCGCGCAGCTCCTTCTGGTGCGCGATCGACTGTGACTCGATAAAGTTCGCCACATCCTCGCGGTTAAAGCCGCCGAGCGCGGAACGGAATTTTGAAAAATCAGCCATATTCTGACCTCCTGCACATTGCATCTTTTCTCCATCATACCACAGCATTCGCCGAAAAACAATCCAAAATGTCGCCGTTACCGGCTGCAAAGCTGATAAAACGCCACGGCGCTCGCCGCCGCCACGTTCAGCGAGTCCACACCGTGCGCCATCGGGATGCGTACCGTGTAGTCGCAGCCCGCGATCGTACCGTCCGCCAGTCCATCGCCCTCCGTGCCGAGGACGATCGCCAGACGCGGGGTCTCGTTCAGCCGCTCGTCCGCGATGGACAGGCTGTCCTCCCGCAGCGCCATCGCCGCCGTCAAAAAGCCGTGCGCGTGCAAAAACGCCTGCCAGTCGCCCTCCTGCGGCAGATATGCCCACGGGACCTGAAAGACTGTCCCCATGCTCACGCGCAGCGCGCGGCGATACAGCGGGTCGCTCCCCGCGCTCGTCAGCAGCACCGCGTCCACGCCCAGCGCCGCCGCCGAGCGGAAGATCGCACCGATGTTCGTCGGATTCATCACATTTTCCAGCACCGCCACCCGGCGTGCGCCCTTGAGGACATTCTCCGGCGCGCGCGGCGCGGGACGGCGCATGGCACAGAGCATCCCGCGCGTGAGGTGAAAGCCCGTGAGCTGCGTGAGCACGTCCAGCGGCGCACAGTACACCGGCACATCCGCCACGCAGCGCGCCAGGATCGACGCTGCCTTGCCCTCGACATGACACGTCTCCATCAAAAACGACACCGGCACGCAGCCCGCGTCCAGCGCTCTGCCGATCACCAGCGGGCTTTCGGCAATGAACAGCGCGTTTTCCGGGTCGGCGCGATTGACGAGTTGATTTTCCGTCAGCCGCGCGTACACATCCAGCTCCGGCGCTGCAAAATCCGTGACCTCAATGATCTTCGCCATAACTCCCCTGCTCTCCTGTCGTCTTCGCGTATTCTAGCAGATTTTTGCGCTATGCGCAAGCGTCCGCGCGTTGACATTGCCGCGCCGCTGCCGTATAATAGCGGCAAAATCAGCAATATTGGGGAGTTTTGTATGCTTGATCAGTTTTCCCGCACACAGCTCATTCTGGGACAGGACGCCATGAAGCGGCTGGCGCAGGCGCGCGTGGCGGTGTTCGGCATCGGCGGCGTAGGCGGCTATACGGTGGAGGCGCTGGCGCGCTCCAGCGTGGGCGCGCTTGATCTCATCGACGACGACCGCGTGTGCCTGACGAACATCAACCGCCAGATCCTCGCCACGCGCAAGACCGTCGGCAAATACAAGGTGGACGTCGCCGAGGAGCGCATTTTGTCGATCAACCCGAACTGCGTCGTGCGAAAACATCAGATGTTCTACCTGCCCGAAACGGCAGATCAGTTTGATTTTACGCAGTATGATTATATCGTGGACGCCATCGACACCGTGTCTGGCAAGCTCTCGCTCGTGGAGCAGGCGAACCGCTGCGGCACGCCCATCATCTGCGCCATGGGTGCGGGCAATAAGATGGACGCTTCGGCGTTCCGCGTGGCGGATATTTACGAAACGTCCGTCTGCCCGCTCGCGCGCGTGATGCGCACGCAGTGCCGCAAGCGCGGCATCAAGCACCTCAAGGTCGTCTACTCGCAGGAAAAGCCCATCCGCCCGCTGGAGGATGCGTCCATCAGCTGCCGGAACCATTGCATCTGCCCGCCGGGCACGACACGCAAATGCACCGAGCGGCGCGACATCCCCGGCTCGACCGCCTTTGTCCCGCCGGTGGTCGGTCTCATCATCGCAGGCGAAGTCGTGCGCGATATTACAAAATTCAACAGAGGTGACCGCTAAGACCATATAAAATGCCCCCGGTCAAATGACCGGGGGCTCAGTGTTATTCAGCGTCTGCGGATGGTGTATCCGACCATTCATTCGGCATATCAGGGCTGGCGTATCGGTATACGATCTCTCTGATCACCTTGCAGCTTTCCTCATCCAGTCGGGCGAGCATAGGCTTTCCATCCAGCCACCCTGAAAATACGTCAGGAGATTCCATCGGCGCATCCAAATAATTCTCGCCAAATCGGAAGCACAGCGTCGGTAAATCAGCAAGCGGTGATGTCAGTTCTTCTTTTTCTGCATGATTGAAAATCGTAACAATGCGATCCGCGTCCTCCGGCGTGAGGGTATATGTAAATTCCTCGCCCGTCTCGTATGACCAAATGGTCATACTGACCGCAGGCTTCTCTTCTGTATCTGCCTGACCGGGCGTTTTCTCCGGGACGGTATCGACCTTCTCGCCGGGGTTACTCACAGCCTCACCCATATTAGGCGGTATGACCGAAACATTATACTGAACCTTGTTTTCGGAAGCGCAGCCGGGCAGAAGGATAAGAGTTACGATGCTTAAAAACAGCAAAATCAGAAACGCGTGGCTTCTCGTCATGGTCAAGATTCTCCCATGTATCGTGTCAGATGACGTAATATCATCTGCATCTGAAGTTTACCATATATTCTCAAAATGGTCAATTGTGCTCTATGAAAATTTTCTCTTTTTCGCAAATGTTTTCAACCACAGCGGCAGCCGCACCGGGCGGGAGATCGAAGCGCGCCGCTACTGCTCCCGCTTTGTCGTTCCCGTCGAACCGTAACTATCCCATCCGCACAAAAACCGCCCGAAAATTCCGCAAGGAATGGGCGGTTTAACTCTTGCATAGGTGCTTCGATGTGTGTATACTATTGAAAAATCAGGAATTTATATACATCCGAGGTGACAAATCGTGAAAGAGTATTCATTTGCGTACGGAAAGGGCGCTGCCTCTGTACCGCTGGACGAGCATCAGGTGCTCGGCGTGCTGCACGGAAAAGAGGTCGCGCCGCTGCCGGACATTCGCAAGGCGCTGTGGGAGAGCCTGGACGACCCCATCGACTCTGCGCCGCTGCGGGCGCTGGCTGCGCCGGGGCAGAAGATTGCGCTGGTCGTGAGCGACGTTACGCGCTTCTGGATGCGGCAGGATCTTGTCGTCCCGCACCTGACCGCCTATCTGACGGAGGTCTGCGGCGTTTCCCCGGACGATGTGACCATCGTCGTTGCCAACGGCACGCACCGCAGCGGCGACGAGCAGGAGCTGCGCACACTGGTGACGGATGCGGTATTTGACCGCTTCCGCGTGGAAAACCACGACTGCGAGTCAGACGATCTTGTCTACCTCGGCACAACGGCACACGATACGCCCGTCTGGATCAACCACACCGTGGCGACCGCCGATTTAGTTGTCTGCCTCGGCGCTTGCGTCCATCACATCATGGCAGGCTTCGGCGGCGGCCGCAAAAGCATCCTGCCCGGCGTGAGCGGGCTGCAAACCATCCGCCACAACCACGCCTACTCCCTTGACGGCGCGCGCCTGCGCTCCAACCCCGCCATCGGCAACGGCGTGCTGGCGGGAAACCCGCTGCATGAGGATATGTGCGAGGCGGCGGCGATGGTCAAGAACCTCTTTATGGTCAATCTCGTCATGAACGCGCAGATGCAGCTCGCATCGATCTTCTCCGGGCACTGGCTGCACTCGTGGGAGGCGGGCTGCCGGCAGGTCGATTCGTATTACAAGGTCGAGATCCCCGCGCTTGCCGATGTGGTGATCGCAAGCTGCGGCGGCTTCCCGAAGGATATTTCGCTCTATCAGGGCACAAAAGCCATCGACAACGTGGAGTCCGGCGTGAAGCCCGGCGGCACGATCATCCTGTTCATCGAAGCGCCGGAGGGCGGCGGACCTGAGGAATATTTCGGCTGGGCAAAAAATTTGCAGGACGGCACGATCGAGCAGCGCCTGCGCGAGGCGTTCACCGTGGCGGGCTGCATCTTCTTCCAGAACTGCGAGCAGGCACAGCGCAGCCGCATTCTTCTGTATTCCACCATCCCCGACGCGTGCGTCGCGCCCATGGGGATGCACGCCTATTCCGATCTCGGCGCGCTTTTGCAGGCGGCGGAGCTGGACGGCAAGTCCATCTACGTCATCCCCAACGGCGCGACCGTCATCCCGCACCTGAGCAAGGAGGAATCCTGATGAAAAACTACATTGCAAAGCGCTTTCAGCACGCCGCCGGCGGGCTGTCCCTCAACACAGCGGCGCTGGAAAAATACTCGGACGTTATTGATCTCAGCATCGGCGACACCGACTTTACCACCGACCGCGCCATCATCGACGCCGCCTACCGCGACGCCTGCGCGGGGCACACGCACTACGGCGACCCGCGCGGCGATAAAGATCTGATCGGCGAGGTCTGCAAGGCATGGCAGGAGGATTTCGGGCAGGCGCTCTCCCCCGACCATGTGCTCATCACCGCGTCGAGCTGCCTCGGCATGGCGCTGGTGATGCTGACGATCCTCGACCCCGGCGACGAGGTCATCGTCTTTTCGCCGTACTTCTCCATGTACCGCAGCCAGATCGAGCTGGCGGGCGGGGTGTGCGTGGAGGTGCCGACCTACGCTGCGGAGCAGTACGCCATCGACCCGGCGCGCCTGAGCGCCGCCATCACACCGCGCACCAAGGCGATCGTGTTCAATAACCCCACCAACCCCACCGGCATGGCGTATGACCGCGCGGCGCTGGAGCTGCTGGCGGACGTTGCAAAAGAGTACGACCTGCTCATCGCGGCGGATGAAATTTACACCACCTATCTTTTTGACGGCGAGTACATCCCGCTGCGCACGCTGCCGGGCATGGACAAGCGCACCATCACGCTCAACAGCTTCTCGAAAAACTATCT
Source organism: Clostridiales bacterium (assembly GCA_022779365.1). Lineage (GTDB taxonomy): Bacteria > Bacillota > Clostridia > Oscillospirales > Oscillospiraceae > CAG-170. The sequence goes on from JALFSI010000024.1 coordinate 32,078, forward strand.
CATGACCGGCTGGCGTGTCGGCGCGATCCTCGCAGAGCCGGAGCTGCTGGCGGTGATGAACCGCGTCAACGGCTCGCTCATCTACTCCGCGCCGTCCATCTCGCAGCGCGCCGCCATCGCCGCGCTGCATGAGCGCGCACGCATCCGCGAGGCGTATGTCACTGCTTACCGCGACCGCATCTTCTATTCCGCTGAGCGGCTGGCGAAGCTCCCCTATCTCACGCTCGTACCGCCGCGCGGGACGTTCTACCTGTTCCCCGGTGTGGAAAAGACGGGCTTGAGCGCGCCGGAGTTCTGCGCGCAGCTTCTTGACCGTGCGCACATCCTCGTCACGCCCGGCGACGTATTCGGCACGACCGGCAGGCAGCATTTCCGCATCGCCTGCACCGTCGATCACGATAAACTCAAGGAAGCATACGACCGCATGGAGCAGCTCACATTCTGAATATATGCAAGCGTCCTGCATACCATTTTTTCCGTATGCAGGGCGCTTTTTTTCGCCCCGCCGTTGCGTTTGGATGAATATTCTCAAATTGCACAATTATTCATGCGATATGCGCCTATCGTTGTATACTTTTCCATCTTTACAATTTGCATGACATATGTATAATTATGCGTGTAAGGAACACATATACACGCGTTATACATCGCAAGGAGGAAAATCATGAAAAAGAATACATTCAAAATGATCGTATCGCTTCTGCTCGCAGTCGTGCTGACCACCGGCTTGCTGGCAGGCTGCGCAGGCACTCCCGCCCAGTCCGAGACCCCCGCTGCCGCCGAGACTCCGGCGCAGACCGAAGCACCCGCCGCCGAAGCTCCGGCTGAAGAGACTCCGGCTGCTGAAGAAGAAGCACCCGCCGAAAGTGCCGAACCCGCCACGCTGCTTGAAAAGATCCAGCAGTCCGGCAAGCTCGTCGTCGGCACGGAAGCCCAGTATCCCCCGTATGAGTTCAAGGATCTGGACGCCAGCTTCACCGGCTGCGATATGTGGCTGGCGCAGCAGATCGCCGATTCCCTCGGCGTAGAGCTGGAGGTCGTGGACATGGCGTTTGACGGCATCATCCCGGCAGTCCAGTCCGGGCAGGTAGACATCGGCATCGCCGCCTTCACCAAGACCCCGGAGCGTGCCGAGGAGATCGACTTCTCCGACCTGTATGAGACCAGCAACCAACTGCTCATCGTCAAGACCGGCAACGCCGAGCTCTACTCCAACAAGGAAGCCCTCGCCGGGCAGAAGGTCGGTGCACAGAAGGGCACGATCCAGTCCCAGCTCATCCAGTCCGCCCTCCCCGACAGCGAGCTGTTCGAGCTCGAAAAGTATCCGGCGCTGGCACTGGAGGTCCAGAACGGCAACATCGCGGGTCTGGTCGTTGACCAGGCGGTCGGCGAGTCCCTCGTCGCCACCAGCGACGGCGGTCTGGAAGTTGCAAACTTCACCTTCACCGCTGAGGAAGCGTCCTTCGGCAAAGCCTGCATCATCGCCAAGGGCAACGAGAGCTTTGTCGAGGCTGTGAACACGGTCATCGCCCAGGTCACGTCCGACGGCAGCTATCAGAAGGCATATGACGATGCCGTTGCGCTCGCCGCCAGCATGGGTCTGTAATTTGAGCGGAAACTCTGACTTGATCGTCTGCGACCTTCGCCGGATCTTTTGCCGGATGTTCTTGCCGATCAAGCCAGAGCTTCCTAGGAAAAGAATAACGTAGACTTTTCAATACCTAATCCACGCGCAGCGTCCCCGCCCCGGCGGGGGCGCGCGCACGAGTTCATATCAGTTCAGGAGAGCGCCATGAAATTTTTTGAAACGATCGGCAAAATTCTCTCACGCTATCCCAGCTTTTTTGTCGAAGGCGTGGGCAATACGCTCATCATCGCCGCCTTTTCCGTGCTGCTCGGTACGATCCTCGGCACGCTGATGGCAGTCATGCGGATGGGCAAGATCGCGCCGCTGCGGTGGATCGCCGTGGGCTATATCGAGTTTATCCGCGGCACGCCGCTGCTGGTGCAGCTCATGTTCATCTTCTACGGGCTGCCGATGATCGGCGTGAAGATCCCGGACGTTGCGTGGATCCCGAATTTTTCGCGATTTGCCGCGGGCGTCATTGCCATGAGCATGAATAGCTGCGCCTACGTTGCCGAGATCATCCGCTCCGGCATTCAGGCGGTCGATCCCGGGCAGATGGAGGCGGCGCGGAGCGTCGGCTTCCCCAGCGGTATGGCGATGCGGCTGGTCGTGCTGCCGCAGGCGATCAAAAATATCCTCCCGGCGCTCGGAAACGAATTTGTCACGGTCATCAAGGAGTCGTCCATCGTGTCCGTCATCGGCATTGCCGATCTGATGTTCCGCACGAACGACGTCATCGCCGCGACGTATAAAACGCTGGAATCCCTTGCTGTGGCCGCGGTCATCTACTTTGTGATGACGTTCCTCAGCAGCCGCCTCATCTCGCTTGCAGAAAGGAAGCTGTCGCATGGAAAATAAGCAGAAGCTCATTGAGGTGCAGGACCTGTGCAAGAGCTTTCACAAGCTGGAGGTGCTGAAGCATATCAGCACGGCGTTTTATAAAAACGAGGTCGTGTCGGTCATCGGACCGAGCGGCGGCGGCAAAAGTACGTTTTTGCGCTGCCTGAACCTGCTGGAAAAGCCGACGAGCGGCAAGATCCTTCTTGACGGCGTGGATATTTGCGCCAAGGGGCAAAACGTCGATCTGCACCGGCAGAAGATGGGCATGGTGTTCCAGCAGTTTAATCTTTTTAATAACATGAACGTCATGAAAAACCTCACCGTCGCGCCCATGCGCCTGCGGCACATGGAAAAAGCCGCCGCGGAGGAAAAAGCCATGACACTGCTCGCGCGCGTGGGTCTTGCCGACCGCGCCGACGCCTTCCCCAGCCAGCTCTCCGGCGGGCAGAAGCAGCGTATCGCCATTGTGCGCGCGCTGATGATGGACCCCGAGGTCATGCTTTTTGACGAGCCGACGTCCGCGCTCGATCCGGAGATGGTCGGCGAGGTGCTGGGCGTTATGAAGGAGCTGGCGGAGAGCGGCATGACGATGATCGTGGTCACGCACGAGATGCGCTTTGCGCGCGAGGTCAGCGACCGCACGCTGTTTCTGGCGGACGGGCAGATCGAGGAGGACAAACCCTCGCAGGAGCTCTTCTCCCACCCCGAAAGCCCCCGCCTGTGTTCTTTTCTGGAAAAAGTCCTCTGATTTTCCCTTTCTTTTCTCCATAACAAAACGCCCGGAGGTTCACATCTCCGGGCGTTTTGTGCATTTTTTACTTCAAAACCGCCTTATGGAACACCTTTTTGCCCTTGCGGATCTTAAGACCCGCCTTGAGCTGGGCGGCGGTGAAGGCAGCGTCGATGCTTCCGACCTTTTCGTCGTTCACGACGATGCCGCCCTGCTGGACGAGGCGGCGGCCCTCGCCCTTGGAGGGCACGAGTCCGCAGGCGAGCAGCAGGTCAAGAACTGCGATCTTGCCGTCCGTCAGCGCGCTCTCGTCAAGCTCCGTCGTGGGCATATTGCTGTCGTCGCTGCCCGCGCCGAACAGCGCCTTTGCCGCCTCCTGCGCCTTGTTCGCCTCCTCCTCGCCGTGCACGAGCTTGGTCAGCTCATAGGCAAGGATCTCCTTGGCGCGGTTGAGCTCGCTCCCCTGCCACTTGTCCATCTCGTCGATTTGCTCCAGCGGCAGGAAGGTCAGCATACGGATGCACTTCAGCACGTCTTCATCGCCGACGTTGCGCCAGTACTGATAGAACTCAAAGGGGCTGGTCTTGTTCGGGTCGAGCCAGACCGCGCCGGAGGCGGTCTTGCCCATCTTCTTGCCCTCGGAGTTGAGCAGCAGTGTGATGGTCATCGCCTGCGCGTCCTTGCCGAGCTTGCGGCGGATGAGCTCCGTGCCGCCGAGCATATTCGACCACTGGTCGTTGCCGCCGAACTGCATATTGCAGCCGTAGTGCTGGAACATATAGTAGAAGTCATACGACTGCATGATCATGTAGTTGAACTCCAGAAAGCTGAGTCCCTTTTCCATGCGCTGCTTATAGCACTCGGCGCGAAGCATATTGTTGACCGAGAAGCACGCGCCCACCTCGCGCAGCAGCTCCACATAATTGAGGTCCAGCAGCCAGTCGGCGTTGTTGAGCATCATCGCCTTGCCCGGTCCAAAGTCGATGAAGCGTTCCATCTGGCGCTTGAAGCACGCGGCGTTGTGGTCGATGTCCTCTTTGGTGAGCATTTTGCGCATATCCGTCCGCCCGGAGGGGTCGCCGATCATGGTCGTGCCGCCGCCGATGAGCGCGATGGGGCGATTGCCCGCCATTTGCAGACGCTTCATCAGGCACAGCGCCATAAAGTGCCCGACGTGCAGGCTGTCCGCCGTGCAGTCAAAGCCGATGTAGAACGTCGCCTTGCCGTTGTTGACCATGTCGCGGATGTGCTCCTCGTCCGTGACCTGCGCGATCAGCCCGCGCGCTTGCAGCTCTTCGTAAATACCCATGTTTCTTCTCCTTTACCCATATTCAAAAATAGTATAACCAAAAAATAAGCCCCCTGTCCTTGCGGACAGAGGGCGAATGAACGCGGTACCACCTCTGGTTCGCCGCTTCCTTGCGAAAGCAGCCTCACGGAGCGCAGGCACGCTCCTGCGCGATAACGGGCGCACCCGACACACCCCTACTAAGCTTTCGCTTTTCAGAGGGCGGCTCCGGGATGTATTCACACGCGCCGCCGTCCTTCTTGCACCTGACCGAAGGCTCTCTTTGCAGCGGGATGCGGGCTACTTCTTCCCTTCAACACCGTAAGACTATGCTATTGCAGCGATTATAGCCAATCGCGCGCACTTTGTCAAGCCCCGGATTTATAGCGCTCCGCCGCCGAGAGCAGCTCCTCCGCTCCGGCGAGCATCGTCTCGGTCGCGTCACCGCCAGACGTGAGCCGCGCCAGCTCCGCGCGGCGCAGCACACGGTCAAGCTGCGTAACGTGCGTAAACGTGCGCCCGTTCTCCACGCGCTTTTCCACGGCAAAATGCACGTCCGCCATCGCCGCGATCTGCGGCAGGTGCGTCACGCACAAAACCTGCTTGTGCCGTGCCACGCTCGCCAGCTTTTCCGCCACCTTCTGCGCGGCGCGCCCGCTCACGCCCGCGTCCACCTCGTCAAAGATGAGCGTGGGCACGGCGTCCTGCTCCGCCATGACGTTTTTGATCGCCAGCATGATGCGCGCCAGCTCGCCGCCGGAGGCGACCTTACTAAGCGGCTTCAGCGCCTCACCGACGTTTGCCGACATCAAAAACCGCACCGCGTCGCCGCCCTGCGCCGAGAGCGCAGTCTCCTCAAACTGGCAGCAGAAGCGCACCTTCGGCATATCGAGCTGCGTAAGCTCGCGCTCCATGCGCTCTTGCAGCTTCTCCGCCGCCGCCTGACGCGCCGTGCGAAGCTGTGCCGCGAACTCCTGCGCCAGCGCCGTCTCGCGCTCCAACTGCTGCGTGAGCTGTTCGCGGCGCTCGTCGGAAAATTCGATCTCGTCAAGCTGCCGCTGCGCGCGAGCAAGATACTCGAGGATGTCCTGCGTCGTCGCGCCGTATTTGCGCCGCAGGCGGTAGAGAACGTCGAGCCGGGATTCGATCTTTTCCAGCTCAAACGCGGAATCGCCCAGCCCATCCTGCACCGCGCGCAGCTCGTCCACAACGTCCTGCGCGCCGTACATCAGCTCGCTCACGCGCTCGTGGAGCTGCGAGAGCGTCTCGTCCGCGCCCGTGAGCGCGCTCAGCGCGTGCTCCGCGTCGCCGAGCAGACCCGCCGCGCCGTCGCTGCTGTCGCCGCCGTAAAGCGCCTGCAATGCCCGCGCGATCCCGGCGGTCATTTTTTCGGCGTTCTGCAAAAATTTCCGCCGCGCTTCCAGCTCCGTCTCCTCGCCCGCCTTCACGTCGGCGCGTGAGATCTCGTCGATCTGATAGCGCAGATTTTCGAGTAAGCGCAGCTTTTCGCCCTCGTCCATCTGCAAATGCGCCAGCTCCGCGCGCGTGCGCTGCATCTGCTCATACGCCTGTGCATACTCACTCAGCAGCGCTTCGTCGTGCGCAAACAGGTCAAGGTACGACAGGTGCGCTTCCTCATCAAAAAGCTGCTGCGAGTCGTGCTGCCCGTGGATGTTAATGAGCTGTATCCCGAGCTGCCGCAGGATCGCCGCCGTCACGGGGCGTCCGTTTACGCGGCAGGCGCTTTTGCCGCTCTCGGAAATTTCGCGCTGGATCTGCAATTCGTCCGCATCATACGGCACCTGATTGTCCGCGAACCACGCAAGCTCCGGCACGCCGGTAAAAATGGCGCTCACGAATGCGCTCTTTGCGCCCGTGCGGATGCAGTCGCGGTAGGTGCGCTCGCCGAGGATGGCGGAGATGGCGTCGATAACGATGGATTTGCCCGCGCCGGTCTCGCCGGTGAGCGCATTGAAGCCGCGGTCAAAGCGGACCTCCGCCTGCTCGATGACGGCTATATTTTCGATATGCAAAACACTCAGCATAACGCTTCACCTTATTTTGCGGCGACCTGGCTGCGGATCTCCGCGCACAGATTTGCGGCGCTGGGCGTGTCGCGCAGCACGGCGAACGCCGTGTCGTCGCCCGCCAGCGTGCCGACGATTTCAGGGATGTTCATGGCGTCGAGCGCCGCCATGGCGGCGTTTGCCATGCCGACCATCGTTTTGATGACCAGAATGTTCTGCGCGTAATCGACCGAGGTGATGCTCTGCTTAAAGATGACGTTCAGCCGCTCGGAGAACTGGTGCTCCGCCGGATGCACGGCGGTCTGATAGCGGTAAACGCCGCTCGGCGCGAGCTGCTTGACAATGCGAAGCTGGCGAATATCGCGCGAAATGGTCGCCTGCGTGGCGGTAAAGCCCGCGGCGGCGAGCTCGGCGAGGAGCTGCTCCTGCGTTTCCACATCGTGCTCGCGGATAATTTCCAGAATTTTTTCCTGTCGTTTGGATTTCATACCGTCACCCCCGATCCATAAATTTTCGGTTCAGAATTTCAAAGAAGCTGGTATCCTTCAGGCGCACGAGCCGCGTGACCTTGTCCGACACGCGCACCGTGATCTTGTCGCCCATGCCCAGCCGCAGCGCCCGTCCGCCGTCCACCGACAAAAAGGCGTTGTGCCGCCCGACCTTGCCCATGTACACGTCGATCACGCGCTTGGGCGCGACGACGATGCTCTTCGCCTGCATAGCGTGGGCGCAGATGGGCGTGATGAGAAAGTTCTTTGCCGCCGGCTCGATGATCGGACCGCCGGCGGAGAGCGAATAGGCGGTCGAGCCAGTGGGCGTGCAGAGAATGACGCCGTCGCCGGAGAAATTCGCCGCCTCCACGCCGTCACAGCGGACGGACATCTGCACCACGCGCGCGATCGCACCCTTAGTGATGACGGCATCATTGAGCGCCGTTTCATGCAGCAGGTGCTGCCCGCTCGCGCCCGTGACGGTCACGTCCAGCATCGTGCGCGGCTCGAGCGTATATTCCTTTTTCGGAAGCCTGCGCAAAAGCTCCAGCTCGCCGGATTCCAGCTCCGCGATAAAGCCCATCGTGCCGATGTTCACGCCCAGGATCGGCAGATGATTCGCCGTTGCCAGCTTGGACGCGTGCAGGATCGTCCCGTCACCGCCAAAGCACACGAGCATATCCGCGCCGCGCACCTCGGTCTTGAGATCGTCAAACTGTGTTCCCTCCGGGGCGTCAAAATCGCGGTCTACGTCAAACGGCAGGCACAGGCGCACCGTCACGCCGCTCTCCTCCAGGATCTCACGCGCCCGCAGGGTATATTTGAATTGCTTGTCCCGGTAGGGATTGGGCATCAAAATGATCTTCATGCTATTATCCTTTCAGCGTCTCGTGCGCCTGCCGCACCAGCGCCGGAACGTCCGGCGTGATGCCGCCCTCCGGCACGAGCGACAGATGCGCGAGAAACTCGATATTCCCCTCCGGCCCGCGCACCGGCGAAAACGTCAGCCCGCGCACCGTAAAGCCCTGCTCCTGCGCAAGCGCCAGAAAGCCGTTCAGAACCTCTTCATGCACAGCCGAATCGCGCACAACGCCCTTTTTGCCGACCTTTTCCTTGCCGGCTTCAAACTGGGGCTTGATGAGGCAGACGACCTGCCCGTTCTCCCGCAGCAGCTTCCGCACGGCGGGCAGAACGATCCTGAGCGAGATAAACGACACGTCGATGACCGACAGGTCCAGCGGCTCGCCGAGATCGTCCGGCGTGACATAGCGGATGTTCGTCCGCTCCATCACGACCACGCGCGGATCTTCCCGAATTTTCCACGCAAGCTGCCCGTATCCCACGTCGATGGCAAATACCTTCTTTGCCCCCTGCTGGAGCAGGCAGTCGGTAAAGCCGCCGGTGGACGCGCCGGAGTCGCTGCAAACGAGTCCCGTCACATCCACGCCGAAATCGCGCAGCGCCTTTTCGAGCTTCAAGCCGCCGCGGCTGACATACGGGCAGGTGCTGCTGCGCACCTCAATGGGCGCTTCCGCGTCAAATTCCTGCCCGGCTTTATCTGCCTTCTGCCCCGCCACGAATACCGCGCCGCTCATAATGATCGCCTGCGCCCTGGCGCGGGACTCCGCAAGTCCGCGCTCGGTCAGCAGCACATCCAGCCGTTTTTTATTCTTCACGCGCCGTTTCCTCCATGACTGTTTCATAAAGCGACTGCCCATCCAAAGCGCACGCCGCAAGCAGCTCGCCGCGCGCGCCGTGGGTCACAAAGCCGCCGCCGAGATTCCTCTTGCGGCAGCGCGCCTGCACGCCGCGCGCTTCCAGCGCGGCAAACAGCTCGTCCGCGATGCAGCCGTGGTCGGAGACCTCTTCGGCAACGACCAGCCGCCCCGTGCGCCGGACGGACGCCTCCACCGCATCAAAGTCCGGCGGCGTGAGCGTTGCCAGCTTCAAAAGCTCCAGCGAAACGCCTTTTTCCGCGCACAGCTCCCGCGCGCGCAGCGCCTCGTTATACAGCGTCCCATACGTCACGAGCGTGCAGTCCGTACCCGGCTCGATGAGCGTCGAAGTATGGCAGTCCTGATACTGCCCTTCGCCACCGGTAGGATAGCGCACGGCGACAGGACCCTTGCAGTCGTAAAGCGCCATTTGCAGCATCCGCCGCAGCTCGGCAAGGCTCGCCGGGCAGAAGATCTGCATCCCCGGTACTTCGTGTAAGTATCCGACATCGAACATCCCGTGGTGCGTTTCGCCGTCCGCGCCGACGAGTCCCGCGCGGTCCACGGCAAACACGACGTGCAGATTGAGGATCGCCACATCGTGCAGCAGCATATCAAAGCTGCGCTGCAAAAACGTCGAGTAGATCGCCACGACCGGCAGCATCCCCTGCTTTGCCAGCCCCGCCGCCATGCACACGGCGTGCCCCTCGGCGATGCCCACGTCAAAAAACCGGCGTGGGAACGCGCGCGCAAAGCCGTCCAGCCCCGTGCCGCAGCGCATCGCCGCTGTGATGGCGCACAGGCGCTCGTCGCTGTGCGCAAGGCGCGTCAGCTCCGCGCCGAATGCGCCGGAAAATGTATTTCTGTTCTGCCCCACCGGGCGTCCGCTTGCCGGGTCAAAGCGCCCGACGCCGTGGAAATCCTGCGGTGTTTTTTCCGCCGGGGCAAAGCCGCGCCCCTTTTGCGTGATGAGATGCAGCAGCACTGGCTCCTGCAGCGCCGCGCTCGCCCGCAGTAGCTCCGCGATACGCTCGGTGTCGTGCCCCTCCACAGGTCCGAGATAGGTGAAGCCCATCTGCTCAAAAATGGTCTTACCCAGAAGCCTGCGCCGCAGCCACGCCTTGAGCTTGTGCGTAAAGGCGTAAATTTTCTGCCCGCCCGGGAGCTTCGCCATCAGGCGGCGGTAGCGCAGCTTGAGCTCAAAATAACGCGGCTTGAGGCGCATCCGGCTCAGATACCGCGAGATCGCGCCGACATTCGGCGTGATGGACATCCCGTTGTCGTTGAGAATGACAATGAGCGGCTCACGGCTCGCGCCCGCGTTGTTGAGCCCCTCGTAGGCTAGCCCGCCCGTGAGCGCGCCGTCGCCGAGCAGGGCGATGACGTTATACGTCTTTTTTTGCAGCGTGCGCGCCCGCGCCATGCCCAGCGCCACCGAAACGGCGTTGGAGGCGTGCCCGGCAATGAATGCGTCCTGCTCACTTTCCGACGGCTTCGGAAAGCCGGACATCCCGCCGTAGGTCCGCAAACCGGCAAAGCCGTCCATGCGCCCGGTCAGCAGCTTGTGTACATACGACTGATGCCCCACATCGAACACGAGCCGGTCCACGCGCGTGTCAAACACCTTGTGGATGGCGAGCGTCGTCTCCACAATGCCGAGATTCGACGCCAGATGCCCGCCGGTGTGCGACAGATTCTCCACCAGAAACGCGCGAATTTCCTCACACAGCGCCGCGTCCTGGTCTTTATTCAGCTTCAAAAGCTCCTCGCGTGAGTGAATTGTTTCGAGCATACGATCCCCATCTCAGCGCTTTTTCCGCCGTTTGCGGAACAGCGCCGGTATCTTTCTGAAAAAGCACAGCACACGCGCCGTCATCTGCACGATGCGCGTGCACTCACTGATGGCAAAGGTCTTGCCGAACGCCTTGCCGCCCACGGTGAGCGCGGCGACGAACGCCGACATCAGTAAATCTACGATCATCTGCGTCCCGCCGATGCCCGCGGCGATCACGCGCGCGGCGATCACCGCCGAGGCAGAGCCGGAAATAACGCCGCAAATATCGCCGATGACGTCGTTGCAGAACGACGACACGCGGTTTGCGTTGCGGATGAGCCGCAGCGCGTCCCGCGCCTCCGGCACCTTGCGCGACGCCATGGCGTGAAACGGCGTTTCGTCCGCCGTGGTCACCGCCACGCCGATCACGTCGAAAATAATACCGATGAGCACGATGCAGATGAGAATGATAAACGAAAGCGCCATCCCCGCACCGTTTAAAAGCTGCGAGGACGCAAAGCTCATCACGGCGGAGATGACCATCGTCATGGCAAAGATCATCACGATCCACTGATAATCTGGACCGCCCTTTTTTCCTCCGTGCCCCTTCCTCGATTGACTCAAATCGGATTCCTCCAAGAAATAAAAGCGAAAATACCCTCGCAGAGCTTTGCGCCGCACGGCGCAAAAATAACGTAGATCATTTTTGCCGGCGACACGCGCGTCGGCAAAAATTCCGCTCACGGAGCGGAGTGTAGAATTTGTGCGCGCAGCGCAGTGCAAACCCCTTCAAGCGAAAACCTGTTTTCGCTTGAGAGCGTTTCAAAAGGTACTTTTGAAACGCGCAAATGGCGGCAGATATGGTTAATCTTACGGCTTAGGTCGGGTTTGTTTTCCCCGGAGGCAGCCTGCCGTCACCGCGCAGGCGGTTTCCCTTTAATGCCTTCGCCGGTCTGTTTCCACGACCGGTACCCGATTGCCACTTAGTCCGTACCGCAATCCCATATCTGCCCTTTTCAGACAGCCTAGGTGCTTTCCACTACAGCGCCGTCCGTTTTCTATCCTCTTTTGCAAGCAGACTTTCAAGAGAATATCGGCATGGACTCAAGGCCATGAGAACTGCCGCTTAGCTCCTCTTTCCCTGCCGGCTCACGCAAGGCAGGCTACGCTGCACACAGCGTTCACGGCGTAAAAGCCGGGTAGCACCGCAATGCAGGTTCCTATCCGGGATCGTACACAAGTCGCTTAAAACCGCAAAGGGAGTACGCTTGTGCACAATATCCGGTCTCCGCAGACCCAGGGTCGTGGATTCCCATGCCATTGGGAGCAGCCCTGCGGTCCGCAGGCGATAAACGCCTCCCCCCAGCATCCACCCCAAACTGGGCGTAAGAAGCAGACACCACGGGATTCATAGTTGTGCCCTTGTAAGGATTTTTAGGCCCTTCCTCAAAAACGGCGGCGCTGACTAGGATACTGCGCCATCCAGTCCAGTATAGCACAAGATTCATGCATATACAAGTAAATATTCAAAACAAAAAGACCGCCGAAGCGGTCTTTTCAGCATTGCAGAACGCTCAATATTCCCGAAGCGCAAGTCTCGCGGCGAGCTGGTCGAGGAACTGCGCGCCGTCAAAGATCGACAGCGCCGCGCAGGCGCGTTTGGTGTATTCCTCCACGAGCTGCGAGCATTTTCCCACGCCGTAGAGCGTGACAAACGTATTTTTATGCTCGTCCATGCCGGTCCTTTTGCCCATTTTTTCTGCGTCGCCCAGCACGTCCAGCATATCGTCGCGGATCTGGAACGCCATGCCCAGCGCCTGCGCATAGTCGCGCGCGGCGTCCATCTGTGCCTGCGTGCCGCCCGCCGCCGCAACGCCCATCTGGCACGCGGCGCGGATGAGCGCGCTGGTTTTGAGATTGTGAATGGTATGCACCTCATCCTCGGTGAGCACGGTGTCCTCGCCCGCGAGATCCAGCACCTGCCCGCCAACCATGCCGAGCTCGCCCGCCGCGCCGGACAGAATGCCGACCTCGCGTACGATCACGTCCGCGCCGGTCTTTGCCGTGCAGAGCGTTTCAAACGCCGCCGTGAGCAGCCCGTCGCCCGCGAGCACTGCGTTCGCCTCGCCGAATACCTTGTGGTTCGTCAGCCGCCCGCGGCGGTAGTCGTCGTTGTCCATGCACGGCAGATCGTCGTGGATGAGGCTGTAGGTATGCACCATCTCGATCGCCGCCGCAAACGGCAGCGCCGCGTGCCAGTCGCCGCCGCACAGGCGGCAGAACTCCAGCAGCAGCACCGGGCGGATGCGCTTGCCGCCGGCAAGCAGGCTGTAACGCATGGCGTCAAGCAGACGCTTCTGCGGCAGGTCCTGCGCCGTAAAGCAGCCGTTCAGGGTCTCCTCTACCGCCTGACGGTAGGTCTCCATCTGATTCTGATACTCATTCATCTCGTACATACTCCGTTTCCGCCGGCGTCCCATCCGGCGTTTTCATCAGCTTTACGACCTCAAGCTGCGCCCGGTCGAGCTGTTCATTGCACGACCGCACCAGCGCCGTGCCCTCCTGAAACAGCGCCAGCGCCTGCTCCAGTGGGACATTGCCCTGCTCCATCTGGCGGGTGATGGCGTCCAGCCGCGCAAGCGACTGCTCAAAGCTCAGTTTTTCTTCACTCATCGGTCTCCTCCTCCGTATGCGTTACCTGCGCCGCCACGCGTCCGCGGGAAAGCTGCAATTCGATCTCCTGCCCCGGCTGCACCTGCCGCGCGTCGCGCAGAATGCTGCCGTCCTCCGTGCGCGCCACGCTGTAGCCGCGCGCAAGGACCTTTAACGGGCTCATCGCGTCGAGCCTTGCGGCAAGCTGCACGAACTGCCGCTGCCGGTCGGCGACGCATTTCTGCGCCAGCGACGCAAGACGCTGCTGCGCGTGATCGAGCGCGAGGCGTTTGTCTTCAAAATAATTCTCCGGGCTTTGCAGCACGCGCTTTTTGGAAAGCGCCGTGAGCTGCTGGCGCAAAAGCTGGAGCTGACGCGTCATCATCTGCCCCAGGTGCGTGCGCTGGCTCAGCAGCCGCGCGCGCAGCTCCATCTGATCCGGCACGGCGAGCTCCGCCGCGTTGGACGGCGTTGCTGCACGCACATCGGCGACAAAGTCGCTGATGGTCACGTCCGGCTCGTGCCCGACGGCGGAGATGACCGGCAGCTCGGAATCAAAAATTGCCCGCGCCACGCGCTCATCGTTGAACGCCCACAGATCCTCGATCGACCCGCCGCCGCGCCCGGTGATGATAAGGTCGGCAACGCGGTAGCGGTTTGCATAGCGGATCGCTCCGGCGATCTCGGCAGGCGCCTCCGCGCCCTGCACGCGCACGGGCAGAAGCTTGACCTTCACTAGCGGATAGCGCCGGTTCAGGATGCGCAGCATATCCATCACCGCCGCGCCCGCGCCGGAGGTGACGATGGCGATCGTTTTGGGGTACGGCGGCAGCTTTTTCTTGTGCGCAGGGTCAAACAGCCCCTCTGCCTGCAATTTCTGCTTGAGCTGCTCAAAGGCGACGTACAGGTCGCCCACGCCGTCGGGCGTGAGGCTGTCGCAGTAGAGCTGATACGCCCCGTCGCGCGGAAACACGCTCACGCGCCCGGCGGCGATGACCTTCATGCCGTTCTCCGGGCGAAAGCGCAGCCGCAGCGCCGAATTTTTGAACATCACGCAGCGCAGCGCGCCGCCTTCGTCCTTGAGCGTAAAATAATGATGCCCGGAGGGGTAAATTTTATAGTTGCTGATCTCGCCGCGCACGGCAAGCGAGGTCAGATGCTCGTCCCGGTCAAATATAAACTTGATATAGCCATTGAGTTCGGAGACGGAAAGGATGTTTTGCTCCATCAGTGCGCCTCCTGCAAGTATGTCAGCACCGCCACGCCCATGGCATTATCGGTCGAATACTGCGGCTGGGCGAACACGGGAGCAAACTGCGCGCAGCGCGCGCGGAGCATGGAATTGGACGCCACGCCGCCTGAAAATACGACCGTCAGCCCCGGATACGCCTTCCGCGCCGCCGCCGTGACCGCGCAGACCGCGTGGCACACGGATGCCACGGCATAGCGCGCCGTCTGCCCGTCGTCATGCCCCTGCGCATGGAACTGCGCGATCTTGTTTTCAAGACCAGAAAGCGAGAATTGCAGCCCGTCCAGCTTCACACGGAACAGCTCCCCGCAGTCGCTGCCGCCGGAGAGTTCGTCAAGCGCCTTTCCCGACGGAAACGGCAGCCCCAGGAGCTTCCCGGTGCGATCCATCACCTGCCCGGCGGAAAGATCGCTCGTGCCGCCGATGCGCTCGGCGTGCACGTTTTTTCCTTCCGGCGTGACGAGCAGCAGCTCTGTCGTGCCGCCCGATAAGTGCCACGCCAGATGCGGCGTCTGCATTAGATCCAGCCGCCCCGCCGACCACAGCGCCGCGGCGATGTGCCCCTGCTGGTGCGAAACGGCGTAAAACGGCACGTCCAGCACGCTAGCGATGCACCGCCCCAGCGTCTCGCCTGCGAGGAAGCACGGCATATATGAGCCCTCCACCGCGCGCGGGCGCGTGCTCGCGCCGACGGCGCAGATGGGCTCATCATGCCCCGCCGCGTCAAACAGCGCCGCGAACCGCTCCGGGAGCTGCCTGGTATGTGCAAAAAGCGCGTCGCTCTGGCGCAGACCGAGCTGACCCGGCGCAACGCCCAGCAGACGCGAGCAGTTTTGCCCCTGCGCGCCGTCAAAAACGGCGGCAGAGGTGGTATAGTTACTGGTATCCAGCCCGAGCGTTCTCATGCCGGGGCGACCTCGCGCGCGAATGCGCCGAGAATGCCGTTGACAAAGCTGACGACATCCTCGTCCTCATATTTGCGCGTCAGCTCGACCGCCTCGCTGATCGCGGCGGACGTGGGCACATCGTGGACATACAGGCACTCATACATTGCCAGCAGCATGATCGCCCGCGCCGTGCGGGAGATGCGCTTTAAGTCCCAGCCGATGGCGTATTTGCGGATGTAGCCCTCCAGCTCCTCGCGCTTTTCCTCGATGCCGCAGAGCGTCGATTCGATATACGCCGCCTGCTTGGCATCGGGCTTTTCCTGATACACGTCCGCTTCATCCTTCAGCGTGCCGAAATACTCCGGCTCCATGTGCGCGCGCGCCACGTCGTGCGCGCTCTCCTCGCGGAACTGCATCTCATAGACGAGCTGCGCCACGATCTCACGGGCATTGGTTCTGGTCATATCTCTCTCCTCAATAATGGGTCTCGCCTCCTGCGCAGCAGGAGGCGACCCGGATCTTACTTCTTTGCCTCGCGCGGCAGGGCAACGCCGCAGATGTTCACGTTCACCTGCTGCACCGTGAGCCCCGTTACGGATTCCACGCTGCTTTTCACAACGTCCTGAAGCGTTTTTCCCAGCTCAAACACCGGCGCGCCGAACTTTGCCACTACATCGCACTCGATGCACAGCGCCCCGTCCTTCGCACCCGTCAGACGGATGCCCTTGGCGGGATTCTTCTTGCCGAGCATCTCCGCGATGTCGGTGGAGAGGTTCGTGCTCAGACCGCACACGCCCTCGGTCTCCAGGATCGCCGCCGCAGCGACGGACGCGACCACGTCCTCCGAGATCTGGACCGTACCGTTTTCGGCGTTCTGCGTATAATATTCACGGTTTTCTGCCATGATGATTCCTCCATTCCGGGTAACTTGGCGTAAAGCTACGCACACTATGTCCCTATTGTAGCATAAACCGTGAAATTTTCAAGGCTGCAATGCACGATTCGGCAAAAACATTCTTAGGCTTTGACCTCGACAATGCGTACTTGCGACAGATCGTATGCTGTCTGCGCCGTCACGACGTCCGAGATGAGCGCCACGTCCGCCTCCGTCAAGCCCTCCGGCGGCGCGCTGACCGCCACGCTCACGGTGTCGTCCGAGATGTACGTCACGCAGTCGTCATAGCCCTTGGCGATGACCAGACTTTCGATCTGCGCCTCGCACAGCGCGGTGGAGACGAGCGTGTTGAGCGTTTCGGCGGCGTTCGTGCCGAGCTCGCTGCCCTCGTCATAGGCGATGGTCTGCTCCAGCAGCTCCACGGCGCTGTCGCGCGACTGCTGACGGCTCAGGCGCACCTGCGCAAAATACTCCGCCGACGAAGCATCCCCCTCGCCGCCTGCCAGAAGCTGCTGCGGGTCGCTCTCGCCCATGACCGTCTCCGCCGTACCGGGCACCTGCTCGGCACTGAGTGTTTCGGTCAGCTCCGGCGTTTTGCTGCGGTTATACGACCAGTTCAGGTAGATCCCCGCGCAGATGAACAGCAGGACCGCCGCGATCACGGCGTTTCGTTTCCAGATCTTCATAGTATCTCCTCCTATTTGCTTTTCATTTTGATAACACTGATCTTATCGCTCCCCAGCCCCGTCAGGCTGGAAACCGCCTCTACGATGGCAAGCCGCACCGCCGCGCGCTCCGCGCCCTCGCACACCACGACCGCGCCCTGATACACCGGGTAGAGCGTTTTGCGCACGACCGGCGTGCGCTCTGAGCCGCTTTGCTGCAAGACGGCGGTCGTTTTGGACTGTGTATCCTCGCCGCTGCGGCTCGATTCACGGTCGGTCTGATACACCTGCTCCGCGCCCGCGCTGTAGCTCAAAAGCACATCCACCTCGCCCGCGCCGTCCACCTGCCGCAAAAGCGCCCGCAGCGCCTCGCGAGTCTCTTCCAGCTGCGAAAGCTCTGCCTGCGTCGTGTCAGGCACGCTTGCGGCGCTCTGCTGTTTGCCGCCCGTCGGGATGAGCGCCAGCACGATGCCGAGCAGCAGCACCAGCAGCGCGTATTTGTACTTTCCGAGCTTCGCCGCGATCTTTTGCAGCCGCGCCGGCGCGCGGATCTTTTCTAAGGGCTGCTCCATGTCTGCTCCTCCTTCGGGATGGCAAGCTCCCGCTCGATATAGCGCTGCAATTGCAGCCTCTGCTCCGGCGTAGGCTCGCCGGTCAGGCACACGGCGGTGGGATACGGATACCCGTCCACCCCGCCGATCGTCACCTCCGCACGCAGCGCAAGGTCAAGCTGCGCGGCTTTGTCCAATATATATGTCTCGCATTTTTCCTTTATGATGGCGCTCACCAGCTCGCGGTTTTTGACCTCCACGCCCGTGCGCGCCGCGTCCTGCTCCATCTCTAACCGGCTGATGGAGCGCGCAAGCGTCTGCGTGTCGATGCGCAGCAGCGGGCGCACCGCGCACACGAGGGTCAGCAGCCCGCACGCGAAGCACACTGCCCGCCGCGCCGCGCCCTCCGGCAGCAGCGCCGACGCGAGCGCCGCCAGCAGCGCGCACGCCACGAGCGCCATCAGATATTCCCGCAGCGCCGCGCTCATCCGCCCGCCGCCTTCATAAAACAGCAGCAGCAGAACATCGCCATCAGCACGCTGCACCCCGTCATCGCCAGCATATAGCCCATGGCGGTCGATAGATGCCCCAGCAGCGCGGGCAGACGGTCGCTGCCCGTCAGTCCGCCCGCCGCTGAAGCGACCTTCAGCGCAAGATATTGCAGCGCGATGCGCAAAAACGGCAGCAGCCCCATCGCCAGCAGCGCCAGCAGCCCGAACGCGCCGACGCTGGATTTTAACGCCTGCGCGCCTGCAAGGACGCTCTCCGTCGCGTCCGAGACGATCCCGCCCACCACCGGCAGCGCGGCGGAAAACGCCGCCTTTGCCGCCTTCAGCCCGGCGGCGTCTGCCGTGCCGCTGACGATGCCGCTGACGGTCAGGTATGCCGTAAACAGATACATCACTCCCTTGAGGCTCACCGAAATGACCCATCCCAGCAGTTCCCGCAGCCGCGCAAGCAGCGCCTCGCCCGTTGCGCACTGTGCCGCCGCCAGCGCGCAGAAGGCGTAGACCAGCGGGATGAGCAGGCTCGTGATGAGCGTGAGCAGAACGTTCATAAAAAGCATCGACCCGGCATACAATGCCGCCGCCGAGCCCGCCGCGCCCGCCGCCGCGATGACTGACGACAGCACCGGCAGCAGCAGCTCCGAAAACACCGAGACCTGCGAGATCGTCTCGCGCGCCAGCGCGATCATCGCCTGCAAATTCACCGTGCACGCGCCCGTCACCGCCAACGCCCCCGCGAGCGCCGCCGCCTGCTTTGATACACCGCCCTGCACATTGCCCGCCAGCGCGCACAACAGTACGATCGCCAGCAGCACGCTCAGCGTCCGCGCTGCGCCGCGAACCGCGTCCGGCAGGCTTTGCAGCGCGTCGCGCAGAACCGTGCGCATCGTGGTGGAAAAATCGCGCGTCCCGGTCGGATCTAGATCCTCTAAAAGCGCGTCCGTATGCGCGTCCAAACCTTCCCGCAGCCCGTCCGCGCCGTACAGCGCCGCGTCCACCGCGCGCGCCGGGAGAGCGAGCAGCGCAAGGAGCAGCGCCGCGACCAAAAATCTCCGCACGCCTACCCTCCCATCAACTGCTCCACCGTCTGCAAGACCGCCTGCGCCAGCGGCAGCGCCGCGTAAAGCGCCAGCGCCGTACCGCCGAGCTCCGCGATGCGCGAGAGCGCCTGTTCCCCCGCGTCGCGGCAGAACGCGCTCGAAATTTGCGTCAGCACGCCGATCGCCAGCGTTTTGAGAAGCGGCGCGAACAGCGCCTCTTCCACGCCCGCAAGACTTTGCAGCCGCCGGAAAAATGCGACCACCGGCTCAAGCGCCCCGGCGGCAAGCCCCAGCGCCGCGGCGCACGCCGCCATGGCGAGGCACAGCGCCAGCTCCGGTCTCTGCCGCCGCACGAGCTGCGCCAGCACCGCGCCGATCACGCACAGCCCCGCGATTTGAACCGCCGTCTGCATCCTAAAACCCGAACAGTGACTTGACGAGCGCAAACAGATCTGCGATGCGCTCCACCACGATCATCAGCACCACGACCAGCCCCGCCAGCGATGTCATCGTCGCCTGCTCGCCGCGCCCGGAACGCTCGAGCACCTGGTTGAGGATCGAGACGATGATGCCCACGGCGGCGATCTTGAAAATGAGATCAATTTCCATATCACAGTAAGATCACGGCGATCGCCAGCCCCGTACACACGCCGAGCGTGCGATAGCTGCGGCAGCGGGCGCGGCTCGCCAGTTCCACATCCTCCAATGCCTCGTCCACGCGCGAGCGCGCCAGGTCGATGGCACGGCACTGCCCGTCCACGTCGAATTTTCCCAGCGCGCCGGAAAGCGCCAGCAGCGCCCGCCGCGCGCTCTGCGGAAGCGACAGCCCCGGCGTGTGAGCGAGCGCCGTCTGCATCGCAAACTGCACCGTGCTTGTCCGGCGGCGAAGCTCCAGCGCGCAGCGCGAAAAGAGCGCGCCCACTGCGCCATCCGTGTCCGCGCCCACCAGAGCCAGCAGCTCCGGCAGCGGCGTCATGCGGTATGCCGTCTCGCTTTTCATCTGCCCCAGCGCCGTTTGCAGCGCCCGAAGCTGCTCCGCCTGCCGCCGCACCCCGGCGGCAAACCCGAAGCCCACCGCCGACGCGCTGCCGACCACGCAAAGAAGTCCCAGAATTTTCAGCATCCCGCCGTCTCCTCCCGCCAGTTTTTCTGCCCGTCCAGCCACACGCGCACGTCAAAAACGCCCAGCGCCAGCAGCTCCCTGTAAAGCGGCCGCCGCGCCAGCTCCTCCGGGCTTTCCGCGTGTGCCGTCGCCAGCAGCCGCACGCCGCAATAGCTGCACTGCCGAATCGCCGCCAAGTCCTCCGGCGCGGTGATCTCGTCCACCGCGATCCAGTCCGGGCGCATCGCGCGCAGGAGCATCATCATGCTCTGCGCCTTCTTTCCACCCGTCAGCACGTCCGTGCACGGACCGACGTCCATCTGCGGCTGCCCGTTTACGCACGCGGCGAGCTCGCCGCGCTCATCCGCCACGCACACGCGCTGACCCCGGCGCGACAGCGCCCGGATACACGCACGCAGGAGCGTCGTTTTACCGCTCCCCGGCGCGCCGAGCAGCAGCGTCGAGCGCGTCAGCTCCGGCACCGCGCACGGCACGTCCCGCGCCAGCCGGATGCACACGGAGCTGATATTCCGCACGCTCACCGCGCTCCCGCCGCGCACCGCCAGCGTTCCGCACACGCCGACGCGGTGTCCGCCCGGCAGCGTCACGAAGCCCTCCGCAAGCTGCTCCGCCGCCGCGTAATACGAATGATCCGTCGCCGCCATCAAAACTTGCTCCAGCTCCTGCCAGGTGACCGGCGCGGCGGCAAGCGGCGTTTCATGCCCCGCGGCATAGACGCCGGGAGGCTGTCCCACCCGCAGGCGGATGTCCTCCGGGCGCAGATGCTCCAAATGCCGCAGCGGCGCGTGCAGCCGCGCGGGCAGCACCGGCAGGATGTCCTGTAAGATCGTATCCATCGTTTCACTTCCCGTACATCCTATTGCCCCCGCCGCGCATTTAGACCGTCGAAAAAAGGGCTATCTTGTACGTTGACATAGCCGCCTGAATATGCTAGAATGACGTCGCTGATACGAGTGGTGGAGTCTGTCATAGAAGCGCTTTGCTTCTATTCGTGTCGGTAATCGTCCATTCGATTGATGCCCGCAGAAGGCATTTCAGGCAGAACCGTGTCGGTTCTGCTTTTTTCTGCGGCAGACAGGCTCCGTCTGTGCCTATTCCGGGCGCAGATGGATTTTTTATTTGCCCAACTGAACTGGAAGGAGACTGTTATGCCTGTCATCATGCTCATCATCCACACCTTTGCACGTCTGCTGCGTCTGGAAAAGGCGCAGGCGCGCCGCAACGCCTGAAAGGACCGTTCATTACCATGAGAAAAACCAAGATCGTCTGTACCATCGGTCCTGCCAGTGACAGCGAAGAAACGTTCGCCGCCATGTGCCGTGCGGGGCTGAACGTCGCGCGCCTGAACTTTTCGCACGGCACGCACGAAGAGCACCAGAAAAAGATCGACATGATCAAAAAGGTCCGCGAAAAGCTGGGTCTGCCCATCGCCATCATGCTCGACACGAAAGGTCCTGAATACCGCATCCGCACGTTTGAGACCGGCGGGATCGACCTTCCCGACGGCGCGCCGTTCACCTTCACCACCCGGCAGCTCGTCGGCGACGAGCACATCGTGAGCGTCAGCTATGCAGGTCTGGCGGAGGAGCTTGTCCCCGGCGACACGATTCTGGTCAATAACGGGCTCGTGAGCTTTGAAGTTGAGCGCATCGAAGGGACGGAAATTCACTGCAAGACCCTCATCGGTGGCAGGCTCTCCAACCAGAAGAGCATGAGCTTCCCCGGAAAGCTCCTGCATCAGGACTATCTTAGTGAGCAGGATCGGCAGGATCTGCTGTTCGGCATCCGCAACAGTGTGGATTTCATCGCCGCGTCGTTCGTCTCGCGCAAACAGGACATCGCCGACCTCAAGGAATTTCTGGCGGCAAACGGCGGAAGCTCCATCGACGTCATCGCCAAGATCGAAAACCGCGCAGGCGTTGACAATATCGAGCAGATCTGCGAGGGCTGCGAGGGCATCATGGTCGCGCGCGGCGACCTCGGCGTGGAAGTACCGTTTACGGAGCTGCCCGCCATCCAGAAATACCTCATCACCAAATGCCGCCTGCTCGGCAAGCGCGTCATCACCGCCACGGAAATGCTGGAATCCATGATCCAGAACCCGCGCCCGACGCGCGCGGAAATTTCGGACGTCGCCAACGCCGTGTACGACGGCAGCAGCGCCGTCATGCTCTCCGGCGAGTCCGCCGCGGGCAAATACCCCGTCAAGGCGGTGGAGACGATGTCCTCCATCTGCGCCGAAACCGAGCGCCACATCGACTATGAGGCAATGTTCCGCGGCTCACAGTTCAAGATCAAAAACCTGCTCGACGCCATCTCCCACGCCACCTGCGGCATGGCGGTCGATATTGGCGCGAAGGCGATCGTGGTCAGCTCCCTCTCGGGCGCGACGGTGCGCATGGTCTCGCGCTTCCGCGTGCCGACGGACATCATCGGCATGGCGACGAACAAGGCGGTGTGGTATAAGCTGGCGCTCTCATGGGGCGTGCTGCCGGTGCTGAATGAACGCTTCGAGTCCACAGACGTGCTGTTTTACCACGCGCGTAAAGCCGCCGTCCGCGCGCTGGATCTGCAGCCCGGCGACAACATCGTCATGACCGGCGGCATGATCAACGGCACCTCCGGCAATACGAATCTAATAAAAGTCGATACCATCTGACAAAAAGCGCCCTGGTCACCTGCACGATGACCAGGGCGCTTTCAGCGATTTTTCAGAAAAACCACTTATACTAGAATCTGTTAAAAAGCTTGAAGAGCTTTTTATAGCGCCAACGGCGCGTCAGATTCTGCATGAGACGGCGCAGCGTGCATTCGCACGATGCGAGTGTGCGTAGCACACGGGATTCTTGATTCAATATTTTAA
>JALFSI010000026.1:0-78443 GCA_022779365.1 Clostridiales bacterium
TAAAAAGCTTGAAGAGCTTTTTATAGCGCCAACGGCGCGTCAGATTCTGCATGAGACGGCGCAGCGTGCATTCGCACGATGCGAGTGTGCGTAGCACACGGGATTCTTGATTCAATATTTTAATCAAGAATCAGTATTACAGACCGCAACCCCCTCCGATCACCGCACAGTGATCGGAGGGTTTTTCATATTCCGCCGGAAAAAATGCTTTTGATTCTTTGAGAATAGCCTGCATATCCCGGCAAGAGGATTGCAATTTGTTTCTTTTTCTGCTATAATAATCGGGTATTTTCTACAGAAAGGGGCGTGACGGCATGACCAGACGTCTTTTTTCGCGGCTTTTGGTGCTGCTGGCGCTGCTTGGCGCGCTGTGCTTGAGCGCGGCGGCGACAAGCTGGTATGACGACGAGACCGATCTTACATCTGCCGACACCACGACAGATTCTGAGGACTTCTCCGATACTGACGCGGCTGCCGTGTTTTCGGATGTTCCCGCAACGCAGTGGTATTATGAATATGTTGATAAGCTCTACGCCTCCGGCGTGGTCGGCGGCTTCCCTGACGGCACGTTCCGCCCG
Organism: Clostridiales bacterium; assembly: GCA_022779365.1. Taxonomy (GTDB): domain Bacteria; phylum Bacillota; class Clostridia; order Oscillospirales; family Oscillospiraceae; genus CAG-170. The sequence continues at coordinate 579 of JALFSI010000026.1, forward strand.
CAGAGCAACGTCACCACCGGGCAGGCGCTCAAGATGATCCTGCTCGCTGCCGGATACGCCGAGCCTGACCCCGTCAGCTCACACTGGGCGCGCGGCTATTTGAACCTCGCGCTGGCGCAGTCGATCCTGGACCGCGGCGACATCACCGATCTGGACGTGCCCATGACGCGCGGCATGGTCGCTAAGGTCGCGGCAAACGCACTCGGGCTGCGCCGCACGGATAACACAAACTATTTTTCCGACACTGACGACAACTACGTCCACGCGCTGAACGAATACGGCATCGTCGGCGGCTACACCGACGGTACATATAGGCCCAACAAGCAGCTCACGCGCGCGGAGATCTCCGCCATCGTCTGCCGCATTCAGGACTTCCTGGGGCTGGACAATGTTGCAGACGGCAAGGACGATTCGGACGCGGAAAAAAACGTCCCGTCCGACTTCAAGCTCCGCACCACCGAGCAGTGCATCGAATATCTCAAACAGGCAGAGGGCTTCAGCGCCACGGCGTTCTGGGATTATCAGCAGTACTCCATCGGCTACGGCTCGCGCTGCAAGCTGCACCAGTACCCCGACGGCATCACTAAGGAAGAAGCCGACAAGCTGCTGCGCGAAATTTTGTATGAGTTTGAACAGGATCTCGACGAGTTTATCAAGAAAAACTCGATAAAGCTCTCCGATCAGGAATATGACGCGCTCATTGCATTCACCTACAACACCGGCTCGGAGTGGATGCGCTCGTCACGGCTGGCGACGCTCCTGATAAACGGCAATTACAGCGACAACGAATTTGCCAGCGCGATGGGCATCTGGTGTCACGTCGGTTCGAGCGATCCGCAGATCAGCAGCGCGCTCATCACGCGCCGGATGCGCGAGGTCAACATCTTCCTGTACGGCAGCTATGGCAAGTCCGGCGAGACATTCTGCGCCGTGTACTTTAACACCGACATCGGCTCGACAGATGTGGACATCGCGTTCTATAAGAAAGGCTCCGGGTTTGCCCCCTTCTTCGGCGCGGACGCGGATGACGACGAGTTCCTGTACTGGCAGACCGAGGGCGGCGACACGCTGGAGGAAGGCGACACCATTGACGAGGACATGACCGTCCGGGCGGTCTGGCGCTATAACGGCTGAGTCCCGTTTAATGGACATCCTCTGTGATATGATCTCCCTGTAAACAAAAGGAGGTCATATCATGGACTATCGCATTACAAACGTGCGCGGTCATGTGGAGGTCTACTCCGCACAGGGAGAATTTCTGTTCTCGGCGGATACCGAGGCGGAGGCGCACGCACTTCTGGAGGAATAATCTGGAGGAATAGGATGAACATTCAGATCTTCGGCGTTTCCAAGTGCTTTGACACGAAAAAGGCGGAGCGCTGGTTTTCGGAGCGGCGCATCAAGGTGCAGCGCATCGACCTTGCCAAATACGGGATGTCCCCCGGCGAGTTTGACGGCGTGCTGCGCGCCGTGGGCGGCGTGGATAATCTTGTGGACTGGGAGAAAAAGTCCCCCGCGATCGACCTTATGCGTTACATGGACAGCTCCCGCGACAAAGAGGACAAGCTCTTTGATGACCCGCGGCTCATGAAAACGCCCATTGTCCGTAACGGTAAAGCCGCCACTGTCGGCTACCGCCCGGACATCTGGGAACATTGGACATAACGAACGCGGCGCACCGACAATTGTCGGTGCGCCGCTTATTCTTGTTCAAAATGTTCTAATTCCGTTCTGCCAATCTTGAACTTCTTCCCCTTCGGCAGCCCCTGCGCGATGGCGGGGAAGAAATTGCCCGTGTCCGCTGTGCGCTGGACCTCATACGTCCCGTACTGGTTCACCTGATCGAAGCAGTCCGCCGCTGCACCCGGGAAGTGCCGCACCATGGGTGTTTCGTCATACGGAAAATCCGGCGGCTGCGCGCCGCTGGCGTGGCTGTTCTGCGGGTCAGCCTTTTTGGGCATTGCACATCACCTCTGACGATAGCGTGCCCCGCGCGTCAGAGAATGATGCAGATCAGCCCGCCGGAATTTTCGTTGATGATGCGCGTGAGCGTCTGCTTGAGCTTCATGCGGGCATCCTCCGGCATTTTCTTGAGCTTGGCGCTGAGGCCGTCCGTCACTAGGTCGTAGAGTGATTTTCCGAAGATATAGCTCTGCCAGAGCTTCTGCGTGTCGTCCTCATACTCGCCCAGCAGATATTCGATCAGCTCCTCCGACTGCTTCTCGTCGCCGACCATCGGGCTGACCTCTGTCTCAATATCGGCGCGCATCATGTGGATAGACGGCGCGCTGGCACGCAGGCGGACGGCGTAATTGCCGTTTTTTCGGATGATCTGCGGCTCTTCCAGCGTCATTTCGTCCGGCGTGGGCATGACGATGCCGTAGCCCGTGGCGCGAACCTGCTCCAGCGCGGCGGCGACCTTGTCGTACTCGCTCTTGACCTGTGCCAGCTCCGTCAGCAGCGCCATGAGCGCCGCGTCGTCGGATACTTCAAAGCCGCTTTTCTGCGACAGCACCTCGTAAAACAGCGCTGCCGGGATGGCGATCACGCACTCCACAACGCCTGTGCCAAGGTCCGTCTGCCGCACGTCCACGTTTTCGACCTGCGAAAGCTCGCGCACAGGCTCAAGCGCCTGCTGCGCGTCGGAGAGCTTCGCCGTCTGTTCGGCGCTTTGGCGCATCGCGCCGTAGAGCGCTGCTTTGATCGTGCTGCCGTCCTCCAGCGCCGTCACCCAGTCAGGCAGGAAGAAATCCAGCTCCGTGATCGGGAACTGCGCCAGGATCGCCGCCAGCACGCGCTGAATGTCCTCCAGCTCCAAACTCAGACAGTTGACCGCAATGCACTGCACGCCGTACTGCGCCTCGATCTGCGCGCAGAGCGTCTGCGCCGCGTCGCTCTCCGGCTGCTGCGTGTTCAGCAGCACAACGAAGGGCTTGCCAGTCGCCTGCATATCCGCGATGGCGCGCTGCTCCGCGTTTAAGTAATCCTCGCGCGGGATGTCAGTCACGCTGCCGTCGGTCGTGATGACGATGCCGACGCTGCTGTGCTCCTCCATCACCTTTTTTGTGCCCAGCTCCGCCGCCTGCGCCATCGGGATCTGCTCGGACACCCACGGCGTGGTGACCAGCCGCGGCGTGCCCTCCTCCTCCGCGCCGATCGCGCCGGGGATGAGATAGCCGACGGAGTCGATCAGGCGCACCGACAGGCGGTTTTTCCCGTCAGGGCTGATCTCCACCGCCTCCTCCGGCACGAACTTCGGCTCGGAGGTCATGATGGTCTTGCCGGAGCCGCTCTGCGGCAGCTCATCCTTCGCCCGCTCTCTGCGGTACACATTTTCGATGTTCGGCAGAACGAGCTGCTCCATAAACCGCTTGATAAACGTGGACTTTCCCGTCCGCACAGGTCCGACCACGCCGATATAAACGCTGCCATCCGTCCTCTGGCTGATCTGCTGATAGAGATTGTTTGCGTCCATATTGCCGCCTCCTTTTCGCTTCTGTCTATCTCTATGCGGACAAACATGAGCGTATGCAAGCGCGCGCCGGAAAAGGTTATGCTCTTCCGGCGCGCTGCATTTACATTGGGATAAGCACGATCTCCCCGGCGGCAATTTCATCCCCCGTCAGGTCGTTGGCGCTGCGGATGGCGTCCACGCTCGCGCCGTAGGTCTTGGCAAGCTCCCACAGCGCGCCGCTCTGCACCGCGCGGCGGACGATGACCGACGGGCGCGACGCCGGGCGCGGCTGCGCCTCCAGTTCCCCGCCGCAGAGCGTGCGCAGCGTCTGCCCGGAGAAGCACTGCACACCGAGCTGACACTCGCAGCGCACCTCCGCCCCGTCGGGCGCGGGCGCGGCATAGGTGTCGGGCAGGAGCGCGGGCTGCACGACGCACTGCCCCTCCTGCGCCAGCGCAACATCGCACTGCGCCGCCAGACGCGCAGACGCGCCCTGCAAGGCATCGTCGCGGTCATAATACAGCAGATTCACAAACGCCGGAACTTCCAGATGCACGCCGCCCTGCGCGCGCGTCTGGACCGGCAGCCCCAGATACGCCGCGCACTCCGCCACCGACTGCACATCGGCGTGCACGGTGTCGCGCAGCGTCTGACGCAGCGTCTGCGCATCCAGGCGGCTCTCCAGCGCGACCTCGCACCACTGCGGCGTCAGCTCCGCACCGATGGCATAGGCGTCCTCAAGGAGCGTGACGGACTGCATGCAGCTCACGGTGCACTGCGCCAGAAGCTGCACGGCAAAGCACAGCTTCTGCTCTGGCTGGGCGGCGTCCGGCTCTAACTGCGCGCCCGTCACCGCCATGGTGATCTGCGCCTCGCCGTCGTCATATTCGCCCGACAGCTCGCAGTACTGCGAAAACGGCACGATCTGGCTGACGGTCTGCATCCGCCCCTCCGGCGTTTTGTAGAGCGCATGGACGCAGAGCGTGCCCTTAAAAACGGCTTTGCTGCCGACCACGCGGCGCTCATCGACCTGCGGTGCAGTGTCAAAGCAGCAGAGCTGCCCCAGCGCCGCGCCCGTGGGCAGCATGATCTCATCACTGACGGTAAATGATTTTTCTGCCGTTTCCACCGGCAGCAGCACCGGGTAGGTCTGCTCGCGGAGCTGAAGCTCCGGCGGGCGGCTGCTCAGCGTATAGAGCGTCTGCTCCGCAGGCTCAAAGCCGTCCGCCGTGCAGCAGACGCTCACGCGCAGCAGCACCTTGCGCGAATTGACCATCCGTGCGTCCGCCGAGCAGACGCCGCACTGCACGATGACCTGCGTCTGCTCCGTGAGTGCGGGATCGTCCAGACGCACGGTAAAGGGTATGTACGCGTCCAGCACCCGCGGCTGCGAGCCGTCGTCGGGAACATAGAGCGCGGCGGCGCGCAGTCCGCCCGTCACACTCACGCTGCCCGCACGGCATTCCTTGCTCCGCACGATCGCCGAAGCGCCTGCGTATACGATCCTCTCCACGTCCGGAAAGCTGTCCGGCACGATCACGTCGGCGGTCTGCTCCTGTGCGCGCGCGGCATGGACGACCCTGCGCAGATACCGGCAGGGCTTTTCGGCAAACACTAACTCCATGTTCGATCACTCCTTGTAGGCTGTATATATCGGTTCTGCTTATATATACGCGGAGTCGGACAAGGATATGCCGCAATTGCCTACTCGTGCATTCGGAACATGGCTTTGAGCACGCCCGCGAGCCAGCGCGGCGCTTTGATGACAACGATCTGCACACTTTTCCCTCCCTAACAGCAGTTTGACAGGAGGCAGCCCAGCGCGATCAGCGCCAGCCCGACCAGCACCCGCACAAATACGCCCGGCAAAATCAGCGACAAAAGCAGCCCGATCCCCAGCCCCAGCAGCAGCCGGCTGAGGGTATCTCTGCGTGGGCACATCGTACCACCTCCCCGCGTCATTCTACGCGCGCGCCGTGTAATGCGTGCAAAACAGACAAAAACGCCCTCCCGCAGCCGGGAGGGCGTAAAAAGATGCCTTTATGAAACCGCAAGGAGCTCTTGCGTGATGCGGTTGGATACCTCCAAATAGTATGCCAGTTCTTCTTTGCTCATATCTGCCTCTTTCCATTCACCAAACGACGCTTCCATTTCAGAGAGCTTCATAAGCATTTCGGAGTACTCTGCTAGCAGCTCCAGATCTGACGGGTTTTGCTGGTATTTCTCCAAAAAATCGCAGTAGTCATCAAAGAATGCTTCATAGCTGTCCATGGCTTCCTTAAATTCAGGTCTTAGCCCACCGGGTGCATCTATTTCCTCTGGCGTAGGTCTCTCATTCTCCTTGCTGTCATTTAGGACGCCCGAAGTGCATTCCAGTACCGTACCTCTTGCCGCCGGCACATCAGACAGATTCGGGCAGTTTGCAAAGGCGTCCTCCCCGATCGCTGTATCATCCCCCCAGACATAGACAGAAGTCAACGCCGTACAGCCATCAAATGCGTGGTTGCCGACGGAGCGGGTGTCGCTCGGAATGCTGACGTCCTCAATGCCGCTGCATCCGGCAAAGGCATAGTCGCCGATGATCTCAGCGCCCCAGATATATAGTGCCGTCGCTCTCTCGCAGCCTTCAAAGGCGTGAGCTCCAACGTTTTTCGTATCGCTTCCGATGTTGATCTCCGTTAAACTGGCACAGTTTGCAAAAGCATACTCTCCAATATCCGGGCTGCCCCAAATATAAAGCGTTTCCATCTGCGCGCACCCGTCGAACGCGTGCTCCCCAATCTTGGTCGTATCGTTGGGAATATCGATTCCCTTCAGACCTGAACACCCCTGAAACGCATAATCTCCGATCTCTTTTACATCTGCCCACATATAAATCTGCTCGAGCATTGTGCAATCCTGAAACGCATGATCGGCGATCCGCACAACACCGTGACCGTCATAGGAAGAGCTGATCGTGATTTGGCTTCCTTCTCCCGCAAAGCCGATAACCTCCGCCGTACCTTCCGCGTTCACCTCATAGAGGACTTCAAATTCAGTGCTCCCGGCTGCATTCTCTTCCTCCTGTGCTTTATCTTCCTCCTGATTTTGATCCTCTTCCGCTTCTGCCGGTTCATGTTCAGCAGCGATTATCGGTTCATCGACCTCCCGCTCCGCTGCGGCCGCTTCAGAAGTTTTCTTTCCACAAGCGCACAGCGTCAGCATCATACTGGCGAGCAATAGTATTGCGAGCAGTTTTTTCATGTTCAGCCCTCCTCTTTCGACGATCCAGCAGCAGATGTCCCCCTCGTATTTTCTGTCCAACGCTTTATTCTTCTCTTTTCGACCAGTGTCCAGACAGCGGCAGCAAACAGAATGATCGCGGCAGCCACAATTACATAATACCCCACTCCCCACGCATACTTATCCGCGTCAATAAAATCATCCTTCATCAAAAAGCTCAAAAAGAAAAGCACCCCAAAACACAGCAGGTCGAAGATCATAACAGCAATGGGTTTTTTGAGCACTGCAAAAAGAATTGTCAATGCCAGGAAACCGCAAAACGTCAATATGATCGCATTCGCGATCGCACCATCATCTTCGCCGTATGCACCAGTGATCACCCTTCCCACAGTGATAACAGGAATGTTCTTCAAATCGCCTGCTGTCATCTCCGGAGATTCAAGCTCAATGTGATCGGGGCGTTCCTCGATGTACTCCGCCATATCGCCCACAGCCGTCATATATGGCAGAAACAGGGCAATAACCAAAATCAGTGCGCCAGCCAACGCTACCACGGCAGGCAATGTCAGCTTTGTCTTCGTTCGTTTCGTGTTTTGATTTGAACTGGATCTTGTGGATCTTGTTTTGTTCATTGCAGCAGCCTCCCAAATAAAATAAAAAAGTGCGCCAACCGAGGTTGACGCACTGAAAAACGCAACCCCGATTGTCGCCAAACAAAGCTCAAACAGAAAAGGAAACCCCTGTTACCATCCGAGTGGAGTCGCATTTTTACTAAACTCATTTCGGATGATAGGCAAAAAGGTACACCGACCCCATCCATAAAAGGGCGCTTTTCTGTTATTCAGCTTTGTTTGGCATAAATAGTATATCATGAGCTGGTACAGGATGCAAGGTCCAATGTGAGGGGAATACAACAATCATGGGTATTCGGCAGACGTCGAATACCCATGATTGTTGATTCTAACCGTATGTGCATCCGCTTAAGTCACGCTGTTCACGGATACATTTTACTTGCCGGAGTCGTAGTCCGAGGCGGTGTTGGCGCGCAGCTCGGCAATGGCATCGGTGAGGGTCTGCGCCTGCTCGTCGAACAGCCCGCTCGTGATGGCGCTGCGGATGGGCAGCACCTGCACCTGCGCCGCGCCGTTTTCGCCCTCCTGCCGCAGCAGATAGAGCGGGATGTAATTGATGTTCGTGATGCTCGTCTGCCCGGTCTTGCCGCTCTTTGTGATCTCCAGATTCAGCAGCACCGATTCCATCGTCCCCTTCTGCGTCTGGCTGGAGAAGAAATTGCCGAGGCTGTAGGCGACGAAGCAGCTTGCCTCGTCATTTCCGCGCTCCACGGTTTTCTGCGTCAGATTGCCCACAACGTGCGAGTGCGAGCCCAAGATCACGTCCACTCCGTTTTCCAGCAGCAGAGTTTCGATCTTTTTCTGCGTATCGGTGAGGGTGTTGTCATATTCGCTGCCCCAGTGGAGCATGGCGATGACGATGTCGGCGTCGGTCGCCACGGCGTTTTTGACCGTCTGCACGATGGCGTCCTGCGCCACCTTGGAATAGTCCGAGTCATAGTCGGTGTACAGAAGATCCACCGCGAACTCCGACCCCTCCGGCAGCGTCAGGTTGTTGACGCCCTTGGTAAAGGCGATGAACGCGATGCGCACGCCGTTGACGGTTTTCAGCAGCACGCCGCCGGACGCGTCACGCTCCGCCTGCGTGGCGTAGGTTCCCACATGGTCGATGCCCACGGCGTCCAGCGCCGAGATCGTGCCGGACAGACCCGTCATGCCGTTCTGGATGCTGTAGGTGTTGGCGGTCTGCAAAACGTCAAAGCCGATGTCGCGCAGCGTGCCCGCGAGCGCCTCCGGCGCGCGGAAGTCCGGCTTCCCCGTATACGGCGCGCCGCAGAAATTCAGCTCCAGATTTCCCACCGTCAGATCCGCGCCCATCGTGTAGGCGGCGACGGCGGAGAAGCAATCGGAAAAATCGTATACGCCCTCCGCCTTCTGCGCCGCGGCGAGAATATCGTCATAGATCATAATATCGCCGACCGCCGTGAGCTGCACGACGGAGTCCGCCTCCGGCGCGGTCGGCTCTGTCACCGGCTCCTCCGGGACACTCGGCTCGACCGGCGTGGGCGCGGGCTTTGCGCGGCAGCCGCGCACGATCAGCACCAACGCCAGCACCACGATCAATGCCAGCAGCCCCAGCACCATGCGCTGCTGCATCTTGCGGCGGCGCTTCTGTTCCAAGCGGCGCAGGCGCCGCTGCTCCAATAGCTGCTCATTCTGTTCCAGTTCCAGTTCTTCCATCCGGCAGCCCCCTTTTTTCCATAATACTGTATTCATTATACATGACCGGCGGTCATTCGACAATCCTTTTTTAAGCGTTAGTTCTTGGCGAAGGACGCAATGTGTGGTATAATGTCGGCGATCGAGTGAAAAAGGGGACGCACGATGAAGCTGAAAGTCAACAAGCACACGCTGGCGCTGATCGTCTGGATCGTTGCGATCGCCGCGCTGCTGGCGGGCGTTGCCGCCGTGATCCTGCGCGTGGTGCGCTACGGCAGCGCGGCAACGGTCGAGACCGCGCCCGAACCGCCCGCCGTTGAGGAAGCCGCGCCGGAAAGCTCGTACATTGAGGGGCTGGCGCGCAATGTCTACGACGGCAATTTCTATCAGGACGGCGCGTTCGTCCGCTACGACGGCTACACGCCCAGTCACGTCGGCATCGACGTCTCCGCGCACCAGGGGCGCATCGACTGGACGCAGGTCGCGGAGGCCGGCGTGGAATTTGCGATGATCCGCGCGGGCTACCGCGGCTACACACAGGGCGATCTGGAGCAGGACGCGTATTTTGCGCAGAATCTCGACGGCGCGTCCGCCGCCGGTCTCGACGTGGGCGTGTATTTCTTCTCGCAGGCGATCACCACCGATGAGGCGGCAGAGGAAGCGGAGCTGGTGCTCTCCATGCTCGAAGGGCGAGCGCTCGCCTACCCCGTCATTTTTGACTGGGAGGACATTGAGGCGGACGCCCGCACCGACGGCATGACCAGCGTGCTGCTGACCGACATCGCCGAGACGTTCTGCAAGACCATTGAGGACGCGGGCTACCGCGCGGGCATTTACTTTAACCAGCGCTTCGGCTATCAGGAGTTTGACCTCCTGCGCCTGCAGGACCGCACATTCTGGCTGGCGGAATACAACATCCCGCCCACGTTCGACTACGATTTTCAGATCTGGCAGTACACCAGCGAGGGCACGGTCTCCGGCATCGACACGCCGGTGGACCTGAACCTCAGCTTCGGCAACTGGGGCACGGCAGACGAAACAGAATAAATTCAGCCCGGAGCACGCGCTGTGCTCCGGGCGTTTTACGCATAAAAAACAGGGATGCCATCAAATGACATCCCTGTTTGGCGCTCTAAATTAGCCTTCCTGCGCCTTCATGCGAGCGAAGCAGTCGCTGCAATAGACGGGGCGGTCGGTCTTGGGCTCGAACGGAACGCGAGCCTCACCACCGCACGCTGCGCACGTCGCGGTGAAGTACTCACGCGGACCGCGGGAAGCATTCTTCCGCGCGTCACGGCAAGCCTTGCAGCGCTGCGGCTCATTCTGGAAGCCACGCTCTGCGTAGAACTCCTGCTCACCGGCAGTGAAAACAAATTCGTTGCCACACTCTTTGCAGACTAAAGTCTTGTCCTGGAACATTGATTTTACCTCTCTTTTGCGATTTGTGGATTTGCCCTGAGTCATGCGGCTTGGATTTGTCGCAGCAGGGTTTGATATATTGCGATCAGCCAAAGCTGAAAACGCCGGTCACGCCGCTCGATTCCATTCGGGATTGCTCAAACTGCACAAAAGAGATCGTACAAAGAGAATGCGGAAGTTCACTCGCGGTTTGGGATGAGCTGGAAGAGATCCCCGCCCGATCCACGCTACCTATTATAAACACGAAAAACGCAATTGTCAATAGTAAATAAATATGTTTTTATTTTTCCTCAAATTTTTGTAAACTTTCGACGGTGTTCGACAGCGCGTCTGCCAGCGCCTGTGCCTGCTGCTGCGTGCCCGCCTCCACCATCACGCGGATGAGCGGCTCAGTGCCCGACGCGCGGATAAGCACGCGCCCGTCCGCGCCAAGCTGCGCTTCGGCATCGCGCACTGTCTTTGCCAGCTCGCCGGACTGCAAAATGCGTGTCTTTTCGTCATTTCCGCCCACGCGCACGTTTTTGAGCACCTGCGGATAGCGCGGGATGCGTGCGCGCAGCTCGCTCGCCTTCTGCCCGGACTGCGACAGGATCGACAAAAATTGCAGCGCCGCAAGCTGCCCGTCGCCAGTCGTCATATGCTCCAGGAAAATGATATGCCCGGACTGCTCGCCGCCGAGACACATCCCCTCCTTCTGCATCAGCTCCAGCACGTTGCGGTCGCCCACGCTGGCGCACAGAAGCTTGAGTCCCTGCGCCTCGCAGTATTTATGTAAACCAATATTGGACATCACCGTCGCCACAAACCCGCCTCCGGCGAGCTTTCCCTGCTGCTCCAGCGACGCGGCGCAGATCGCCATGATCTGGTCGCCGTCGATCTCGCAGCCCGTCTCGTCCACACACAGACAGCGGTCAGCGTCACCGTCAAAGGCGATGCCGAGGTCGTAATGTCCCGCAACGACGCGCTGCGAGAGCTGCTCCAGATGCGTCGAGCCGCAGCCGCAGTTGATGTTCACGCCGTCGGGCTGGTCGCAGGTGAAATCCACATCCAGATCAAACCGCGTAAACAGCCGCCGCGCCGTCGCACTGGCGGCGCCGTTGGCGCAGTCGATGAGCACGCGCAGCGGCGCAAGCGGCGCGACAGTCTGCTCCAAGTGCTCCAGATAAAGGTCTGCCGACGCGCGCCCGTCCAGCACGCGTCCAATCTCCGCGCCGGTGCGCACCGGCAGCGGCTCTTTTTGGAGGATCAGCGATTCCATCTCCGCTTCCAGCTCGTCACTGAGCTTAAAGCCCTCGCGCGAGAACATCTTGATGCCGTTGTGCTCAAACGGATTGTGCGATGCGGAAATGACCACGCCCGCGTCTGCGTGCAGGCGGCACGTCAAATACGCCACCGCCGGGGTGGGGATGACGCCGAGCGCCACCACGTCGCACCCGCAGGACGTCAGCCCCGCCACGAGCGCCGCCTCCAGCATATCCGAGGAAATGCGCGTATCCTTGCCGATGACCACGCGCGGGCGCTGCGTGCCGCTGTCGATGAGCGAGATGGCGGCAGCCTGCCCGATGCGGTAGCTCAGCGGGGCGTCCAGCCCCTCGTTTGCGACGGCGCGGATGCCGTCCGTTCCGAATAATTTACCCATATATTACTCTCCAAACTGCAATTGCTCCGGCTGTGCCGGAATACCGGGCGTGGGGATGTGCAGGTGCTCATAGGCAAGCTGCGTCACGCACCGTCCGCGCGGCGTGCGGGTGAGAAAGCCGATCTGCATCAGATACGGCTCATAAACGTCCTCCAGCGTCACAGCTTCCTCGCCGATCGTCGCCGAAAGCGTTTCCAGCCCCACAGGTCCGCCGCCATAGTTGCGGATGATGGACTCCAGCATCCGCCGGTCGATGGTATCCAGCCCCAGCGCGTCCACCTCCAGCCGCCCCAGCGCGTGGTCGGCGGCGTCCTTAGTGATGACGCCGTCATTGTAGACCTCCGCAAAATCGCGCACGCGCCGCAGCAGGCGGTTGGCGATGCGCGGTGTCCCGCGCGACCGGGCGGCGATCTCCGCCGCGCCCTCCGGCGCGATGTCGATGCCCAGCAGCGCCGCCGAGCGCGTGACGATGCGTGAAAGCTCATCCTTTGTATACAGCTCCAACCGAAGCTGCACGCCGAAGCGGTCACGCAGGGGGCTGGAAAGCTGCCCGGCGCGGGTCGTCGCGCCGATGAGGGTGAATTTCGGCAGGTCCAGCCGGATGGAGTTTGCGGACGGACCCTTGCCGATGATGATGTCGATGGCGAAATCCTCCATCGCGGGGTACAGGATCTCCTCCACCGCGCGGTTCAGGCGGTGGATCTCGTCGATAAACAGAATATCCCCCGGCGCGAGATTCGTCAGCAGCGCCGCAAGGTCGCCCGCCTTTTCGATGGCAGGACCGGAGGTCACACGGATGTTCACGCCCATTTCGTTGGCGATCACGCCCGCAAGCGTCGTTTTGCCAAGCCCCGGAGGACCGTACAGCAGCACATGGTCGAGCGATTCCGACCGTCTGCGCGCAGCCTCGATATAAACGGACAGATTCCCCTTCGCCTTTTCCTGACCCGTGTAGTCCGCCAGCGTTTTCGGGCGCAGGCTGACCTCGCCGTCGTCAAGCGGCGTGAGGCTCGTGGTCACAATGGGCGCTTCATAATCCTGTGAAAAATCCAAGCTCATATCCGCGTCTCCTTACTTTGTGACCATTGCGCGCAGCGCCTGCCGCACGAGCTGCTCGGCGGTGAGCGTTTCCGCGCCCTCGACTGTTTTGAGCGCCGCGCCGATCTCCGTCTGCGAGTAGCCTAGGCTCACGAGCGCCGCCGTCGCCTCCGCCACGGCGCTGCCGTGCGTGACCGTCACGCCGCCCCCGCCGGACGACGTATCCGGCAGCTCCGCCGCGCCGAGCTTTTCCTTCAGCTCCAGCAAAATGCGCTGCGCCATTTTTTTGCCCACGCCCTGTGCCATGGTGAGCGTTTTATCGTCCTGTGTCAGCACCGCCAGCCGGAACTGGTCCGGCGACAGGATGGATAAGATCGCCAGCGCCGCCTTCGGACCGACGCCCGAAACGGCGATGAGCTTTGTAAAGCAGTCGCGCTCGTCCTTGGTCGAAAAACCAAAAATGTCGAACGCGTCCTCGCGGATATTGCAGTAGGTATAAAGCCGCGCCCGCGTGCCCGTTTTGAGGCTCGCCAGCGTATACGTCGTGGTGCTGCATGAAAAGCCGACGCCGCCGCAGTCGATGACCGCCAGCCCCGGCTCGATGAGCGCGACCGTTCCGTCCAGATAATAAAGCATTCCCGTTCCTCCGTTACTTCTCGCAGCGCGCGAGCATGGACGTTGCGCTGCGCGCGTGGCACAGCGCGATGGCGATGGCGTCCGCCGCGTCGTCCGGGCGCGCGATGTGCTCCATTTTGAGAAGTCTGCGCGTCATATCCATGACCTGCCGCTTTTCCGCGCCGCCGTAGCCGACCACCGCCTGCTTGACCTCGTTGGGCGTGTACTCAAAAAGCGGCGCACCGAACTGCTCCACCGCCAGCAGGATCACGCCCCGCCCGTGCGAAACGCCGATGCCGGTGGTGACGTTGTGCCCGAAAAACAGCTCCTCGACCGCCACGGCGTCCGGGCGCACTGCGCCCAGCAGCTCGTTCATGTCGTCATAGAGCATTTTCAGCCGCTTTGGAAACGCCAGCCCCGCCGGGGTGGTGATCGTGCCGTAATTCACCAGCCGCAGAAGCCCCCGCCCGCTCTCCACAACGCCAAAGCCCGTGGTGGCGTAGCCGGGGTCGATCCCTAATATAATCATGCCTTAAAACCCGCCGTACATCAGCCAGTAGCACGTCCCCAAAAACGCCAGCACCACCACAACCGCCAGCACCCACGCCAGCACGATCTGGCTCTTGGGGCGGGGCGTGTAGTCCTGCTTTTGCGGCTGCGCCTCCTGACTGAGCTTTTCCAGCATCTCCGGGCTGCGGTATTCGTCCATATTCATCCCTCACTGTACCGACATTTGGGGATATTATAGCATAAGTCCGCGCAAAAATACAGCCCGACTTTTGCATTCGGCGGACTTTGCGGTATAATTCTCCGTCCGGCGGCAAACGCTATGGAGAAAGATGGGAGGATGTGTATGCTCATTTCATTCTTACGTGCCGTGATCCTGTATCTGGCGCTCATTCTGGTCATCCGCATGATGGGCAAACGCCAGATCGGGCAGATGGAGCCCGCGGAGTTCGTCGTGACGATGCTCATCGCGGACCTCGCGTCCGTGCCGATGCAGGACCCGGCGATCCCGCTGCTCTCGGGGCTGATCCCGATCCTGGTGGTGCTGGCGATCGAGCTGCTGCTGTCGGTGTGGGTGTACGGCAGCATCCCCGTCCGCCGCTTTTTCTGCGGCAAGCCCGTCATTCTGGTGCAGGACGGCAAGCTCGTCGCGCGCAATATGCAAAAAACGCGCGTCAACGCCGACGAGCTGACGGAATATCTGCGCCTGCAGGGATACGTTGACATCACGCAGGTGCGCTACGCCATTCTGGAGACGAGCGGCAATATCAGCATCCTCCCCTATGCCCGCTTCGCGCCCGCCTGTGCCAAGGACGCGGGCATCAAGGTCGAGGAGACGGAGCTGCCCATCACGCTCATCAGCCACGGCACGCTCATTCGCGAAAATCTCGCCGCGTCCGGCAGGACGCGCGCGTGGGTGGAGCAGACGCTGCAAAACTATAACTGCCGCGTGCGCGATGTGCTGCTGCTCACCGCCGAGCGCTCAGGGAAGCTCTATCTCGCCATTCGGAAGGAGGCGGCGTCGTGAAGCACCTGCTCATCGCGCTGCTCATTCTCGCGCTGTGTCTGAGCTTTTGCATCTGGTCGGGCAGCTATGTCCGCCGCACGGTCGCAGAGCCGCTGAACACACTGCGCCTTGCGCGCACGCACGCGGAGGGCGGCGATTTTGACCGCGCGTATGACGCCGTGGAGCTGGCAGCCCAGCAGTGGTACAGCCGCGAGGCGGTCTACTGCGTGCTCCTGCACCACGACGAGACCGACTGTGTGCAGCGCGACCTTGCCGCCCTGCGCGAGCAGGCGCGCCGCGGCGAGGGGGATGATTTTGCCGACACCTGCGCGCAGCTCATCACACAGCTCCAGCACCTGCGCGCGCTCCAGCTCCCCAGTGCCGGGAATATCTTCTGACAAAATCAATGGGACGCTGCACCGCAGCGCCCCATTGCATGTTATTTTTCTTCCAGGATCTTGTTTAATTCGCGCATAAAGCTGTTGATGTCCTTGAACTGCCGGTAGACGGAGGCAAAGCGTACATACGCCACCTCGTCCAGCGGCTTGAGCCGCTCCATCACCAGCTCACCGATGCGGGTGGTCGATACCTCACGGTCGAGCGTGTTCTGAATGACCTGCTCGATCTCGTCCGCCGCCGCCTCCAGCTCCGCCAGCGCCACGGGGCGCTTTTCACACGCGCGCAGCATACCGTTGAGCACCTTGTTGCGGTCAAACGCCTGACGGCTGTTATCGCGCTTGATGACGACGATCGGCAGGCTTTCCACTGTTTCATAGGTCGTAAAGCGCTTCTGGCACGCCTGACACTCACGCCGGCGGCGGATGCTCAGCCCATCCTCGGAGTGGCGGGAATCGACGACCTTACTGTCCTGAAAGCCGCAATAGGGACACTTCATGGCTTTTCTCCTCTCACCTTGCATCTTGCAGCAAGATGCTGTATGATATAGATACTTTTGTTATTATAGCAAAGCAGCCACCTTATGTCTACCACTTTTTCAAAAATCCGACGCCCTATAACACGTCCTGCAAAATATCGCGCAGCGTCACCGGCGTAGCTGTTCCATCTGCCAGCAGCCGGAGCAGCTCCATCGCCCGCTCTCGTCGCGGCGTAATGCCATCCGCGCAGTCCTCTTCGCATGAATCGGGCGTCAAAATGCGGATGCCCACGCCGTATTCCGGCGCGCTGTCCGGCGGTTCGCGGCGGGTCAGCAGGTATTCCAGGCTCAGCGTCACACCGCTCTGCGCAATGGCGGTTCGCTTGTATACGATTTGCACTTTTCTCATAGAATTTCAACCCCCTTTGCGCCTTATTCAAACACAGGACGCGCGGAAATGAAACAAAAAGAAATCGCCCTTTTTCGACATTTTCCCCACTCTTTTTCGTCAGCATCACAAAATTTAGCGGTGGCAATCACAAACTTTCCCGCTATTTTGTGCATGAATGTCCCCAATTTGTCGAAAACTTTTTTGCCGCAGGAAGTTTTCGACAAAACCTGTTCAAGGAGTTTTTCCGTATGAAACCGACTGACCGGCTCAAAAGCTTTGCGCGGAATATCGCCGCGCTGAATGTCCCGCTCTACGCGGGCAACGCGGGATTTTTTCTGCTGCTGTCCATCTTCCCGCTGATCGCGCTGCTGCTGTCGCTGGTGCAGCATCTGCCGATCTCGCGCGAGGGGCTGTTTGAGATGCTCCAGCCCGCCGCGCCCGCCGCGCTGCTGCCGTTTTTCCAGCTTTTGCTCGACGATATTTTTGACGGTATCAGCAGCTTCGGCACGAGTATTTTTAACGCCGTGGCAGCGCTCTGGGCGTCGTCCACGGGGCTTCACAGCATCATGCAGGGGCTCAACCGCGCCTGCGGTGTGCAGGAGACACGCCCGTGGCTAAAGCGCCGCGCGCTGTGCCTGCTCTACACGCTGCTGCTGCTGCTTGCGCTCGTGCTCACGCTGGTGCTGCACGGCTTCGGGCAGCAGATCCTCGCGTTTTTAGAGCATATCGATTCACCCATCATCCATTTTTTCATCAGGCTTCTCGACTATCTGAACCTCTACTCCGCCATCTTTCTCACGCTCCTGTTCGCAGCGCTCTATCTGGCGCTGCCCAACTGCAAAAACCGCGTGGGCGAGGTGCTGCCGGGCGCGTTCTGCGCAGCGCTGGCGTGGATCATCTTCTCCAACGGCTTCTCGCATTATGTAAACTCCTACAGCCAGTTCTCCGTCTTTTACGGCAGCATCGGGACGATCCTGCTCACGATGCTGTGGCTGTTCTTCTGCCTGAGCATCCTGTTTTTCGGCGCGTATCTCAACTATCTGCTGTTCCACGGCAGAAAAACGGGGGAGACCTGACCATGTTCGGGTACATTCAGGCGGACCGCACGCGATTGGATGAAGAACAGGCGGCGCGATACCGCGCGGTCTACTGCGGGCTGTGCCGCACGCTGCGGCGAGAATACGGCGCGATTTCCCGGCTGGCGCTGACATACGATATGACGTTTCTGGCAATGCTGCTCGCGTCGCTCTACGAGCCGGACGAGCAGTCCGGGCAGGAGAGCTGCGCGCCGCACCCGCTGCGCCCGCACGAGTACGCGCAGACGGAATTTTCATCCTACGCGGCGGCGATGAATGTGCTGCTGGCGCGCGAGGCGTGTCTGGACGGCTGGCATGACGACCGCAATGCCGCAAAATATCTCGCCGCGCAGGGGCTGACCCGCGCCGCAGAGCGTGCAGCGACGTGCTATGGCGCGCAGGAAAACGCCATCCGGGAGGGGCTTTCGCAGCTCGCCGAGGTCGAGGCGCGCGGAAAATGCGAACCCGACGCGGCGGCGAATGCCTTCGGCGCGATCTTATCGTCGCTGTTCGCCCCGCGAGAGGACCGCTGGCAGCCGGTCCTGCAAGAGTTCGGCATGGCGCTGGGGCGATTTGTCTATCTGCTCGATGCCGTGTGCGACCACACCGCCGACCGCCGCCGCGGGCGCTACAATCCCCTGCCGAACGAGCTTATGACCGGCGCGCGCCCGATGCACGGCGAGCTGACGCTGCTCATCGGCGACGCGGCGAGCGCGTTTGAGCGCCTGCCGCTGGTGCAGGACGCGGCGCTGCTGCGAAACATTCTCTACTTCGGCGTCTGGGCGCAGTATGACCGCCAGTTTCCGAGGGAGGGCAAGGAGGAAACCCCATGATGGACGATCCCTATCGCGTGCTGGGTCTGACCCCCGACGCGACCGATGAAGAGGTCAAGCGCGCCTACCGGCAGCTTGCCAAAAAATATCACCCGGACATGAATCCGGGCGATGCCTACGCGGCGCAGAAGATGAACGAGATCAACGCTGCCTATGACCAGATCAAAAATCCCCCGCAGCAGACGACGTACCGCACGCAGTACACCGACCCCTTCGCGGGCTGGCAGCGGCAGCGGGAGGAGCGCGGCGCGCAGCCGGAAGCCCTCCGCCGCGCGCAGGCGTACTTGCAGCAGCGACAGTACGCCGCCGCGTGGAATATCCTGCAATCCGTTCCGGCGGCGGAGCGCACCGCGCAGTGGTATTATTTTGCCGCCATCGCCAACACGGGGCTCGGCAACCGCGTGCTCGGCTACGAACAGATCAACCGCGCCTGCGCCATGGACCCCGACAACGCCGAATATCAGTACGCCCGCGCGCAGATCGAGCGCAACGGCTTTACTTACACCAGCACGCAGAACGGCTTTAACTTCACCGGCGGCGCGGGGCGCGTCTGCTGCGGTCTGTGCGTCGCGTCGCAGCTCATGAACCTGTTTTGTGGGCGTGGTTTCCCATTCTGCTTTTTTTGCTAGAAGTCAACCCCCCGAATATGCGATCATGCCCGCAGGCAGTGCCTGCGGGCATGATTTTTCGCATTTTTTACTTCTTCACAAACGACAGGCAGTCGGTGCAGGCGTCCACGGTGGGGTCGCACTCGTGCGTGCCAACGCGGATGCGGTCCAGAGAGCAGTAGTTCTCCGACGCGCAGTGGTTGCCGCAGGACGTGACGCTGCATTCGATACACTTGTTGGCCTTGCAGTTACTCATATCAGAATTCCTCCTTCATTAAGCTGCGTAGTTAGTATGTCCACTCTTCGCCGCATAACGCAGGATATTTCTGGAATTTTATTTCTGGATGCTGCGCGCAAATGCCGCCTTGTCGGCTGCCTTAAAGTACGCGCTGCCCGCCACGAGCACATTCGCGCCCGCCGCCTTGCACACCTCAGCGGTCTGCTCGTTCACGCCGCCGTCCACCTCCAGCTCGCAGGCGGGATTTTTTTCGTTGATGTACGCACGGATTTTTTCGACCTTGGGCATCATATCCGCCATGAACGACTGCCCGCCGAAGCCCGGCTCGACCGTCATCACCAGGATCAGGCTGCACAGGTCGATAAACGGCAGCACCGCCTCCGCCGGGGTCTTGGGCTTGACGCAGATGGCGGGGCGCACGCCGAGATCGCGGATGATCTCCAGCGCATGGCGCGTGTTTTCCTCGGTGTCCGCCTCCACATGGACGGTCAGAATATCCGCGCCCGCCTTGCAGAAGCGCTCAACATAGCGGATGGGGCGGTCGATCATCAGATGCACGTCCAGCGGCAGATCGGTGATGCCGCGGATGGCGGCGACCACGGGAAAGCCGATCGAGATGTTGGGCACAAAAAGCCCGTCCATCACGTCAACGTGCACATAATCCGCCCCAGCGGTCTTGAGCGCGCGGATGTCGCGTTCCAGATTCACAAAGTCGGCGGCGAGGATCGACGGAGAAAGTTTGTTCATAGCTGGATGCCTCCAAAAACGAAATTTGTAAAAACGGCACACACCCTGCTGCTTGCAGCATAGAAATGGATGTGCGGAAACCGCGCTGTCGCAGGGCTCTCATTCCGCGCGGGCGGAGCGGACCGCTTGAGATAGGGGCTGCCGCACGGCAGCCCCATTGGAAGCGCGCCGTTACGGCTATTATACGCACGCAAAACGGGCGTGTCAATTCCCCGCATTTCTTGACTTTGCGCGCCGCAGGATATACAATATTGGCAGTGTATTTATACTAGTTCGTATTAAAAATCTTGAAAAGATTTTTATAGCACCGAAGGTGCGTTAAGAACTTATGAGACGTGGAATTGCACAATTGTGCAATTCCAGCGTGCGAAGCACGCGGGTTTTCTGATTGATTTTTTAATCAGAAAACAGTATTATTTTTGCGAAAGAAAGGGCACGGCACTGCCATGAAACAGAAAAAGACCCGCTCGACCATCCCGCTGTATGTGGTCGCGGCACTGTGGCTGGGGCGCGCGCTGACGGGCAATCTCAGCAGCTTCGGCGATATTTTCAAAACGATCGCGCTGTCGGTCGTGGTGTATTTTGGGGTCAAGCTCTTCTTCCCCGACAAGGCGGCGTCGCAGAAGGACGCTGAGGCGGAGAAGCAGCCCGAGAAACAGCCTGAACCTGCCAAGCCCGAACCGCAGCCCGAAAAACAGCCGGACGAGCCGAAAAAGCCTGAATCGACCGGCAACGCGGAGCTTGACGCTGTGCTGCGCCAGGGCGAGAACGCTATCCGGCAAATTCGCCTGCGCAACGATGAAATTCCCGATTACAAAATTTCCGCGCAGCTCAAGCAGATCGAGCTGCTGACCGAAAAAATTTTCGATTATGTGCGCGAGCACCCTGAGCAGCTCGGCGAAATTCGCCAGTTCCTCAACTACTACCTCCCCACCACGCTGAACCTGCTCGAAAAATATGTGAAGCTGCAAAATCAGCAGATGCGCATGGGCAACATCGACGAGGGGATGCGGCAAATTGAAGATTTGCTCGACAAGGTCGCCGTTGCGTTCCAGCGGCAGCTCGACAGTCTGTTTGAAAGCAGCGTGGTGGACATCACCGCGGATATTCAGGTCATGGAAAATATGATGGCTGCCGAAGGACTCAGCGGCGGTCGTGACTTTGACACAAAGTAAAGGAGAATCACATCATGGATGAACAAAAGATCCCCCAGCTCACCCTGACCCCCGATCTGGACGAGCCTGCCGCCCCGCAGGTAAAGCCCGAGACCGAGCTCAAGCAGTCCGCGCCCGCGCCAGAGGCCGGTCCTGAACTTGCCAACCTCTCCGAGGCGGAGCAGAAGGCAGTCGCGGATTTTGCCGGGCAGATCGACCTGAGCGACGCGAACATCATCATTCAGTACGGCGCGGCGGCGCAGAAAAACATCGCCGATTTTTCGCAGGCGGCGCTCGATAAGGTCAAAATGAGCGACATGGGCGAGGTCGGCACGATGCTCTCCGGGCTGCTGGTGGAGCTGAAAACGCTGGACGAGCCGGAAAAGAAGGGCATCAGCGGTCTGTTCGGCAAGGCGAAGAAGAGCGCCGAAACGCTCCGCGCGCGCTACGGCAAGGCGGAAGAAAATGTAGACCGCATCGCGGGCGAGCTGGAGGTACACCAGCGCAAGCTGATGAAGGACGTCGCCGTGATGGACCAGATGTACGACAAAAACCTGCAATATTTCAAGGAGCTGACGATGTACCTGCTGGCAGGCAGGCAGAGCCTGGAAAAGGCGCGCAGTACCACGCTCGCGGAGCTGCGCGCCAAGGCGGAGAAGTCCGGGCTTCCCGAGGACGCGCAGGCGGCGAACGATTTTGAAAACAAGTGCCAGCGCTTTGAAAAGCGCCTGCACGATCTGGAGCTGACGCGCGTCATCTCGCTGCAAACCGCGCCGCAAATTCGCATGATCCAAAATAACGACGCGGCGATGATGGAAAAGATCCAGACCTCCATCATGAACACCATCCCGCTGTGGAAAAATCAGCTCGTGCTCACGCTCGGCATCGAAAATTCCCGCCGCGCCATGGAGGCGCAGCGCAAGGTCACCGACGCGACAAACGAGCTGCTCAAGAAAAACGCCGATATGCTCAAAATGGCGACGGTCGATACCGCCCGCGAATCCGAGCGCGGCATCGTGGACATCGAAACGCTCCAGCACACGAACGAGAGCCTGATCTCCACGCTCGACGAGGTCCTCCAGATCCAAACCGAGGGCGCGCAGAAGCGCGCAGAAGCGGAGCGCGAGCTGCGCCGTATCGAGGGCGAGCTCAAGCAAAAGCTGCTGGAAACGCGCAAGGTGCAGTAATCGCACCCAAAAGGAGCAACTATGAACGTATTCAAAAAACGCGGCGTTGCCGTCACCGTTCTCATTCTGGCGGTGATCGCCGCCATCCTCATCGGGCAGCTCACAAAGCCGTCGGTCGATGAGACCTACAAGCCGGAGTCCAGCAGCACTGCGCAGAGCTGGGCAAAGGCGCACGCCGACAGCTACACGCCCTATGTGCAGGACGGTGCCGGGCTGTTCTCCGCCGCCACACTGCAAACGCTGGCGGAGGATAACGCCGCGCTCGATTACCAGTACAGCGGCATTCTGGGCGTCGTCACCGTGCCTACGCTGTCAGGCAGCAGCATCAAGGCATATTCCGACAAAATTTGCTACGGCACGGACACCTACGGCAACGGCGACCTCGTGCTGCTGATCGACGAGGAGTCCGGGCAGTGGTATGTCAGCCCCGGCGACGACATCAGCTATTATCTGAATGACAATCTGGAGATCATCTTTACGCAGAATCTTGGCGACAGCTTCTGGGACGATCCTGACAGCGCGATCACCACGCTCTTTACGCAGGTGTCCGGCTGGTACGCGAAAAACGTCCCCGTCTCCGGGCAGGCGGCGCAGCAGGAACAGGCTTCACAAAAGAGTAGTCGCTCCGGCTGGGGCGGCATCGTTGTGCTGATTCTGGTGCTGTTCATCATTTTCGTAATTCTCTCCTTTGTCTTCTCGCTCGTCGCGGGCGTGCGCCGCGTGATCGGCGGCTACGGCTTCTTCGGTCCGTTCTGGGGACCGTGGTGGGGCGGCTGCTATCACCGCCATCCGCGCTGGTTCGGCGGCTTCCACGGCGCGCCCCCTCCCCCACCGCATCACGGTCCGGGCGGTCCGCGTCCCCCGCGCAGCGACCCTCCGCGCTATAACGGCGGCGGTCGCAGCGGCTTCGGCGGCGGCAGCCGAGGCGGCTTTGGCGGCGGCGGCAACCGAGGCGGCTTCGGTGGCGGCGGAAGCCGTGGTGGCTTCAGCGGCGGTGGTGGTCGCGGCGGTTTCGGCGGCGGTGGCAGCCGAGGCGGCTTTGGCGGCGGCAGACGCTGAGATTGCAACATAATAAGCAAAATGTCCCCGGTTTCCGTTTGGAAACCGGGGACATTTATTTTCAAAAGCCTCGCAGAGTTTTGCGCATTTCAAGGATTCACTTCGGCTCGCTCAACTCACGTTGCCGCGTGGCGTATTCATATGCGCCCTTAAAGTCCTCGCGCTCGCGGCAGCATTGCTCCATGCTCGCGTACAGCTCCCGCAGCAGATACCGGCTCGCGCCGCCGGTCTGCTCCGCCTGCTGCAAATACAGCAGTGCATTCTCAAACTGCTCCTTGCGCAGCGCGATGCGCCCGCGCAGCAGCAGATACTCCGTCTGCTGCGCCTCCGGCAGCTCGCTGATGGACCATATTTCCTTTTCCGCCGCCTGAATATGCTCCTGCGCCAGATGGTATCGCGCCATCACCAGATGATAGCGCGCCTCCCCCTGCTGCTGTAAATGCTGCCGCCGGTACGCCTCCGCCTGCGCGTCCGCATCCTGCCGCCGCGCCAGCGCCGCGCGTGCCGCCAGCTCCAGCGCAGCCGCTTGCAGCGCCGGGTCAGAATACAGTCCCCGCGCGTCGCATTCCGCCGCCTCCTGTGAGAGCGCCAGCGCATCATCAAATTCCTCGCGCCCCAGATGCTTCCACGCAAGCTGCATCGCCGCGCGCGATAAGATCAGCAGCTCCTCGTCGCCCGCCTGCGCCGAGCCCTCGTGCAAAAGCTCCCGGCACGCGCGCCATTTGCCCTCGCGCAGCAGCGTCCGCGCACGCACCAGCCGATCCGCCGCACCGTCTCCATCCGCACCGCTGAGCAGCCACCCGGCGTCTACGTTCAAGACCGCCGCCAGATATTCCAGCGTCCGCATGGACGGCTGCGCCGCGCCGTGCTCGATCTGCGAGAGCATATTGCGCGTGATCTGCTCACCTGCCAGCTCCTTCTGCGTCAGCCCGCGCGCCAGGCGCGTCTGGCGAATTTTCTGCCCCAAAGTCATGACTGCCTCCATAGGGAAATGTGATTTACCCTATTGTAGCACAAATTTCCCCACTTGTCACGCAAAAACCGGCGACAGTTTCCTGCCGCCGGCTTTGGATATGTACGCTTTACGCTTTCACCGTGCCGTCCGGGTTAAAGACCGGCAGCCCTTCGAGGTAGATGATGTCGTCACGCTGCTGCGCCGCACCCTCGGCGAGTACCGCCATACGCCCGACGACCGTGCCGCCCGCCTGCTCCACGAGCTGCTCCATCGCGTGCAGCGATTCGCCGGTGGAGATAACGTCGTCCACGATCAGGATCTTCTTGCCGCGAATTTTTTCCGCGTCCTCGCCGCCCAGATACAGCTCCTGCTCGCGCTGGGTGGTGATGGAGTGGACCTTCACATGGATGGGGTCGGTCAGGTAGACCTTCATGCCCTTGCGCGCCACAAAATAGGTGCTCGCGCCGCTCTGACGCGCCATCTCATGGATGAGCGGGATGCTCTTTGCCTCGGCAGTGAGCAGATAGTCATAATCCTTCGGCGCGCGCGCCAACAGCTCCTTTGCACAGGCGACGGTGATCTCCGCGTCGCCGAACATAATAAACGCACCGATATAAAGATCATCCGCCACCTTGCACAGCGGAAGCTGCCGTGTGAGTCCTGCGATCTTCATTTCATGCTTCATAGCTATTCTTCTCCCTTTTTGCCGCAGGGCGGCATAGTAATCACATTATAAGAAATCTGTCGCGGCTTGTCAATCATCTGCCCGATAAAATGGCTTGCAAGCGGCGCGCGCAGATGGTATACTACTCCTACCGACCGCAAAGGAGTGATCTCTCTGCCGCGATATATCCTATGCGCCGTTCTGGGCTATTTGCTCGGTTCGTTCAGCGCTTCCATTCTTATTTCCAAATATATTTTCCAACATGACGTGCGAAAAAGCGGCAGCGGCAACGCCGGCGCTGCAAATACTGCGCGCGTATTCGGCATGGGCGCGGGGCTTCTGACGCTGCTCGGCGATTTTGTCAAGTGCCTGCTCGCCATGCTCATCACCCGCGCCATCGCGGGCGAGCTCGGGATGTGCGTGGGCGGCGCTTTGTGTATGCTGGGGCACTGCTTCCCGCTGTATTTTCACTTTCGCGGCGGAAAGGCGGTGTCCACCGGCGCGGCGGTCGCGCTGATGATCGACTGGCGCGTGCTTGCGATCGCGCTGGCGGTGTATCTGCTGGCGGCGGCGCTGTTCCGCTTTGCCTCGCTCGCGTCGCTGTGCGCGGCGGCGGCGATCCCGGTATGTGCGTTGGCGCTATCGGTGTCCATGCCCCGGCTCATCCTTGCGATCTTCACGTTCATACTCGTCGCCGTGATGCACCGCGGCAACATCGCCCGCCTCATCGCCGGAACTGAGCCGAAATTCTCATTTGGAAAACGTCCAACCAAATAATGCGCAAAGGGCGCGGTCATCTGACCGCGCCCTATTTTTTACTGTTGGAATGTCCAACTCCCGTTGTCGGATTGCCGCAGCGTACACGCATAAAGCGCCTGCGCAAGACTGACCAGATGTGCCGGATCGTCCGCCCCGGCGGTCTCAAATGCGGAGTGCATCGCAAGCTGCGCCAGCCCCACGTCCGCGCTGTGCAGCGACACCTGCGTGAGCGCGACGTTGCCGAGCGTCGAGCCGCCCGGAAGGTCGGAGCGGTTAGCGTACACCTGCGTTGGGATGCGCGCATCCCGGCAGACGCTTTCCAGCAGCGCGGCGGATTCGCCGTCGGTGGTGTAGTGCTGCGCTGCGTTGAATTTCACCACCACGCCGCCGTTCATCACCGGGCAGTTTTCGCCGTCGGAAAACTCCGGGTGGTTCGGATGCAGCGCGTGCGCGTTGTCAGCCGACAGCAGGAAGCTCGCCGCCACAGCGCGACAGTAGTCTGCATCATCCATACCACGGCTGACGCAGATGCGCCGCAGTACATCGCGCAGCAGCGTAGACGCCGCGCCCTGCCGCGTCTGGCTGCCGACCTCCTCGTTGTCAAACAGGCAGCAGACCTGCGCGCTCGCGCTCTCCGGCGCGGTCAAAAAGCCCTCCAGACACGCGAACGCGCATTCCAGATCATCCAGCCGCGGCGAGCCGATCCACGGCGCGCCCGCGCCGAGATACGTCCCCGGCTGGCGGTTGCAGAGCAGCAGATCGTGCCCCAGCACGTCCGCCTCCTCCGCGCCTGCCGCCTCCGCCGCCAGCGCCAACGCGGATACCTCTGCCCCGCCCGCTGCAAAGATCGGCGGCAGATCGATATTCGCCAGCAGCTTCAAGCCGTCATTCGCGGTGCGGTTCATGTGGATCGCCACATTCGGGATGACGATCGGGCACTCCGGCAGCTCCACGAGCCGCTGCGCGATGCCGCCGTCCGGCGTGCGCACCAGCACGCGCCCCGCGATCTCCAGCGGGCGGTCAAACCAGGTCGAAAACAGCATCCCGCCGTATTTTTCTGTATTCAGCCGTACATAGCTCTTTCCCGGCAGGTGCGGATTCTGCTTGAGCTTGAACGCGGGCGAGTCCGTATGGCTCGCCGTGATGATAAACCCCGGCAGACCCGTTTTGGGCAGCGTGAAGGCAATGAGCGACGAGCCGCCGCGCGTGGTATAATACCGCCCGCCGGGCGCAAGCTGCCACGGCTGCGACTCCAAAAGGCGCGTAAAGCCCGCCTCGTCCAGCCTGCGCGCGGCGTTCGCCACGGTAAAATAGCTGCACGGGCTGGCGGTGATAAAGTCCAGCATCCGATCTGTCAGAACGTTTTTCATAAAGCGTCCCCCCTTTCCCGTATCCTATCACACGCGTGGGCGCAAATCAACATTGCGGTTTTCAAATCCGGCAAAGCGTGGTATGATATGCACAGTGAGAACATACAGGAGGAACGCAATCATGAAAAAAACCGTACTTCGCAAATATGCGCAGCTCATCGCGCGCTGCGGCGTGAATGTGCAGAAGGGGCAGGAGGTCTTTATCCAGGCGGACCTCGACCAGCCCGAATTTGTTAAAATGGTCGTCGAAGAGTGCTACAAGCTCAAGGCGAAGAAGGTCGTGGTGGATTGGAGCTATCAGCCGCTGCAAAAGACCCACGTCCGCTATCGCAGCCTCGCCACGCTCTCGACGCTGGACGATTACGAGGATATGCGCTGGCAGCACTACGTCAAGACCATCCCCTGCCGCATCTACCTGCTCTCGGAAGACCCCGATGGGCTCGCGGGCATCGATCAGGAGAAGATGGCAAAGTCGCGCCAGAAGCTCTATCCCCTCATCAAGGGCTACCGCGACCAGATCGAAAATAAATACCAGTGGTGCATCGCCGCTGTGCCCGGCGCGGCGTGGGCAAAAAAGCTCTTCCCGGAGCTGCGCGTCGGGCAGGCGATCGAAAAGCTGTGGCAGGCTATTTTGCAGACCAGCCGCGTGGATGACGATCCCATCGCCGCGTGGAAGCAGCACAATGAGGACCTGCTCGCACGCTGCAATTACCTCAACAGCCTCGGTATCCGCGAGCTGCACTATACCGCATCCAACGGCACGGACCTGCGTGTGGGTATGATCCCGGAGGCGGAGTTCAAGGGCGGCGGCGAATACAGCCTGCAAAATATCTATTTTAACCCGAACATCCCGTCTGAGGAGTGCTTCATTTCCCCCATGCGCGGCAAGGCGGAGGGCGTCGTGTACGCGTCCAAGCCGCTGTCGTATCAGGGGCAGCTCATTGACGGCTTCTGGATCCGTTTTGAAAACGGCAAAGCGGTGGAGTGGCACGCAGAGCAGAATGAGAGCCTGCTCACCAAGCTCATCACCATGGACGAGGGCAGCGCATACCTCGGTGAATGCGCGCTCGTGCCCTACGACTCCCCCATCCAGAACTCCGGGCTGCTGTTCTATAACACCCTGTTCGACGAAAACGCCGCCTGCCACCTCGCGCTCGGCATGGGCTTTGCCGACACCATCCGCGGCTACGCCGACAAGACGCTGGAAGAATGCCGCAAGCTCGGTGTCAACGATTCCATGATCCACGAGGACTTCATGATCGGCACCGCCGACATGAACATCGAAGCGCTCTGCGAGGATGGCAAGACCGTGCCCATCTTCAAAAACGGCAACTGGGCGTTCTGAGAAATGCACACAGAGGCTTGCCCCTCCCGTTGTTGTAGGCTGCGAATCGAGCCGTAAGTGCGAGGTTTTACCACGCCCCTACGCAAAAACAGGGGTGCGCAAAAACACCATCTCATGGCATTTTCTTCATTTTCCCATTGCCGTGGCGGTGAAATGGTGGTACACTGGGCGAGACCAAATTGTTACTAAAGGAGCACCATATGGCACGAGTCAAAATTCTGGCTGACAGCACCTGCGATCTCACCCCGGCGCTGCTGCGGCAATATGACATCACCCTCACTCCGCTGGTCGTTATCAAGGACGGTCAGCAGTTCCATGACGGCGTGGACATCACGCCCGCCGATATTTTCGCGCACGTTGACGCCGGCGGCAAGCTGTGCAGCACCGCCGCCGTGAGTGAATATGAATACACGCAGATGTTCGCGCGCTTTGTGCCCGACTACGACACGGTGATCCAGATCACCATTGGCTCAGGCTTCTCCGCCTGCTATCAGAACGCGTGCCTCGCGGCACAGGCATTCGAGAACGTGATCGTCATCGACTCGGAGAACTTAAGCACCGGGCAGGGGCTGCTCGTCATCGCGGCGGCGCGGCTGGCGGAGCAGGGGCTCACCGGCGAGGAGATCGCCGCGCAGGTGCGCGCGCTCGTGCCCAAGGTGGAGGCGAGCTTTCTAGTGGAGCGGCTGGACTATCTGTTCAAGGGCGGGCGCTGCTCCGCCGTTGCCGCGCTGGGCGCGAATATGCTCAAGCTCAAGCCGTGCATTGAGGTCAAAGACGGCAAAATGGGCGTGTGCAAAAAATACCGCGGCACGTCTGAGCACGCGTTCTCGCAGTATGTGCAGGAGCGGCTGGAGGGACGCGAGGACATCCGCCCGGAGCTGGCGTTCATCACCCACCCCGCCGCGCAGCCGACCGTGGTGCAGGCGGCAAAGGACGCCGCCGCGAAATACGGCGCGTTCGACGAGGTCATCGAGACGAACGCTGGCTGTACCGTCTCGTGCCACTGCGGACCGCACACGCTGGGCATCCTCTTCATTCGCAAATAAACGCGTGCCCGGATGCACAAGCATCCGGGCACGTTCCTTTACAGCTCCTGAATAAACTCCAGCACGCATTTGCGAAGCTGCCGGATGCTCTCCGGTTGGTCGTCGCGCGGCTGGAGACCCATGCCGAGCTCGCGGCAGGTGCGCGGCGCGATGGGCAGGACCTTGACGCCCTCCGTGCGCCCGCGGATCATCATCTCCGCCATCATCGTCATACCAAGCCCCTTGCTCACCATGCGGATGACGGTCTCGTCGTCCACGCGGCACGGGCGAATGACGGGCTTTACGCCGTGCTGCGCAAATGCCGCCAGCACGTCCACATCAAACCGTCCGTAGGGCATGAGAAATTCCCGCCCCGTAAATTCCTCGATCGGGAAGCTGTCGCCCGCCGCCGGATAGTCGGGCGGCAGAATGGCATACATCTGATCGTCGCACAGCGGCGTCCAGTCGCACGCAAAGCCGCTCTGCTTCGCGCCGAAAATGACGTCGGTCTGCCACTTCTCCAGCAGCTCAAACGGTTCGAGCGCGTGGTCCACCATCCGCAGATCGACCACGATGTCCGGGCACACGCGCCGAAAGCGGTACAGAATTTCCGGCATCCAGTGCATGGCGAGGCTGGCGTAGGCGGCGATGCGGATCGTCTCCGTGCGGTGCGCCGTCACGTCGGCAATGCGGTTTTCCAGCCGTGCGTGCGCGCGCAGAAACTCACGGATGGACGGCATGAGCGCCTCGCCCTCGCGTGTAAGCGAGATGCCCCGCCGGTCGCGCTGCACCAGCGTCAGCCCGATCTCGCGTTCCAGACTGTCCACCAGATGCGTCAGCCCCGACTGCGTATAGCCCACGACCTCCGACGCCTTCGTAAAGCTGCCGAGGTCCACTGCTGTCACCAGAATTTCAAGTTTTTTACTGTCCATCTTGCCGTTCCTCCGGGTGTTTCGCTCTTTGTATGACAGTTTGTCATATATCTATTATAATTAAGTACTTCCATTTTGCAAGTACTTCCGCTAGAATAGTGGTCAGAAAGAAAAAGGAGACAAAACCATGGCAAACAAAAAACTCAACCTCCGCCAGAAGATCCTCGTGGCGGGCACGCTGTTCGGAATGTTCTTCGGCGCGGGCAACCTCATCTTCCCCGTCCATCTCGGTCAGATGGCAGGCAGCAACGTTCTGCCCGCGATCATCGGCTTTATCATCACCGCCGTCGGTATCCCCATCTTCGGCGTCGCCGCCATCGGCATCACGCATTCCGATGGGCTGCAAACGCTCTCCGGCAAGGTCGGCAAGGGCTACGGCATTTTCTTCACCTGCATCCTCTACCTCACCATCGGGCCGCTCTTTGCCATCCCCCGCTGCGCAACGGTGTCGTTTACGACCGGGCTCGCGCCGCTGGTGAGCGCGGAGCGTGAAGGGCTCGCGCTGCTGCTCTTCTCGGCGGTGTTCTTCGCATTCGTGCTGTTTTTCTCGCTGCGTCCGGGCAAGATCACCGTCTGGATCGGCAAGATCATCAACCCCCTGTTCCTCGTTTTCCTCGCCGTGCTCGTCATCGCGGCGCTTGTCAATCCCGGCGCGTCCGTCTCGTCCGTTGAACCAGCGGAGAGCTACCGCACCGGCGCGTTCACCGCGTCGTTCATTGAAGGCTACGGCACAATGGACGCCATCGCAGGTCTTGCGTTCGGCATCGTGGTCATTGACGTCATCCGCCGTATGGGTGTGGAGAATGACGACATCGTCGCGCGCGACGTGCTCTCCTCCGGCATTCTGACCGGCATTCTGATGGCGGTCATCTATGTGCTCACCATCCTCATGGGCGCGCAGTCGCGCGGGCTGTTTGAAACGTCCGAAAACGGCGGCATTGCCCTCACGCAGATCGCAGGGCATTATTTCGGCAGCGCCGGGCAGATCATCCTCGCCATCACCATCACGTTCGCCTGCCTCAAGACCTCCATCGGGCTTGTCACCTCCTGCTCGGAGACGTTCACCAAAATGACGAAGGGCAAGATCACCTACCCCGTCTGGGCAGTCATCTTCACCGTGTTCTCTTTCGCCGTGTCCAACGTGGGGCTCAGCGCCATCATCGAGTATTCCATCCCCATGCTCATGCTCATCTATCCGCCCGCCATCGCGCTCATCGTGCTGGCGTTCGTAGGCAAGCTCTTCCGCCACGACCGCGCTGTGTACATCGCCACGATGGTCGGCACCTGGTTCGCCGCCATTTTCGACTGCATGAAAACGCTCCCGCAGGGCGTGCAGCAGGCGCTGCGTCTGGATGTGCCCATCGGCTTTGCAAAGTCCTGCCTGCCGCTGTTCGACGACAACCTTGGCTGGCTGCTCCCCGCCGTGATTGGCTTCGCCGTCGGTCTCGTCATCCACCTCTGCAAACGCAAAGCCGCGCGCTGAATAAGCAAAACCCGCCCCGGAACAGCTCGTTCCGGGGCGGTCGTTTATTTCTCAATCCTGATCCCAGTTGTGCCAGACGTTCTGCACATCGTCGTCCTCTTCAAAGAGGTCGAGCATTTTTTCCATATTGGCGATGTCCTCGGGCTTTTCGAGCTTCTGGTAGGTCTGCGGGACCATTTCGATCTGCGCGGACTCGAACGTATAGCCCTTGTCCCCCAGCGCCTTTGCCACGGCGTTAAAATCCGCCGGGTCGGTGTAGACGGTGTAGCAGCCCTCTTCCGGCTGGAAATCCGCCGCGCCGGCGTCCAGCGCGTCCATCATGACGGCGTCCTCATCCAGCTCACCGTCCTCGTTGTCGATGACGATGACGCCCTTTTTGTCAAACGACCAGCTCACACAGCCGTTCGTGCCGAGACTGCCGCCGAACTTGTCAAAATGGTGACGGACGCTACCCGCGGTGCGGTTGCGGTTATCGGTCATCGTTTCCACGATCACCGCCACGCCGCACGGACCGTGTCCTTCATAGGTGATGGATTCATACGCATCGCCCGTACCGGCTGCCGCCGCCTTTTCGAGCACGCGCTTGATGTTGTCGTTCGGCATATTCGCCGCCTTTGCCTTGGTGATGACGGTCGCCAGACGCGAGTTATACGCCGGGTCGGCGACGCCGCCGCCCTCCTTGACCGCGACGATCATTTCCTTGGAAATTTTCGTGAACGCCGCCGCACGCTTGGCGTCCTGCGCGCCCTTGGTTTTCTGGATGTTATGCCACTTGGAATGTCCCGACATAAAATGTATCTTCCCTTCTGCGGTGAGTTTTTGTTATTTTATCACAGGTCTGTACACAAAATCAACCGTTTGTAAGAAATTGCGTCTCATCCCGGTGCGTCCGGGAGATATAGACCTCCAGCTCCGGGAACGCCGCGCGCAGGATGTCCGCGAGATGGGTGCAGACGGGGTTTTCCGTCTCAAAATGTCCGGCGTCGATGAGGTTCAGCCCGCGGTATTTTGCCTCCTCAAAGTGGTTGTATTTGAGGTCGGCGGTCACGAACGTGTCGCACCCCGCGGCGAGGACCGCGTCCAGCTCGCTGCCGCAGCTTCCGCCGCCGACGGCGACCTTGTGGACCGTCCTTCCGCCGTCCGCAAAGCGCACACCGGGGCACGCGAGCGCCGCCTTGACGTGCGCGGCAAAATCCCGCAGCGCGCACGGCGCGACCGTCCCCACGCGGATGAGCCCGTAGTCGCGCCCCTGCGCGTCCTGCCCCACAGGGTCAAGCACGGTGATGTCCGAAAGCCCGAGCGTCTGCGCCAGAATGTCATTGACGCCGCCCGGCGCGCAATCGAGATTCGTGTGCAGATTGATGGCGGCGATACCGTTTTCAATGAGCCAGAGCAGATTTTCGCCCGTAAAGCTCGCGTCATTCACCGCGCGCACGGGCTGGAGGATGAGCGGATGGTGCGTCACGATCAGCTCACAGCCGCGCGCCTTTGCTTCGGCAAACACATCCGGCATCGGGTCGAGCGCCACCATGACGCGCCTCACAGCCGCCGTGCGCCGCCCGCAGAGCAGCCCTACGTTATCCCATTCCATTTTCATATACTCCGGCGCAGCGTCAAACAGCGCCGTGAGAACGTCACAAACCTTTATCATAGCGACCTCCTGATCGTTTCCACCTCGCGCAGCGCCTGTTCATAGTACGCGCGCTTTTCCGGGCGCTGCGTCTGCGCACCCGCGAGTCCCTCCACCGTCGTGCGCAAAAGCGCTTCCACGCGCGCGGCATACTCCGGCAGCAGCGGGCTGCCGCACGCTAAAAGCTGCGGCGGCAGATGCTCCTGCCCGGGGCTGAGCGGCTGCGCGCCGCCGAATCGCGCCCGCAGGACGGTGTAATAAAACCGCCCCTCCTGCAAAAGCGCTTCCTCGCGGATGCCGAAGCCGCTTTGCGTCAGATACCGCCGCAGCGCGGGCGCGGCGCTCTGCGGCTGCAAAACGAGCGTATGGCGCACGCTCCGCAGCCACGGCGCAGCGTTCAGGATCATGGCGATCAGGTCGCCGCCCATCCCGGCGCATACGATGGTATCCACCTCGTCCGGCGCGATCTCTGCCAGCCCGTCCGACAGGCGGAACTCGATGCCCTCTGTGCCAAAGCGTGCGGCGTTCTGCCGCGCGGACGCGAGCGGCTGCTCGCGCAGGTCGCAGGCGATGACGTGTGACGCAATGCCGTTGTGCAGCAGCCAGATCGGCAGATACCCGTGATCCGTTCCGATGTCAGCCACGCGGCTGCCCGGCGCGACCATCTGCGCGCACGCCCGCAGCCGGTTTGAAAGCGGTAGCTTCATACCCGTCTCCTCACCCCATGAAAAAAGGAGGCACACGCCTCCTTTTTCGCTCTGTCTTAAAGCCCTGCCTCTTCGCTGGCTTCAATAAACTTGTTGACCTGCTCCAGGAACGCGTCGGCGTCCACGCCGTGCACGGCGCACGCTTCTTCCACGGTCTCGCCGCGGGAGGCGGGGCAGCCCAGGCAGTGCATCCCGATGGACATGAACAGCGGCGCAGTCTGCGGCGCGATGTCCAGAACGTCGCCGATGATGGTGGTTTTTTCGATCTTCGCAGCCATAAAAATGACCCCCTATCAATTTTGTAGGTTTATTATACCCACGATTTCCGCAGAATGCAACAAGAAAATACTGCGCAGAAAAGGGGACGACAAATATCGTCCCCTTCTGCTCGTATAAAAGCCTCGCAGAGTTTTCGCCGCGCACGGCGAAAAATGATTCGGATCATTTTTGCCGGCGACATGCGCGTCGGCAAAAATACTTTACGCTCTGCAAGTGTGGAATTTTTGCGCTCTGCGCAAAAATTATGCGCGCGGCAGAGTGCAAGCCTTTTCAAACGAAAACCCAGCGAAGCGGTTTTCGTTTGAGATAAAGTCAAATTTATTTGACTTTATCTTACTTGCCCATGTTCATCTGCGCGGCGACTTCGGCTGCGAAGTCTTCCTGCTTCTTCTCGATGCCCTCGCCCTTTTCAAAGCGGACAGCGTCCACGAACGTGACCTTGCCGCCAAGCTCCTTGGCTGCGGCGTTCACGTACTGCTCGACGGAAACGCTGCCGTCCTTGACGAACGGCTGCTGGAGCAGGCAGTTCTCCTCGTAGAACTTGTTGAGCTTGCCGGCTGCGATCTTTTCCTTGACCTGCTGCGGCTTGGACGCCATCTTGGGGTCGTTGTCCATCTGCGCGACGAGGATCTTCTTCTCTTCCTCGATCACATCGTCGGTGACGTCGCTCTTATCCCAGAAGCGGGGATTGAGCGCCGCGATCTGCATGGCGATGTCCTTGCCGATGGTAGTAGCGTCGATGCCGCCCTCGACCGCGAGGTTCACCAGCACGCCGATCTTGCCGCCCGCATGGACGTAGGAGACGGACGTGTTCTTGTCAAAGCGCTTGAAGCGGCGGATCTGCAGGTTTTCGCCGATGGACATGACCTTTTCGGGCAGGATCTCGGAGACCTTCAGGTCAGAGCCGGGGTACTTGCACTCGGTCAGAGCCGCGACGTCAGCAGGGTTGTCGGTCATGACGACCTTGCAGATGTCCTTCACGAACTCCACAAACGGAGCCGACTTCGCGCAGAAGTCGGTCTCGCAGTTCACCTCGACCACAGCGCCCACGCCGCAATCGCTGCAAACCTCGGCATACGCCATACCCTCGGCGGCGATGCGGTTTGCCTTCTTGGCAGCCTTCGCCAGACCCTTTTCACGCAGCCACTCGACCGCCTTATCCATATCGCCGTCGCTCTCCGTGAGCGCCTTCTTGCAGTCCATCATACCGACGTTGGTCATTTCACGCAGTTTCTTGACATCAGCAGCAGTAAATGCCATTGTAAGTTCCTCCTGTATCGTTTTTTCTTTTGAAAAGTGCCCGCGCGGGCGGGCACTATTGAGACGAATTATTCAGCCTGAGCCGCCTCGGGCGCAGCAGCCTCCGCCGCGGCGGGTGCTTCGGTGTTCTCCTCGCCCTGACGACCTTCCACAACGGCGTTTGCCATGGTGGCGGCGATGAGGCGGATGGCGCGGATGGCGTCATCGTTGCCGGGGATCACATAATCGACCTCGTCCGGGTCGCAGTTGGTATCGACGATGGCAACGATGGGGATGTGCAGCTTGCGCGCCTCGGCGATGGCGTTGCGCTCCTTGCGGGGGTCAACGATGAACAGCGCGCCGGGCAGCTTCTTCATTTCCTTCACGCCGCCGAGATACTTCTCGAGCTTGGCGATCTCGCCCTGATGCTTGATGACTTCCTTCTTCGGAAGCATTGCAAACGTGCCGTCCTCTTCCATCTTCTTGAGCTGCGCCAGACGGTCGATACGGGTGCGCATGGTGCGGAAGTTGGTGAGCATACCGCCGAGCCAGCGGGCGTTCACATAGTACTGACCGACGCGCTCGGCTTCTTCCTTGATCGCGTCCTGTGCCTGCTTCTTCGTGCCGACGAACAGGATGTTCTGACCGTTCGCTGCCAGCTCGCGCACGAATGCGTAAGCCTCTTCCAGCTTCTTCACGGTCTTCTGCAGGTCAATGATGTAGATACCGTTGCGCTCTGTGTAGATGTAGGTTGCCATTTTGGGGTTCCAGCGACGGGTCTGGTGACCGAAGTGGACGCCAGCTTCCAGAAGCTGCTTCATGGATACGACTGCCATTTTGATATTCTCCTTTTGTTTTGACCGCCACCCGCATCATCTCCCCCGCCCATCCTTGCGGACACCGAACAGAGGATCATCGGGTGTGTGGTTTGGTATTGTCGCCGCGCTTTCGCACAGCGCCTAGGTATTATACTTGAAAACCCGCCGCGATGCAAGTGTTTTTTCACAAAAAGCCGGCAGTTTTTTCAAAAAAACCGCCTGCGCTTGCGGGGCGTCTTCCACTCCGCCAGCGGTCCGTCCACCAGCAGGATGTCCTCCCCGATGCGGCGGATGCAGCCCCACGGGATCACATAGTCGTCCTCCCGCCCGAACAGCCCCAGAAACTTGCACGGACCCGGCACGATGATGGCGCGCACCTGCCCGCAGTCGAGGTCGATCAGCAGGTCGTTCATATACCCCAGCCGGCAGCCCTCGCAGATGTGGATGACCTCCTTGTTGCGCAGCTCGGAAAATCGGTTGACCATCCGCCCATCCCCTCTCACATAATATTCCATATTTTATATGCGGCGACCCGGCGCGGTATGTACGCGCCCAGCGGCGCGTTACAGTCTGTCGAAAAAGCCTCGCAGAGTTTCGCCGCCGCAGCGGCGAAATTGATTCGAATCATTTTCTGCGGCGGCGTGTAC
This sequence comes from Clostridiales bacterium, assembly GCA_022779365.1. Classification (GTDB taxonomy): domain Bacteria; phylum Bacillota; class Clostridia; order Oscillospirales; family Oscillospiraceae; genus CAG-170. Next base: position 37,790 of record JALFSI010000026.1, read on the forward strand.
GTCGCTGAAAATACATTACGCCCTGCAAGTGTGGAATTTGTGCGCTCACAGCGCACAAATTATGCGCGCGGCAGGGTGCAAGCCCTCTCAAACGGAAACCCAGCGAAGCGGTTTTCGTTTGAAAGCGTGTCAAAAACACTTTTTTGACACGCTCGTACGCGCCCAGCGGCGCGTTAGTTGACGCTGATCGCCCGGCGCAGTGAGCCCAGCGCGTTTTTCTCCAGCCGCGAGACCTGTGCCTGCGAGATACCGACCTCACCCGCGACCTCCATCTGCGTCTTACCGCTGTAAAAGCGCAGCGCGAGAATGCGCTTTTCGCGGTCGGAAAGCCCGCGGATCGCCTCGCGCAGGGCGATGGACTCGATCCAGCGCTCGTCGGTATTTTTGCGGTCGCGCACCTGCTCCATCACCGTCAGCGGATCGCCGCCATCGGAGTAGACCGGCTCATAGAGCGACACCGGCGCGGTCATCGCGTCCAGCGCGTTCGTGACCTCCTCTAACGCCAGCCCCAATTTGTCCGCGATCTGCTGCTGTGTCGGCTCGCGCCCGTGCTCGTTCGTGAGCTGCTCCTTGCACTGCAAAACCTTATACGCCGTATCGCGCATGGAGCGGCTGATGCGGATGGGGCTGTAGTCGCGCAGATAGCGCCGCAGCTCGCCCGCGATCATTGGCACGCCGTAGGTGGAAAAGCGCACGTTTTTGCTCGTGTCAAAGTTGGCGATGGCTTTTAGCAGCCCGATACACCCGACCTGAAACAGATCGTCCGGGTTCTCGCCCCGCCCCAGAAACCGCTGGATGACCGACAGTACCAGCTTGAGATTGCCCTCCACCAGCTTCCGGCGTGCCTGCTCGTCACCCTGCTGCGCGGCATCAATGAGGCGCATCATCTCGTCGTTTGTCAGCGTTTTGAGCTTCGCCGTGTTGACGCCGCAGATCTCGACCTTTCCCTGCATCAAACTCCCCCTTTCTGTGCAGTATTTCCCAAGGGGCGGATTTGATACCGTTCGCGCGTTCCAAATTTTCCCGCGGCACGCAAAAAAACAGCGGACGCCGCAAACGCAGCGTCCGCCGTAGGCAGACCGTATTTATTTGTATCCGTCATCCTTCGAGGCAAAGAACCGATTCATCTGCTCGGTAAATTCCTTTGCCGCGTTGAAGCCCATATACTTCTGGCGGTTGTTCATCGCCGCCGTCTCCAGGATCACGGCGAGGTTGCGCCCCGGCGTGATCGGCACAGTGATGGATGGGATCTTCACATCCAGAATTTCCGTGTAATGCGTTTCCAGACCCAGCCGGTCATATTCTTCACCGTCGCGCCATGGGACCATGTTCACGATCAGATCGACGTTCGCGCAGTCCTTGACCGCGCCCATACCGAACAGCCGCGCCACGTTGATAACGCCCACGCCGCGCAGCTCCACATAGTGCTTGAGCACCGCCGGCGGCGAGCCGAGCAGCTCGTGTGACGAGATCTTTTTGAGCTCCACCGCGTCGTCCGCGATCAGGCGGTGTCCGCGCTTGAGAAGCTCCACCGCCGTTTCACTCTTGCCGATGCCGCTCTCGCCCATGATGAGCACGCCTTCGCCGTAAATTTCCACCAGCACGCCGTGGCGCGTCACGCGCGGGGCGAGCGCGCCCTTGAGGTAGGTTATGAGGTTCGAGACGATATAGGATGTTGTATCCTTGCTGCTGAGCACGGTCACGTCGTGCTTTTTCGCCATCTCCAGGCACTCCGGCAGCGCCGGGATGCCGCGCGCGAAAATAAGCGCCGGAATTTTGTACGACAGGAAGTGGTCAAAAATAATGAGCCGTTCCTGGCTGGACAGCTTTTGCAGATACGCCGACTCCACCGTCCCACAGACGTACACGCGCATCGGCTCAAAATGCTCAAAGAAGCCCGCCAGATGCAGACCCGGACGGCTGATGTCATCCACCATCACGTGGATCTTTTCATAGTCGGAGGACTGATGGAACAGCTCCAGATTAAATTCCTCCACCAGCTCAGAGAGTAAAACCGAGTATGTGTTGGGCATAGCGTTCACCTCTAAAAAATCGCGCGCTCGGCGCGTCCGATGACCCTATGATACCATGCCGTCCGCTGTTTCGCAACCGTCAAACGCACCGCTTGTGGGCGCAAAAAGAAATTTTCAGAATTTTCTCGAATTTATGCTTGCTTTTTGTGGAAACATCTGTTACTATATTGTTCGGCGTCCACGGGACTGCTGATTTTATGGATTTTCCAGTGGCAAGGAGGTGCAGTTGATGGCAAAGTGCGATATTTGCGGCAAGGGCGTTACGTTCGGTATCAAGGTCTCCCACTCTCATCGTCGGGCAAACCGGAGCTGGAAGCCCAACGTCAAGCGCGTGAAGGCGATCGTTGACGGTTCTCCGCGCCATGTGTACGTCTGTACGAGATGCCTGCGTTCCAATAAGGTTGAGCGCGCGATCTGATGGCAAAATAAACGGGTGCAGTTCAGTTTTGAACGGCACCCGCTTCTTTTATCTTCAAACGAAAAACGGATGCTGCGTTTTGGCAGCACCACATAAGAAAGCCAATGCCCCCAGACAGAGCTTTTTCGCCCCTGACTGCGCAGATTTTTCTTGCGTTACACAAAGTAGCGCCGCAAAAAATCTGTTTGTCAGGAACGAAAGATCTTCTGCCTGTGGCGCTGCGCGAAAAAGCCCGCTGGAGTCCCAGCGGGCTTTTTTCATTGTTTTCTTATGCGGTCCTGCCTTTAGGGGCATCCGTTTATTTTATGTAAACCATTTATCCATTGCCTGCTCGCCGCGGCGCAGCGCCTCCGCGTCACGTCCCAGAAGCTCCTCCAGATAGCGCCGCTCATCCGCCGCGCCCTGTGCGTGCAGCACGCGGTACGCGCCCGCGTCGCTGCCGACGGCGATGGGCACGCCGAATGCCGCCGCCTGCCGGATATTCTCCGCGTGCAGCCGAAAGAGCGGTCTCAGAACGTCGTCCGGGTAGCGCCCGCAGCCGATCAGATTCCCAATCGTCACGATCGTCGGCGTCCAGAGCGTGCCGTGCTCCGCCATGGCACGCAGCGCTGCCTCGTCGAGATACGCCCCATGCTCCACCGAGTCCACGCCCGCTTCCGCCGCCGCCTGTACCGTGCGCGCGCCGTTGGCGTGCGCCATCACGCGAAAGCCCGCCGCGTGCGCGATGCGGATGAGTTCCCGAATGTCCTCCGGCGCATACGGCTCGCCGGTGATGACGCCGAAGCGGTCAAAATCCATGATGCCGGAGATCATGATCTTGATAAAATCCGCACCTTCGCACGCCGCGCGCTCCACCAGCGTGCCGTATTCCGAAAGATCTTCGTATCCGCGCCCGATGAAGCTGCCGTAGCAGCCCGCCTTGTAGATGGGGAATGCGGGCGCTTTGTAGTCGATGCCGTACTCCCCCGCCAGCCGCGCCGCGCGCGTGCATACGCCCCAGCGGTCGCCGCCGTCGCGCAGATGGGTCACGCCCCGCGCCCGATAGCGCGCCAGCACGGCGCGGATATAGCCCTCGTCCGGCGCGGTCTTGTGCCGCGCGATCGCCGCGCGCCAGTCCTCGCCGTCCAGCAGCATATGAATGTGCGCGTCATACCGCATCGCGCTCACCCCCCGCCGTTTTTCCCGATTATACCGCTCCGCCCGAAAAAAAGCAACGCCCCGCCGGGACAAACCCGGCGGGGCGCACAGAATTAGTGATATACCATAGATAAAAGGAGTGTTTTTCATGGATCTGGGCACACAGGACATCCTCGCCATGATGGGCGGAGGGGACGAGAATTTCCACGGCACGGAGCTCGACCCCGAAAAGGTCGCAGCGTTTGACCAGCTCAAGGCGCACGCCGCGGCGCTTGCCAGACTATTCCGCACCGCGTGGAATGCCAGCGAGCCGGACGAGCGGGAGCGGCACGTCATGGTGTATGTGGACTTCCCGCCCCAGCTCAATATACGCAACGCCAGCGTCCGCACCCGCATTTCCGAGCTGTACCGCCTCGCCGACGCCGTCTCCTACAGCACAGGCAGCTGCCTTCGCATGGTGTTTTTCGTCGTGAATATTTGGAAGGTGTGATCGATCGGTTCATGTCCTAGTCCATAGAAAAAGCCTCGCAGAGTTTCACCGATCGACGAAAATACCCGCACGAACACGCCTACCGCAATCGCCCGCGTCCAACCGCGCAAAAAAACGCACCAAAGCGTTCCCGGCGGCATAGATTGGTGTGCGGGAAATTCCCCGCAACTGATCGTCTTTCGGAGGTTTTTATGTTTTGCGGTCATTTTTCTTGCTGCTGCCCGGACGGCGGACCGCCCTACCCGCCCGGCACATTTCAGCCCCTGCCGCCTATGATCGCCGGACCGACCGGTCCAACAGGACCGACGGGACCGACGGGACCCACCGGACCGACAGGACCTGCCACCGGCGTCACAGGCCCGACAGGACCGGCGGGCGCAACTGGACCGACTGGACCTACAGGTCCGACAGGTGAGACCGGCGCAGCGGGTGCGACTGGCGCGACTGGTGCGACTGGTCCTACCGGCGAGACCGGGGCAACTGGTCCGACTGGTCCGACTGGTCCGACTGGTCCTACCGGCGATACCGGCGCAACTGGCGCTACTGGTCCGACTGGTCCAACAGGTCCGACCGGCACGGTCACACCGGCGGCAGCCGTCGCCGACCTTGCTACGACTGCCACGCTGGCGGATGTTATCGCCACCGTCAACAATCTGCTCGCGGCGCTGCGCGCGGCGGGGCTGCTCTCAAGCTGAGCGCCGTGAAGCTCTGCGTCTACGCCATTTGCAAAAATGAGCACAAATTCGCCGCCCGCTGGATGCGCTCCATGCGGGAGGCGGACGGCGTGTTCGTGCTCGACACCGGCTCGACCGACGGCACGCCGGAGCTTCTGCGCCAGCTCGGCGCGCACGTCACGCAGGAGATCATCACCCCATGGCGCTTCGACACCGCCCGAAACCGCGCGCTCGCGCTTGTGCCGGAGGCCGCGGATCTGTGCGTCTGCACCGATCTTGACGAGGTATTCCGTCCCGGCTGGCGCGCGGCGATAGAGGCGGCGTTCACCCCCGGCACGCACCAGCTCCGCTACCGCTTCACCGCCAGCTTTCAGCCGGACGGCGCGGAGGGCTGCGTGTTCTGGATCACCAAGGTGCACACGCGCCACGATTTTCGCTGGACGCACCCGGTGCACGAGGTGCTGGAATACACCGGCGATGCGCCGCTGCGCATTCATGACGCCCCCGGCGTGCAGCTCGACCACCGCCCGGACGAAGAAAAATCCCGCGCGCAGTATCTGCCGCTTCTGGAGCTCGCCGTGCGCGAGTCGCCGGACGATGCGCGCGACCTGTACTATCTGGGACGCGAGTATCTGTTCCGCCGCCGCTGGCAAGACGCTGAACAGATGCTCCTGCGCCATCTCGCCGCACCGTGCGCGACATGGCGTGAGGAGCGCAGCGCCGCCATGCGCGGTCTTGCCCGCGCGGTGCTGGAACAGGGACGCACCAAAGACGCAAAAAGCTGGCTGCTGCGCGCGGCGGCGGAAGCGCCGCACCTGCGCGAGCCCTGGGTCGAAAGCGCACAGCTCGCCCTCCGGGAGAATGTGTGGAGCGGCGCGCTGTATTTTGCCGAGACCGCCCTTGCCATCCGCGAGCGCAGCCAGAGTTATGTAAACAGTGCCGACGCCTGGGGCGCGCTGCCGCACGATCTGGCGGCGCTCGGCGCGTACTACCTCGGTCTTTACGACCGTGCGCTGGAGCACGGGCGCGCCGCGTGTGCCCTCGCCCCGCAGGACGCGCGCCTGCAGGAAAATCTGCGCTTTTACGAAGAAAAAGCGAACTGATCGTGCGTCGGGCGGATGTTTTTTCATCCGCCCGGCATTTTACTTTCTTTTTCCCGAAGAATGGGGTATAATGCTGCTGAAATTCTGCAAGGCTGGTGAGCTTGTGATCGTCCCTGTGTTTTTGACGCTCAGTCCGCTGCTCGCTGCCGCGCTGGCGTGGCGGTGCGGGTGGTTTTTGGACTGGAATATTCTCTGGCGGCTGCCGCTGTGCACCCTTGCGGCATTTTTCGCGCTGACGCTGGCGTTTTTGCTGCTGATGAGCCTCAGCGCCGCCTGTGTGAGCCGCCGCGAACGCGCACGCCCCAGCGCGTGGTGTCATTTCCTGACCGTGCAGTTTGCGTACCTGGCGCTGTTCCTCGGCGGCGTGCGCGTACACGTCACAGGCAGCGAAAGGCTGCCGAGAGGCGGGCGCTTCCTGCTGGTCTCGAACCACCTGTGCGCCATCGACCCGATCATTTTCTACCACGCGCTGCCGCGCGTCCCGCTGGCGTTTCTCTCTAAAAAGGAGAATGAAGCCATCCCCGTCGTTTCCGGGCTGATGCGGGGGCTGCTGTGCCTGTCCATCGACCGCGAGCACGACCGCGCGTCGCTGCGCGCCATTGTGAGAGCCGTGCAATACCTGCAAAACGGCGTTACAAACGTCGCCGCCTTTCCCGAGGGTGCAACGAACAAGACCACTGAGCCGCTGCTGCCGTTCCGCAACGGCGTGTTCAAGATTGCGCAGAAGGCAGACGTGCCCATCGCCGTGTGCACCCTGCGCGGCACGCGCACGGTGCTGCGCCGGATGTTCCGCCGCCGCAGCGACGTGTATCTGGACGTCCTCGAACTCATCCCCGCGCAGGACTGCCGCGAGCAGACCACCGCGCAGATCGGCGCGCGCGTGCGTGAGCGCATGGAGGATGTCCTTTCGTAACCGCTGGAGCAATCAGCGGTTGCTTTCCGGGCAGTAACAAAAAATTCGCCCGTCCGTTCCGCATTTTCGTGCGTTTTCCATAAATATTCGATAATGCCGAAAGCGTAATAGTTCCAAAATCGCAGCATTTTTTCCATATTCCGCCTTCATTCCGGCACGAATAATTCTTCTTGGTCGTTTTGCACAAAAAAGTGGTGCTCACTTTGCCGCTTTTGCCATCCTCCGCGCTCTTGCGGGACGCGAACCGCTTGTGCTATCATTCTTTTAGGCGTCCTGACAAATTTTATATGCAGGGCGAAAACTGAGAAAAAAGGAGAAATCACAATGGAAAAACGGTTTCACCTGAAGGAGCACGGCACAACGGTCCGCACTGAGATCATGGCCGGTATCACCACCTTCATGGCGATGGCGTACATCCTCATGGTCAATGCCGGGATGTTCGCTGATCTCGGCGTCGTCAGCTACGGCGCGATCTATATCGCAACTGCCATCTCGGCGGTCATCGGCACGGTCCTCATCGGTCTGCTGTCGAACCTCCCGCTGGCGCAGGCGTCCGGCATGGGTCTGAATGCTTTCTTCGTCTACACCGTCTGCTTCGGCTTCGGCATGAGCTACGCAAACGCGCTCGTTCTCGTCCTGGTCGACGGCATCGTGTTCGTCCTGCTGACCGTCACGGGTCTGCGCAAGATGATCTTCGACGCCATCCCCAAGGCTGTCAAAACGGCGATCTCCGCCGGTATCGGTCTGTTCATCGCCTTCATCGGCATGCAGAACGCCGGCATCGTTGTGGATGACGGCGCAACGCTCGTGAACCTCAGATCCTTCAACGTCTTCTCCGGCGGTGTGACCTGGGCGGAAGTTTTCCCGGTCCTCATCACCCTCATCGCGGTGTTCGTCATCGGCGCTCTGTCCAAGAAGAAGGTCAAGGGTTCTGTCCTCTGGGGTATGCTCGGCGGCGCGATCCTGTACTACATCATCGGCTTTATTACCGTCCCCGGCTTCTATGAAACCTCCGTCGCGCCCAACCTGTCCTCCGACTTCTTCGGCGCGTTCAAGGACTTCGGCTCGATGGCGTTCGGCAAGGTCTTTACCGAAGGCTTTGACTTCTCCGGCTACATTGCCGCTAACGGTCAGGCGAACTTCATCGTGACGTTCCTCACCTCCATGCTGGCATTCTGCATGGTCGATATGTTCGATACCCTGGGCACGCTGTACGGCGCCTGCGCCACCGGCAATATGCTCACCCCGGAGGGCAACGTTCCCAACATGGACAAGGCAATGCTGGCTGACGCCATCGCTACCTGCTGCGGCGCTGTCTGCGGCACGTCCACCGTTACCACCTTCGTCGAGTCCTCCTCCGGCGTTGCCGAAGGCGGCCGTACCGGTCTTGCCTCCATGGCGACTGCGGCTCTGTTCTTCATCGCCATGTTCCTCGCGCCTGTCGCGCAGCTCATCCCGACCTATGCCTGCGCTGCGGCCCTGATCTACGTCGGCGTTCTGATGATGACGAACGTCAAGGACATCGAATGGAGCGATCCTGCCACCGCTGTCCCGGCGTTCCTCACCATCGCGTTCATGCCGCTGACCTACAACATCTCCTACGGCATCGCGTTCGGTCTGATCGCCTACATCTTCATCAAGATCTTCACCGGCAAGATCAAGGAGATCAATGCGGGCACATGGATCATCGGTCTGCTCTTCACACTGATGTTCTTCCTCACCCACTGATCGTAAAGCAGCGCTTTCCCCGCCGCGCCGTATCTTCGGATACGGCGCGGATTTTTATTGCACTTTTGGTCGTACCATAGTACAATACAGAAAAAGTCAGGAGGCCGATATGACGCAGCTCTATCTTCTCCCCGCGGAGGAGGCGCGCGCGCTGCCGGCAGCGTTCTGTGCGCGGTGGTTTCCCGCGCGCGTGCGCCGGGCAGGAAAAATGCCGCCGGACACGGCGGCGCTTTGTCTTGCCGCCGGTGCGCTGATCGCTGGCGTTCTGCATCTGCACGAGGATGCGCTGCGCGCCGGGCAACATGGTAAGCCGTGCGCACCGGGCGTGTTTTTCAGTCTTTCGCACAGCGGCGGCTATGCCCTGCTCGCTGCGGCGGAGTCGGATGTCGGCGCGGATCTGGAACGGGTGCGCCCCGCGCCGGAGCGCGTCGCCGCGCGCGTGTTTACGCCAGACGAACAGCGCTGGCTGGCAGACGGCACAGACTATGACACGCGCTTTTTCACGCTCTGGACACTGAAGGAGGCGCTGCTCAAGACCTGTGGGCGCGGGCTGACGCTGCCATTGCAGTCGCTTGACGTTCTCCCCCTTCTGCGCGGTCAGAGCGTCCAAACGCCGGACGGTGCGTTTTTCGGCAGCACGCAGCAATTTGACGGCTATTGCCTTGCCGTCTGCACCCACGCTTCCGATCCCCCCGCTGCGCCGCAGCGCCTGACAAGCGCGGATATTCTGCGCGCCTGCGGCTTTTTCCGACAAACCACCGAATCCCTGTAACAGGAGGCTCTTACATATGACCCTGAAGGAACTGACCACCGGCAAGAGTGCCGTCATCCGCCGCGTGGGCGGCGTCGGCGCACTGCGCCAGCATTTTCTCGACATGGGCATGATCCCCGGCGCGGAGGTCACGCTCGTCAAGCTCGCGCCGATGGGCGACCCCATGGAGCTGCAGATCCACGGCTATGAGCTGACGCTCCGTCTTGCCGAGGCGGAGCAGATCGAGATCGAGCCGATCGCGCGCCGCAGCCGCAGTCACGCAGGCTCAGAGCGCACGCAGGACGCCGACCACCCCGGTCTCGGCGAGGAGGGGCGCTTTCACAGCAAGGCGGAGGAGCACCCACTGCCTGAGGGCACGACGCTGACGTATGCGCTTGTCGGCAATCAGAACTGCGGCAAAACGACGCTTTTTAACCAGCTCACCGGCTCGCGCCAGCACGTCGGCAATTTCCCCGGCGTGACCGTTGACCGCAAGGACGGTGCGATCCACGGCTACCCGGGCACGCTCGTCACGGACCTGCCGGGCATCTACTCCATGTCGCCATACAGCAGTGAGGAGATCGTTTCGCGCAATTTCGTCCTGAACAGCAAGCCGACGGCGATCATCAACATCGTGGACGCCACGAACATCGAGCGCAATCTCTACCTCACCATGCAGCTTCTGGAGATGGACGTGCCGATGGTGCTCGCGCTCAATATGATGGACGAGCTGCTGGGCAATCAGGGTTCGATCAACGTCAACGCCATGGAGGCGATGCTTGGCGTGCCGGTCGTGCCCATCTCGGCGGCAAAAAACGAGGGCGTAGACGAGCTGGTACGCCACGCGATCCACATCGCCAAATACCAGGAGCGCCCGCTGCGGCAGGACTTTTGCGGCAAGGACGACCACGGCGGCGCGGTGCACCGCTGCATCCACGCCGTTATCCACCTCATTGAGGATCACGCCGCGCGCGCAGGCATCCCCGTCCGCTTCGCCGCCACCAAAGTCATCGAGGGCGACCCGCTCGTGCTGGACGCGCTGGCGCTGGATGAAAACGAGCGCGAAATGCTCGAGCATATCGTCTGTCAGATGGAGCAGGAGCGGGGGCTTGACCGCAGCGCCGCCATCGCGGATATGCGCTTTGACTTCATCGAGCGTTTGTGTGAACAGACGGTGGTCAAGCCGCGCGAGAGCCGCGAGCGCATCCGCAGCGAAAAGATCGACCGCGTGCTCACCGGCAAATTCACTGCCATTCCCTGCTTTATCGGCATTATGCTGCTGGTGTTTTACCTGACGTTCAACGTCATCGGCGCGGGGCTGCAATCGCTGCTGGCGGCAGGCATCGACGCGCTTTCCGCCGCGGTGGACGCCGCGCTCACCGCTGCAAACGTCAACCCTGCCATCCACTCGCTCATGATCGACGGCATTTTTACCGGCGTCGGGAGCGTGCTGAGCTTTCTGCCCATCATCGTCACGCTGTTCCTCTTCCTGTCCCTGATGGAGGACAGCGGCTACATTGCCCGCGTCGCGTTCGTGATGGACAAGCTCCTGCGCAAGATCGGTCTGTCCGGCAAAAGCATCGTGCCCATGCTCATCGGCTTCGGCTGCACCGTGCCCGCCGTGATGGCGACGCGCACGCTCACCAGCACGCGCGACCGCAAAATGACCATCCTGCTCACGCCCTTTATGAGCTGCACGGCAAAGCTGCCGATCTATTCCTTCTTTGTCAGTGCCTTCTTCCCCGGGCGCGGCGGTCTCATTATCACGGGCATATATTTTCTCGGCATCGTCATCGGCATTCTGGCGGCGCTGCTCTATAAGGATACGATCTTCCGCGGCGAGCCGATCCCGTTCGTGATGGAGCTGCCGAACTACCGTTTGCCGAGCCTTAAAAACGTGACGCAGCTTCTGTGGGAAAAGGCAAAGGATTTTCTTCAGCGCGCGTTTTCCATCATTCTGATCGCAACGGTCGTGGTCTGGTTTTTGCAGAGCTTTGACCTGCGGCTCGATCTGGCGGCAAACCCCGACAGCAGCATCCTCGCCCTGATCGCGGGCGTGCTCGTGCCCATATTTGCCCCGCTGGGGCTTGGCGACTGGCGTATCTGCACCGCGCTCATCAGCGGATTTCTCGCCAAGGAGAGCGTCGTGTCCACGCTCGAGGTCCTGCTCGGCGGCAGCATCACGGCGCTGCTCACGCCGCTGTCCGCCGCGGCGCTGCTGGTATTCAGCCTGCTCTATACGCCCTGCATCGCGGCGGTCGCGTCCGTCCGGCGGGAGCTGGGCGCAAAATGGGCGGTCGGGCTCGCGCTGTGGCAGTGCGCACTGGCGTGGGTCGCGGCGTACATCGTGCGCCTGATCGGAATGGCGGTGGAGATGTTCGGATGAATATTTGGGATATTTTGATCGTCCTGGCGCTTGTCGCGCTGCTCACGTTTGCCGTGCGCGGCGCGGTCCGCCGCAAAAAGCGCGGCGGGTGCGGCTGCGGCTGTTCCGGCTGTGACACCTGCGGGCACAAAAAGTCTTGACATTTCCGAAATAGTGATTATCATATACGCAACGCAATAAACGCTTCCCTCGTCACCGGATGAGGGGTCAAGTAACCGAGGGTTTGTCGGTTATGCAAGGCATTCAGGATCAGGGCGCAGGTATTCCGGCTTTTGCCGGATAAGCTCTGACCCTGGGTGCTTTATTCTTTTTCTGGAGGTCGAATTTATGTACATCAAGCCCTTTGCCGTGGAAGAATGGATGAACGCCTACGAGACCGGCGCGCGCTATAACATCGCCGAAACATGCTGCGATTCCGTCTCGCTCGATACGCTCTTTGCCCTGACGGGCGAGGACAAAGCCCGCTTCTTTGCCGAACTCTCCGCCCGCCGCCTGACCTACGGCGACATCGTCGGCAGCGACGCGCTGCGCGGCGGCGTCTGCAAGCTCTACAAAACGCTCCGTCCGGACGAGATCGTGCCCACGCACGGCGCGGCGGGCGCGAATTATCATGTATTCTGCTCGCTCGTCTCCCCGCGTGACCGCGTGGTCAGCATCATGCCCACCTATCAGCAGCTCTACTCCATCCCCGAAGCGCTCGGCGCGCAGGTGGACATCCTGCGCCTGCGGCAGGAAAACGACTATCTGCCCGACCTGGACGAGCTGTGCCGCCTCGTCACGCCGGACACGAAACTCATCTGCATCAATAACCCCAACAACCCCACCGGCGCGCTCATGAGTGAGGACCTGCTGCGCGCGATCGTGGACATCGCCCGCAGCGTGGATGCCTACATCCTCTGTGACGAGGTCTACCGCCACCTGACGCAGAAGGACGGATGGTCGCCGTCCATCGTCGATCTCTACGAAAAGGGCATTTCGGTCAGCAGTATGTCCAAAGTCTTTTCGCTCGCGGGGCTGCGCATGGGCTGGGTCGCCACGCACGACCAGGCGGCGCTCACCGCCTTCCTGTCGCACCGCGACTATAACCTCATCAGCTGCGGCGTGCTTGACGACGCTGTCGCGTCCCTCGCGCTGAAGCACGCCGACGTCATGCTCACCCGCAACCGCGCGCTCGTGCGCGAAAACCTGCAAATTCTGGACGATTGGATCACCGCGCAGCCCCATTTTTACTACACCAAGCCGCAGGCGGGCACAACGGCACTCGCGTATTACGACTTCCCCATCCCGTCCTACGATTTCTGCAAGCGCCTGTATGACGAGACCGGCGCGTTCGTCACGCCCGGCGACTGCTTTGAGCAGCCGCAGAGTATGCGCATCGGCTACGCCTGCGACAAGCCCTCGCTGATGGACGGCCTCGCCGCCTTTAGCGAGCTCGCAAAAACGCTCTAAATCGCACAAAATTCGATTTTCCACTTGAAAATTGCTGAATCATGTGTCAAAATAGACTCGTTGAATGGCTGCCCCGCGCAGCCTTTCAGCTCCCCAGCAGTTAGATATATCTAACGCAACCAGAGGAGGCAGTGAGACTGTCCAAAAAGGCGACGGAGTTTCAGAAAAAGGAAATGAGCAAGATGTACCGCTGCAAGGAGATTTTCAAGCTGCTGAACACCGGCTGGATCGACGAGCACGTCGCGTGCGTGCGCGAGTGGGTGGCGAATATTTTCTTTTACCGCAGGGGCGGCACGACCATCATGATCGACGCGGGCTATAATTACGACCGCCTTGCCGAAAAAATGGGCTGGCTGGGCATCGACCCGGCGAGCATCCGCCACATCCTCATCACCCGTCAGGACACCGACAACGTCGGCGCGATGGAGTCTGACAGTCCGGGGCTGTTCCGCGGCGTGACGCTGTACGTCGGTGAGACCGAAAACCGCTATCTCACCGGCGACACCATCTGGCTCGGCGCGGACGGCAGCTACAACTTCATCTCCGCGCTGGCGGAGGATAACAAGCTGGCGGTGCGGCAGATTTTGTGCGCGAGCACCCCCTCGCCTCCGGCAGACCGTACTGCGACTGCGGATATAAAAAACGGGCGGTAAAATAAGGCGATTTTTCGTCGTTTTGCAGCGTATTTTTGTTCCGAAAATCTTGCAGTCTCGAATTTGCCGTGCTATAATGCTGACACAGTTAGATGTATTTAATTTCAGCCGTTTCTCTGCAAACGGCTGCCATCACAGGAGGTATTATATGAAACATCTTGGTTTGTTTGCTGCGGGCGTTCTGTTTGGCACCGCCGGTCTGAAGATCCTCAGCAGCAAGGAGGCAAAATCCGTTTACGCGCACACCACCGCCGCCGCCATCCGCGCGAAGGACTGCGTGATGAAGACCGTCACCAACGTACGCGAGGGCGCGGAAGACATCTACGCCGACGCCAAGGCGATCAACGAGCGCCGCGCGGCGGAGGCCGCGCCGGAGGTCATCGAAAACACTTCTGCGGACGCGGAATAACAGGTATGTTCTGAGGAGAGCCGCAGACTGCGGCTCTCCTTACTTTTTGGAGGTTCAAGCAAGTCTATGAAATGTCTCATTCTCCACCAGACGCCCGGGCGGCTGCGGGTGCACCTTGCGTGCCGCGCCATGTCGCTGCGTGAGGCGGATATTCTGGAGTATTATCTGCGCGCCGTCCCCGGCGTGCAGAGCGTCAAGGTGTATGACCGCACGCAGGACGCGGTCATCGCCTACACCGGCAGCCGTGACGGCGTGGTCGCGGCGCTGGCGTCGTTCTCGTTCACATCCGAGCAGGCGCTTACGCTTGTCCCGGATCACACCGCCCGCGCACTCAACCGCGAATACGAGGATAAGCTCGTCTTTACGGTCTGCCGCCGCATCGTCTCGCGCCTGTTCCTACCCGCGCCCATCACCACGGCGCTGGCGCTCATCCGCTCGGTCAAGTACATCCGCCACGGTCTGTCCGCGCTGCTGCGCGGCAAGCTGTCCGTCGCCGTGCTGGACGCCACCGCTGTCACCGTCTCGATGGTCCGCGGCGACTTCCAGACGGCAGGCTCGGTCATGTTCATGCTGCGCCTTGGCGAAATTCTCGAAGAGTGGACGCACAAAAAGTCCGTTGCCGATCTCGCGGGCGCGATGTCGCTGAACGTCGATCACGTCTGGGTGCAAAAAGGCGAAACGGAGCTGCTCGTCCCCATTGCCGACGTGCAGCCCGGCGACCTCATGATCGTCCGCACCGGCGGGCTCATCCCGCTCGACGGCAAGGTCGTGGACGGCGAGGCGGCGGTCAATCAGGCGTCCATCACCGGCGAATCTCTCCCCGTCGCCAAACGCCCCGGCAGCCTTGTCTACGCGGGCACGGTCGCCGAAGAGGGCGAATGCGTCGTGGAGGTGCAAAAAGCGCTGGGTGGCGGCCGCTATGACCGCATCGTGCGCATGATCGAGGAATCCGAAAAGCTCAAATCCACCGCCGAGGACAAGGCGGCGCGCCTTGCCGACCGGCTCGTGCCGTACACGCTGGGCGGCACGGTGCTCACCTACGCGCTCACGCGCAACGTCACCAAAATGCTGGCGGTGCTGATGGTCGATTTCTCGTGCGCGCTCAAGCTCGCCATGCCCATCGCCGTGCTCTCCGCCATGCGCGAATCGAGCCACCATCATATCTCCGTCAAGGGCGGGCGCTTCTTGGAGGCTGTGTCGAACGCCGACACCGTCGTCTTTGACAAGACCGGCACGCTGACCTATGCCGTCCCGGCGGTCTCCTGCGTCGTCCCGTTCGGCGGGCGCGACGCGGAGGAAATGCTCCGTCTCGCCGCGTGTCTCGAAGAGCACTACCCCCACTCCATGGCGACCGCCGTTGTCGAGGAGGCCAAGCGCCGCGGGCTGTCGCACGAGGAATACCACTCGCAGGTGCAGTACATCGTGGCGCACGGCATTTCCAGCATGGTCGAGGGGCACAAGGTCATCATCGGCAGCGCGCACTTCGTTTTTGAGGACGAAGGCTGCACCATCCCGCAGGACGAGATGGAAAAGTTCGATGCCCTCCCCGCGCAGGATTCACACCTGTATCTGTGCATCGCGGGCAAGCTCGCCGCCGTCATCTGCATCAACGACCCGCTGCGCGCCGAGGCAAAGGATGCCATCCGCGCGCTGCATGAATGCGGCATCCGCAAGGTCGTCATGATGACGGGCGATAACCGCAAGACTGCCGCGTGCGTTGCGCAGGAGGTCGGCGTGGACGAGTTCTATGCCGAGGTCCTTCCGGAGGACAAGGCGGCATACATCCGCTGCGAGCGCGCCGCCGGGCATACGGTCATCATGATCGGCGACGGCGTGAACGACTCCCCCGCCCTGTCCGAAGCGGACGCGGGCATCGCCATCTCCACCGGTGCCGCCATCGCGCGCGAGATCGCGGATATTACCATCGCATCGGAGGACCTGTTCGAGCTCGCCACGCTGCGCAGGATCAGCCGCGCGCTCATGGCGCGTATCCACCGCAATTACCGCTCCATCGTGGGCTTCAACTTCGGGCTCATCGTGCTGGGCGTGGCGGGCATCCTGCCGCCCACGACCTCCGCGCTGCTGCATAACGCCTCTACGCTCGCCATCAGCCTCAAGAGCATGACGAACCTGCTCCCGGATGAAAAGGAGTCCTGATGCAGCTACAGACGTTTTACGGCATTCTCATCCCGTTTCTCGGCACAACGCTCGGCGCGGCGTGCGTATTCTTCCTCAAAAACGCGCCCGGTGACAAGGTGCAGCGCTCGCTCACCGGCTTTGCCGCCGGTGTGATGGTGGCGGCAAGCGTTTGGAGCTTGCTCATCCCCGCCATCGAGCAGTCGGCGCACCTCGGCGCGCTGGCGTTTCTGCCCGCCTTTCTCGGCTTCTGGATCGGCGTGCTGTTCCTGCTGGCGCTGGACCATATCATTCCGCATTTGCACGTGCAGAGCGGACAGACGGAAGGTCCGAAAAGCCACCTCCAGCGCACCACCATGATGCTGCTGGCGGTCACACTCCACAACATTCCCGAGGGGATGGCGGTGGGCGTTGTGTACGCAGGCTTCCTGTCCAGCAGCGCGCAGATCTCGGCGGCGGGCGCGCTGGCGCTGTCGCTCGGCATCGCCATCCAGAACTTCCCCGAGGGCGCGATCATCTCGCTGCCGCTGCGCGCGGGCGGGATGAAAAAGTCCAAAGCGTTCATAAACGGCGTCCTGTCCGGCGTGGTCGAGCCGATCGGCGCGGTGCTCACCATCCTCGCCGCGCAGCTCGTCATCCCGGCGCTGCCGTATCTTCTGAGCTTCGCCGCCGGGGCGATGCTGTACGTCGTGGTGGAGGAGCTGATCCCCGAAATGTCGCAGGGCAGCCACTCCAACATCGGCACAGTCTTCTTCGCCGTCGGCTTCAGCGCCATGATGGTGCTGGACGTAGCACTCGGCTGATCCCTTTGAAAAACGGTTTATTTTCGCCAATGGCGAACACGGACGTCATATTATCAAATCAGCGAATTGCAAATCGCCGTTTCGTTGTGCTATAATACGAATAACGCATCGAACGATCTTATGCTTCGGGAGGTTTTTACTTATGATCCAGGTCAATGCCATTGGGGACGCCTGTCCGCTGCCCGTCATCAAAACCATGCACGCCCTGCAGGAGCTCGGCGGCGCGGGCACGGTCGAGGTGCTGGTTGATAACGACATCGCCGTGCAGAATCTGACACGCCTTGCCGAAAGCAAGGGCTGCGCCATCCAGACGGAAAAGCGTTCCGACAAGGCGTATTGCGTCACCCTCACCACCGAGGGCGCGGTCGCGTCCACGGGCGATGAAGCGAACCTTTGCACCGTCCCCGCCGCCAAGGCGAAGACCGTCGTCGTCATCTCCGCCGACCATATGGGAGACGGCAGCGACGAGCTCGGCAAAATTCTGCTCAAGGGCTTCATTTTCGCCCTCACGCAGCAGGAAGCGCTGCCCACCACGGTGCTGTTCTATAATGGCGGCGCGCGCGTCACCTGCGAGGGTTCGCCGTCGCTCGACGATCTGCGCAAGCTCCAGGAGCTGGGCGTGGAGATCCTCACCTGCGGCACTTGCCTGAACTTCTACGGTCTGACCGACAAGCTGCAGGTCGGCGAGGTCACGAATATGTATGTGATCGCCGAAAAGCAGATGCAGGCGGACCGCATCCTGCGTCCGTGATGCGCCGAAAGCGCCCGGCGCTGGTGCTGACCTTTGCGTCCACGTCGCAGGCGATCGCCGCCGAGGCGCTGTTTACGCAAAAAGGTCTGCCAGGGCGGACGATCCCCGTCCCCGTGCAGGTCGCCGCCGGGTGCGGGCTTGCGTGGAAGGCAGAGCCGGAGAACAAACAGGTTTTGCTCGACGCGCTCGCGCAGGCGGGCTATGCGTTTGAAGCCTGCGCCGTTGTGGAGATGTTCGCGTAAGGAGATTTGTATGATCTATCTTGACAACGCGGCAACAACGCTGCGCAGGCCGCCCGCTGTCGCCGAAGCGGTCGTCGCCGCGCTCACAACCGCCGGAAACGCCGCGCGCGGCGCGCACGGTGCGTCACTCAACGCGTCCCGCGCCGTATTCGAGACACGGCAGAAGCTCGCCGCGCTGTTCGGCTGCCCGCAGGCGGATCATGTGGTGTTCACCATGAACGCGACCGAGGCGCTCAACATCGCCATCTACGGGCTGATTGCCCCCGGCGACCATGTCATCTCCACCGATCTGGAGCACAACTCCGTCCTGCGCCCGCTCTACGATCTGCAATCGCGCGGCGCGCTCGTCGATTTTGTCCCGGCGGATCGGCATGGGAATGTCTGCTATGACGATTTCAAGAGCCTGTTCCTCGAGAACACCAAGGCGATCGTCTGCACGCACGCCTCCAACCTGACGGGAAACGTCCTCGACCTCGCGCGCATCGCCCGCATCGCGCACGCGCACGGCGCGCTGCTCATCGCCGACGCGTCGCAGACCGCCGGGGCGCTGCCCATCAACATGGAGGAACTGGGCATCGACGTGCTCTGCTTTACGGGGCACAAAGGTCTGATGGGTCCGCAGGGCACAGGTGGGCTGTGCATCCGCCCGGGTGTGGACATCCGTCCGCTGCTGCGCGGCGGCACGGGCGTGCATTCCTACGATAAAGACCAGCCGCCGATGTATCCCACGCGGCTGGAGGCGGGCACGCTCAACAGCCACAGTATCGCGGGGCTGGACGCGGCGCTCGACTACCTCCTGCAAGAGGGCGTCGCTGCGATCGGCGCGCGCGAGCGCGCGCTCATGCAGCGCTTTTATGACGCGGTGCGAAGCATCCCCGGTGTCACGGTCTACGGCGATTTTTCGCAGCCGGAGCGCGCCGCCATCGTCTCGCTCAACATCCGCGACTATGATTCGTCCGAGGTCGCCGACGTGCTGTTCACCAACTACGGCATCGCTACACGTCCCGGCGCGCACTGCGCGCCGCGGATGCACCAGGCGCTCGGCACGACCAAGCAGGGTGCGGTGCGCTTCAGCTTTTCCTGCTTCAACACCGAGCAGGAGATCGATGCCGCCGCCAAAGCCGTCCGTGAGCTTGCTGCGGAAACCTGAATATTGTGTTTTCTGCGACGTACACGCCGCCGCAGAAAATGATCTGAATCATTTTTGCGCCTGCGGGCACAAAACTCTGCGAGGCTTTTTCAACAAACTGGGACGCGGGATCGGCAAATGCCGACCCTGCGTCTTTTCATGTCTGCAACCGCTTTTCGGTGGCGTTTCACGCCGGAACATGGTATAATCAGGTCAGAATTTGAAGGCAGGTGATGGATTTGCTTTTTGCATATGGGGAGGCGGAGCTCTCCTATCTGCGGCAGAAGGACGCGCGGCTGGGCGCGGTCATTGACCGCGTGGGGCACATCGACCGCACGGTGGACACGGACCTGTTTTCGTCCGTCATCCATCACATCATCGGGCAGCAAATTTCAATGAAGGCGCAGGCAACCATCTGGCAGCGGATGCAGGACGCGCTCGGCGCGGTCAACGCCGAAACGATCCTCGCGGCAGGCGTGCCCTCGCTGCAAGCGCTCGGCATGACGTTCCGCAAGGCGGAGTACATCACGGACTTTGCCGAAAAGGTGCACACCGGCGCGTTCGACCTGGACGCGGTGGCGCATAGGAACGACGAGGACGCCATCCGGGCGCTGAGCACGCTCAAGGGCATCGGCGTGTGGACAGCGGAGATGATCCTGCTCTTCTGCCTCCAGCGCCCGAATATTTTCAGCTACGACGACCTTGCCATCCAGCGCGGGCTGCGCATGGTCTACCACCACCGCGCCATCGACCGCAAGCTGTTTCAAAAATACCGCCGCCGCTTCAGCCCCTATTGCAGCGTGGCGAGTTTGTACCTCTGGGCAGTCTCCGGCGGCGCGCTCCCCGAGCTGAAGGACTATAAGCTGAAAAAGGAGAAAACGCCATGATCTACACCGCCAAATACGCCTCCCCGCTTGGCGCGATCACACTCGCGTGTGACGGTGAGGTACTCATCGGGCTCTGGTTCGACGGGCAGAAGCATTTTGGAAGCATCCTGCCCAAGCAGGTAGAGGCGGCGGAGCATCCGCTGTTTGCCGAGGCGCGGCACTGGCTGGACGTGTATTTTTCCGGGCGCACGCCGGATCATCTCCCGCCGCTGCGCTATGACTCCACACCGTTCCGCAAGGCGGTCTGCGATATTATGTTAACCATACCGTACGGTGAAACGGTGACCTACGGCGAGATCGCCGCCGAAATTGCGCACCAGCAAAATCTCCCCAAAATGTCAGCACAGGCGGTGGGCGGCGCGGTGGGGCACAATCCCATCTCGCTGATGATCCCCTGCCACCGCGTGGTCGGCACAAACGGCAGCCTGACCGGCTACGGCGGCGGCATTGCCCGCAAGGTGCGCCTGTTGGAATTAGAACGCGCCGATATGACGCATCTGTTCGTCCCCAAAACCGGCACGGCGCTCTGAGCGTACACGCAAAAAGCACCCCGCCGCGAAACGCTTTCGCGGTGGGGTTTCTTGTATAAAGAAAAACAGCCATCCCAGCGGGATGGCTGTTTCTTTACGCACGTTTGGCGCTCACGAGCAAAAATCTGTGTATCCGACCTTCGATCACGCCGGTCTGGTCTAAAATTCGCTGCGCACGCAGGAGGTTTTCCTTGCAGCGCTCCACGGAAAAGCCGGGGAACTCCCACTCGATGATGCGCGCGAACCAGACGAGCGCGCCGACGTCATAGAACTGGATCGGGCAAAAGCAGCGCCACCAGTTCGCGGTCAAAATTATCGGACGCGAAGCCGGGAATCTCCTTGATGGACTTGCAGATGCTGATGCTGAAGCCTGTGAGGATCTGCCCGATCTCGCAGTCGGAGTACGGGCAGTCGCCCGTCACGATGAGCGTGGACAAGCTGTGCACCACGAGCCACAGGTCGCGGAAATAGCGGTCCGCCTCGGCGGCGGTGACGCGGTAAATACGCATGAGCGTCGGGCGCACCGCCTCCTGCAAATGCGCCATCGCGCGCATGGCGCTGAACTCCGCGTCCTGCGTCAAAAACAGCAGCCGGTACAGCTCCGGCTCCTCGCGCGCGAAGCGGATGTACTGCATCCCGACGCCGAAAAACGGAATTTTCTCGCGCAGCCCCGCGTCCGTGTACCCGCCATACACGCGCACCGCCGCGGCATAGACCGCCTGCCGCACGCCGTCCATCGAGCCGAAGGCGGTAAAAATCGGCTGCGTGGACGTGCCGAGCGCGTCCGCCAGCGTCTTGGCAGTCAGCGCGCCGATGCCGCCCGATCGCACCACACGCACCGCCGCCGCGACCATTTCCTCTTTCGTAAACTTGTTTTTGGGCGCCATAGCGTATATCCTTTCTTTCTGTTCGATGTATATTGTTTGATGTATATTATATATTATGTATCTAAAATACCGTACTGTCAAGCGCCGTGCCCCGCACCAACCGAGTCTGGCAGAAATATACCGCGAAGTTTTTCTTCAAAAGTGCCGGGAAGCTACCGCTTGAGCGGCTACGCACACTGGTATAGTCTCGACCTGCCCGAAACCATCGCCGTGCGTCAAAAGCTCCTGCCGGAGCTGGGCGGCAATTTCCGCATCGCGGCGTATCCGACCGGCAATGGTGGACGTCATCGCGGCGGGCGTCACCCCCGAGAGTCGCCGGCATATGTTCGAGACGTTCCGCGAGCACAATGTCGGGCTGTACACCGGCGCAAAGGTCGGGCAGTTTTTCCCCGACGGCGTGGATCACGCCCTCGCGGACGGCACGCCGGGAAGCCTTCGCGGCTTTGACAGCATCGTCCTTGCCATGGGCGCACGCTCCAACGCCCCCTCAAGGAGATGGCGGAAGCCGTCTGCCCGCAGGTGCTCGTCATCGGCGAGGCGTCGAAAGCCCCCGGCAACGCCGTCACCGCCACGACCGACGCACTGAACGCGGCTAATTCCAGAAAACAAAGAGCAGCGGTGCAGATCAGCGCCGCTGCTCCAGACTGTATTTTCAGTGCTCAGCTCTTCTTTTCCAGCGCACGGTGGAGAACCGGCGCGATCAGGCACGCCAGCACACCGCCGATGGCGGCAGTGATGAGCTGTGGCCAGGTAAAGGATGCTGTGACGGCGCTGAGCTTTGCCGCCGGGACGACAGCCGGCGCTACCAGGCGGACAAGGACGACATACATCGTCACAAACTTTGCCGCGGCAGCCAGCACCATGCTGCCGTATGCGGCGGGCAGTTTTTTCTTTTGCAGGCACTTGCCGACGAGCAGCCCAAACAGGACGGCGTAGATGGCGTTTCCCAATGAAATGCACGGCACCATCGGCAAAAATGCCGGGCCGATGCCGAGCAGATACGCGCAGAACGGTGAAATGACCGCGACCGTCACGCCCGACCAGACGCCGCCGATCAGTGAAGCGATCGCCAGCACCAGATTGACGCACGAGCCGGTCACGAACTGACCGAGGCTTTTGGTGAAGAACTGAACGGCGATCAGAAGCGCGAGACAGACCGCGGTGCGCGCGATCCATGTTGTTTTTTTCATAAAAAACTCTCCAAATCTGTATTTTGCTGCTATTATAGCAGTATCATCCGAAAACTCCGTTGCAGCTGCAACAAAAAGGAGAAAAAATGCTGACAGGTGCAGCACCAGCGTGCCGGAGTCCGTTTCGTTTCCGCCTTCATCCGAGCTGCTGTAGTCAAGCGCAACGCTCAGCGCCGGTCCATCCAGCCCAAAGGTCTACAATTCTTCGTCTGTGAAGTACACATCGTCCGCGCAGATGCTCGTGCCGTTTTCGTCATAAGTGATGGTATAGTTTTCCGCGCCGGAGAACGCGATCTGCTTCGCGGTATCAAATGCCGGGATGGCGTCATCCAGGATCATATCCCGCAGAACCGCGTCAAATTCATCCAGCGGATCGTGGCTGATAAGATATGCCTTGCCGTCGCCGCTGGAAACATACCGCTGCTCGTCCATCTTGCTGAAATCGCTAAGTTCGACAGTGCAGGTTTCCACGTCAGCGGTGATGCGGATGGTGCAGACCGGCTCTGTCAGCCCATATTGGTCATAATCCTCCACATCGTCTAATTCATGATCAACTATTTTTGGCGGCATCTCTTGAAATTTCAAGGTAATTATACAGCGTGTATTTTGAAATACTGAGTGCTTCGCAGATACGCTGACCAGATTTGGTAATTAAGAAGGCGCCATGTTCGTCAAGATAAGCGCGATGCCATCTTACACATTGTTTTATGCTTCTGTGTAGTGACGCGCAGCAGCCGGAATTTGCTCGAAGCTGCGTGTTTCTGTGGCCTCTTTAATTTTCATGCCCTAAAAGGTCATTTGCATCCAAAGCGTTTTTAAAAAACAAGCGCCTTCCAAAGGATCGGAAGGCGCTTGCAGTATGAGCCAAACGGCGATCCGGCAAGGATTTTTACATTGGAGGGAATATCCTTGGTGACCACGGAGCCTGCGCCGATCACGCTGTTGTTGCCGATGGTGATGCCGGGCATGATCTGCACGCCGGAGCCAATCCAAACATTTCGCCCCACGCAGATGGGCAGGTTATACACATACCGCAGCTCCCGCAGGCGGGGGTTGACTGGATGCCCGGCTGTGGCAAACACCGTGCCGGGACCGATCATGCAGTCGTCTCCGATATAAATGTCTGCATCATCGGCAAAGGACACCATTGCGTTACAGTAGATGTTTCTGCCAAAATGAACGTGACACAGTCCCCAATTGGCATGGACCGGCGTGTCAATGGTGCAGCTTTCACCCACCTCCGCCATCAGCGACAGCAGCATTCTGGCGCGCGTTTCGTGTTCAGACGGAAGCGTCCGATTGTATTTTGCCAACGCATCCTGATAGGCGTACTGCTGCCTCAGAATGGTCTCGTCGTTATACACATAGGGAAGTCCCGCAGCTTTTCGCTCACGCGCGTTTGCACTTTCATCTCTTACGCCAGCGCCTCCTCCAGCGCCTTGAGCATCACCGAACGGTCGGGCTTCTGCCCAGTCCACATCTCAATGTTCAGCGCAGCTTGTTCGATGAGCATCCCGGCGCCGGTGGCGCAGGGGATGCCGCGGCGGCGCATCTCCTTGACGAGTGCAGTTTCCGTGGGATTCGGGATGATGTCCTGCACAAACATATCCGGCGTGATGGAGTCCAGCGCGATCTTGGGCAGCTCTCCCACATTGGGGTACAGACCGACCGGCGTTGCGTTTACAACAATGTCCGTGCCAGCGGGGATGCTGTGCTCGCCGACCCAGTCCTCGCAGCGTACCGCCGTTTGGGTGTTCTTCTGCACGATCTCCACAAGCGCCTCGCCAAGGGCGCGCCCCCTCGGGCGGCAGACGATGGTGATGTCCGCCGCGCCTGCGAGCGCCATCTCCACGCAGATGGCGCGGGCCGCGCCGCCGGCGCCGAATACCACGGCGCGCTTTCCCCTGACGTCTACACCGTTGGACTGCAAGGACATCATAAAGCCTTTGCCGTCGGTGTTGTCGCCGTAAAGCCTGCCGTTGTCGTTTACGATCGTATTGACCGCGCCAATCAGACGGGCGCTCTCGGAGAGCTCGTCCAAATACTCCATGACCGCGATCTTGTGGGGGATGGTGCAGTTGACACCGCGCATTTTAAGCGCCTTCAGCCCGCGGATGGCATCGCCCAGCTTGTCCTTATCCACATCCAGCGTCAGATACCGCCACCGCTCCAGACCGAGCGCCCGGAAGGCGGCATCCTGAATGACGACGCCGGGATTCTCCGCTACGGGCTGACCAAACACGCCGACCAGATGATCCAGATAATTCTGTTCCCTCATGCTGCTCCCTCGCTCCGCATCAGACGTTTTCGCGTTTGCGTTTTCTGGAATAGCAATCTGCCGCAATGATGGCGACGATCATCAGACCCTCGATCAGCTTCTGCCAGAAGCCGTCAACAGACAGCGCGGACATACAGGTGGAGAGCATCTGCACCGCCATCAGACCGATGAAGCTCTGCATAATGCCGCCCTCGCCGCCAGCGAAGGACGTGCCGCCGATGACGACGCCGCAGTTGACCAGCATACCGGTGGTATCGCCGTAAACAGAGTTGCCGGTGTTCATACGCGAGGACAGCAAAACGCCTGCCAGCGTGGCAGTCATGCCGCTGATAACAAAGGCTGTCCATTTGATCGGGATGACCTTGATGCCGGAGTATTTCGCGACGTCGTAGTTGCCGCCGATCGCGTAGCAGTTGCGACCATAGCTGGTATAGCGCATCAGATAGTAAAACGCAGCGCCCAAAAGCAGCATATACACAACAAGAGACGGAACAGCGCCAAAGAGCTTTGCATTGGAGATGTCCATAAAGCTGGGGTTCTTGCAGCCGAGCGGATGGGCATTGGTGATCTGCTGACAAATACCCTTTAAGAGCATACCCATGCCAAGTGTAATGATAAACGGCTCGCATTTCTGCTGAACCACGAGGAAGCCGTTGATAAAGCCAACAGCTGCACCGGCTGCCAGTGCGACCACAAACGCCAACCAGATGGGAAGACCTGCATTCATGACCATAATTGCCAGGATGCCGCCCAGACACAGCGTCCCGCCGACGGACAGGTCACAGCCGCCGCAGATGACCGCGACCGTGACGCCAAAAGCCACGATCTCGAGAATAGCCGCAGAACGGAGCATCTCCAGTATACTGTAAGATGTGTAGAATTTTGTATCAAAGAAGAGCATCATGACCATCATAACGATGATGGCGACGACAGCCTTCTGCCTGGTGATGACTCTTAGGGTTTTCTTTCCAATAGAACTAGCTTTCACGGTGTCGTCCTCCTTTTACAGCTCACGGCGGTTGTCCAGCCAGATGGCAATGACCAGCACCGCACCACGCATGATCGACTGCATATAGGTGGATAGACCCAGCAGGTTCATGCAGTTGCCGAGCAGGGTGATCAGAATAACGCCCAGCATCGTGCGCAGGACACTGCCTTTTCCGCCCTTCAGGGACGTGCCGCCGACGACAACGCAGAGGATCGCATTGGTCTCATAGCCGGTGCCGCAGGTCGCGGTGGCAGTGGTGACACGCGACACCAGTGCGATCGCGCCCATGGCGGCAAACAAGCCGTTGATGGAATAGATCATCCGCATGGCGCGCTTGGTGTTAAAGCCGCACAGGTATGCTGCATCCTTGTTGCCGCCCAGCAGCGTCACGCTACGGCCGGCGAGTGTCTTATTGAGGAAGATGTGCATGACGACCAGCAGCACAACAAACACGATCACGATCACCGGCACGATGCCCACGGTGGAAGAAAGCGTCTCAAAAATGGTGATGGGCTTGGTGGAGCGCATCAGGCGAAGCGTCTCCGCGTTGGTAAACAGCAGACCGATTGCCATAAAGACGGAGCTCATACCGTAGGTGATGAACAGGACCTCCGCCTGTGTCATGGCGCCGCTGCCGGTGAGGACCACGCCGTTGAGATAACCCAGCGCCGCACCGAGCAGCAACGCGACTACGATGGCGCCGACCTGCCCCAGCGGGTCAACGAGCGTAACAGCCACAACAGCGGTCAGCGAGAGGATACCGGGAACGGAGAGGTCGATGAAGCCGCCGATGATGACAAAGGTCATGCCAAGCGCGACAAACGGCAGAGCCCCCAACTGACGCAGGACGTTGGTCAGATTTGATGCACTGATAAAGGTTGGATTGATGACGGCGGTGACCACCATCAGGAGAATGATGCCGATGGAGACGAGGTTTTCCTGCAAAAACTTCACGGCGGGATTCACTGTTTTCTTTTTCATGTCATTTCCCTCCGATCTCAGCCGATCGCCTTGTCCATGATCTCCGCCGCGGATGCCACCGACGGGTCAAACTCCCCGGTGATCCGGCCTTCACAGATCGTCAGGACACGGTTGCTCATATTCAAAACCTCAGGCAGCTCCGACGAGATCATGATGATCGCGCCACCCTCCGCCACGATCTTGTTCATCAGAACATAGATCTCATATTTTGCGCCCACGTCAATGCCGCGGGTCGGCTCATCCAGGATCAGGATCTTGGGCTCGCGCTCCAGCCAGCGGCCGACGATGCACTTCTGCTGATTACCGCCAGAGAGTGACACGACCTTCGTTGCCGCGGTGGGCGTTTTGACAGACAGCGCCTTGATCTGCCGGTCTGCGATCTCCGCTTCCTTGGAGGCGTTCAGGAAGCCGAGCTTGGTCATATATTCGTAGGACGCCATGGCGATGTTGCTCTCCACGGAAAACGGCAAAACCAGCCCCTCACGCTTACGATCCTCCGGCACCAGCGCCATGCCCGCCTGCTTGGCGTCATGGGGCGTGCGGATGCGGAGCTTTTCGCCGTTCAGCGTTATCTCGTGCCCGCGGACCTTATCCGCGCCGTAGATCGCACGGACGATCTCCGTGCGCCCCGCGCCGACCAGACCGACCAGTCCCAGGATCTCGCCCTTGTGCAGCGTAAAGCTGATGTCGTGGAGCTTGTTCGTATTCAGATTTTTGACCTCCAGCAGCGGCTCACCGACGAAGCTCGCTCTGAGGGGATACTCATTATCGATCGTACGACCGACCATTTTTGCGATCATCTCGGAGCGGGTCAGCTCGCCGATGGGCTTGGTGTCAATCACATGACCGTCACGCATGATGGTCACGATGTCGCAGTAATCAAAGATCTCGTCCAGCTTGTGGCTGATATAGATAATGGAGATGCCGCGGCTGCGCAGATCCTTGATGATGCCGCCGAGCTTTTTCAGCTCCTCTGCGGTCAGGGAGCTGGACGGCTCGTCCATAATGATCAGCTTGGAGTCAAAGGACAATGCCTTGGTGATCTCGACCATCTGCATCTCCGATGCACTCAGGTCGCCCACGATGGTGTGGGTATCGATGGTGCTGCCGATGGAATCAAGCAGCGCGCGTGCCCTCTGGTGCGTACCCTTCATGCCTTTTGTTTCGCCGAAGCGTCCCAAAAAGATGTTTTCGCCGACAGTCATTTTGTTGACCAGATTAAATTCCTGATAGATGATGCTGAGGCCGCGGCGCAGCGCCTGGATCGGCGTTGTTTTTTCAATCGTCTCACCGTTAAAGATAACGGTGCCCCCATCCTTTTCATAGACGCCGGAGAGGATCTTCATGAGCGTGGACTTGCCCGCTCCGTTTTCGCCAACGATGCCGTACACGACGCCCCGCGGGATCTCCAGAGAAACATGATCCAGAGCAACAACGCCGGGGAAGTATTTGCAGACATCCTTGACGACCAAAATGTTATCGCGCTTTTCCAATTCTGCGGCTCCTCCTTGGATTTTACTGAGAATCAGCTTTGCCCCGGTCGAAGCCGGGGCAAAGAGATCGTTTTATATATGCCATCTAAAAGATGACCGTTCAATTACCACTCGGGATAGGGGAAGTTGTCGATGGTCTCGGCGTTGACGATGTCGGGCTCGGTCCAGACAACGTCGCTCTCCAGCGTCTCGCCGTTCATGAGCTTGGTGATGCAGGTAAACGCGTCCTGCGTCATCTGGGAGAAGGACTGACCGATGCACAGAGCCTGCGTGCCTTCGCGGACCTGGTCGTAGCCAACGGAGCAGCCGTCGATGCCGATGACGTAAACACCTTCGATCCCGGCATTCTTCAGTGCCTGGATAACGCCGGTAGCGCCGGTATCCCAGTGGCAGAAGACAGCCTGGATCTCATCGCCGTACAGGGAGATGAAGTCCTCCATGATCGCCATGGCGTCCTCGGTCGCCCACTGCGCAACGTCCTTGGAGTCGAGAACCGTGACGCTGTCGTCGATGGCGGACATAAAGCCGTCGTGGCGCTTGATCTGCGCGTCATGACCGGACTGACCGCCGACCTCGACCATCTTGACGCCGTTGGGGAACGCCGCCATCATGGTCTGCGCAGCGATCTCGCCAAAGAGGAAATCGTTGGTGCCGCACATGAAATTGCGGTACTGCTTGGACTCATCAGGCAGATCGGAGGAATACAGGCCAATGATAATGCCGGCTTCCTTGGCTTCCTTCAGTGCGGGAACCAGCGCGGCAGGGTCGGTGGGGTTCAGGCAGATAGCAGTGTAGCCCTCCGCGATGCAGGTGGAGATAGCGGCAACGCCATTCTGAGAGTCGTAATCCTCGTCGAACAGAGTGACCTCAAAGCCGTACTCGGGCGCGTACTTCTGGAACTGCGTCCACGCATACGCCTGAGAGGCGTTGGTCAGGGACTGGGTAACGAAGCCGACCTTGATCTTGCCGGCGGGTGCTTCGGTCTTGCTCTCGTCGGTGGCGGGCGCGTCAGTCTTGGTGTCGTTTGCGGGCGTGTCAGCCTTGGGCGCGTTGGTCTTTGCGGCACAGGCGACCATCGTCAACACCATGACGAAGACCAGCAGCAAAGCGATGAGTTTCTTCATTTCGTTTTCCTCCAAAATTGTTTTTATTAACAGCGAGCGCTGTCAATGACGTGTCAGATGCCGCGGACAAGCTCGGCGGCGCCAATGATGCCGAAATCCTGCTTCAGCTCGGCAAACCGAAATTCGACCGGCTGCGGAATGTGATTGTAGCGGTCAAACTCGGCGCGAACGCGGTCGTAGAGCATCGGTCCAAAGTTCACAAGACCGCCGCCGAAAACGAATAGATCTACATTGAGAAGCTGATAAATGTTGAACACACAGACGGCAAGGTAGTGCGCCGTCTGATCCAGAACCTCCAGCGAGAGCGGGTCGCCCTCACAGCAGGCACGGTGCAGCGCCACGCAGTCAAGCTCTGGACCGAGCTCCATGCTGGTCTGGCGTCCCTGCGCCATGCGGCGGATGTGCTGCGGAATGTAGCGGCCAGATGCCCACGACATAAAGCAGCCGGAGTTGCGGCATCCGCAATCTATCCCCTCGTCGGGGGTGATCAGCATATGACCGCTCTCCCCCGCCCAACCGTAGCTGCCCCGAAACAGCTCGCCGTTGAGGATCAAGCCGCTGCCGATGCCGGTGCTGGTCGCCATGTAGATCATGTGCCGGCGTCCCCGTCCCGCACCGTAGCGATGCTCGGCCAGCGCGGCAACATTGCTGTCGTTGTCCAGAACCACCGGCACGTTCAGCCGTTCCTGCAAATAATCACGCATCGCAAAATCGCGGATGTTGACCATGGCGGAGGTCATGCACACATAGCCCTCGTCAAACAGAATAAACGAAGGCATACAAATACCGATGCCCTGCAAGCTGTCAACACCGATGTTGTTTTTCCGGAGCAGCCTGTGCAGGCTCTCGATCACAAGGTCGCAAAAGGCAGGTCCATCTGCCGTGATGGGCGTTGCGTGCTGAAAACGATCCACCAGCGCATGATCTGCGTCAAATAGTCCGTAGGCAACCTTTGTGCCGCCGGCATCTATTCCAATTCGATATTGCACTGAACTGCCCTCCATTTTGGTCCGAACTGTTGTTTATATAATAGCAAACGCTTTGTTTCGTGTCAATATTATTTACGAACGAAAGCATATGTGGCTATAAACAAAAAAGCACCCGGGTTTTTGTGCGTTATCACAAAAACCCACTCGCCCAGAAGCAAAGGCGTCCGATTTTCCTGTGAAATGCACAGCAAAAACAGTTTTGCATATAAATATTTAATAGTATGATAAAAAAACGCTGACATCCGGCACATTTCCTATTGACACGGAAAACGATCGTGTAGTATTATTGTGTTACGAACGTAAGATGAAACTATTACGAATGAACTCACCGGGATATAGGAGGAACGGCTATGGAAAATAGAGAACACTTTGGAAGCTTAACTGCGCGGATGAAGGCATTCCGTGAAGAAGTGCTGGACGAAAAGCCTTACGTCGATGCCGAGCGCGCCATTCTGGCAACGCAGGCTTATCAGGAAAATCAGAATCAGCCCCGCGTCATGGCAAGGGCGCTTATGCTCAAAAAGATCCTGGAGAACATGACGATCTATATTGAGGACAAAACGCTGCTTGCCGGCAATCAGGCGACCAAGAACGTGAACGCGCCGATCTTCCCGGAATACACCATGGGCTTTGTGCTCAAGGAGCTGGATCTGTTTGAAAAGCGGGACGGCGACGTATTCTACATCACGGAGGAGACCAAGCAGCAGCTGCGCGACATCGCGCCGTTCTGGGAAAATAACAATCTTCGCGCCAGAGGTGAGGCGCTTTTGCCCGAGGAAGTCAGTGTATTCATGGAAACCGGCGTCTTTGGCATGGAGGGAAAGCTCAACGCGGGCGATGCGCATCTGGCGGTCAACTATCCCAGAGTCCTGAAGGAGGGGCTTTGCGGATACGAAAGGCGTACCAGAGCTTGTCTTGCCGCGCTCGATCTGACTGACCCTGACAGCATCGACAAGACCATGTTCTACAAGGCTGTGCTGATCGTGATCGACGCCGTGCGCACCTTTGCGCTTCGATACAGCGCGCTGGCAAGGGAGCTTGCTGAAAAGGAAGCTGACGGCGCAAGACGCGCAGAGCTTCTGGAGATGAGCCGCATCTGTGCAAAGGTCCCCTACGAGCCTGCGGATTCGTTCCGCGAGGCTGTCCAGTCAGTATGGTTCATCCAGCTCATCCTTCAGATCGAATCCAACGGTCACTCCTTGAGCTACGGACGCTTTGATCAGTATATGTATCCCTACTATCAGGCGGATATGCAGTCCGGCAGGCTCACCAGGGAGGACGCGCTCGAGCTTCTGACCTGCCTGTGGATCAAGACCCTGACCATCAACAAGCTCCGCTCGCAGGCGCACACGCTCAGCTCCGCCGGCTCTCCGATGTACCAGAATGTGACCATCGGCGGTCAGACCACCGATAAGAAGGATGCCGTCAACGAATTGAGCTTTGTGGTGCTTCAGTCCGTCGCGCAGACGCGCCTGACGCAGCCCAACCTGACCGTCCGCTATCACAAAAACCTTGACCCGAAGTTCTTTGACGAGTGCATCGAGGTCATGCGTCTTGGCTTCGGCATGCCGGCACTCAATAACGATGAGATCATCATTCCCTCGTTTATAGGCTGGGGCGTTTCCGAGGAGGACGCCTACAATTACAGCGCGATCGGCTGCGTGGAAACTGCCGTTCCCGGCAAGTGGGGCTACCGCTGCACAGGTATGTCCTACATCAACTTCCCTCGCCTGCTGCTGTGCGTCATGAATGACGGTGTGGATATGACCTCCGGCAAGCGGTTCGTCAAGGGCTATGGGTTCTTTAAGGATATGGCATCCTACGATGAGCTGATGGCAGCCTGGGACAAGTCTCTGCGTGAAATGACCCGATACAGCGTGATCGTAGAGAACTTTATCGACAAGGCATCTGAGCGTGACGTCCCCGACGTGCTCTGCTCGGCGCTGACGGACGACTGCATCGCCCGTGGTCGCACCATCAAGGAGGGCGGCGCTGTCTACGACTTTATTTCCGGTCTGCAGGTCGGCATCGCCAATATGGCAGACTGCCTCTCCGCCATCAAAAAGCTGGTCTACGATGAAAAGAGGATCACGAGAGAGCAGCTCTGGAACGCCATTCTGGACGACTTCCAGTCCCCCGAGAATCAAGAGATCCAGAGGATGCTGATCGAGGACGCGCCGAAATACGGCAACGACGATGATGCAGTGGATCAGCTTGTCGTGGACGCATACGCGCCTTATATCGACGAGATCAAAAAGTATCCGAACACCCGTCACCTGAGAGGACCAATCGGCGGCATCCGCTATGCGGGCACCTCCTCCATCAGCGCAAACGTGGGTCAGGGCATGGGTACGAAGGCCACCCCCGACGGCAGAAATGCGTTTGAGCCGTTGGCTGAGGGATGCAGCCCGGCGCACAACGCCGACAAGCACGGTCCGACCGCCGTATTCAAATCCATTTCCAAGCTCCCCACCGATAAGATCACCGGCGGTGTTCTTCTGAATCAGAAAATGACGCCGCAGATGCTCTCCACCGCCGAAAACCGTCAGAAGCTGGAGATGCTGATCCGCACCTTCTTCAATACGCTTCACGGTTATCATGTGCAGTACAACATCGTATCTCGGGATACTCTGATCGACGCGCAGCTTCACCCGGAGGATCACAAGGATCTGATCGTCCGCGTCGCGGGGTACAGCGCTTTCTTCAATGTGCTTTCCAAAAAAACGCAGGATGACATCATTGAGCGCACCGAGCAGACGCTCTGAAAACAGCACGACCACAAATCCCCCGGCGGTTCATTTTGAACCGCCGGAGGATTGAGCGTGTCAAAAAAGTATTTTTGACACGCTCTCAAACGAAAACCGCTTCGCTGGGTTTTCGTTTGAAAAGGCTTGCAGCCCGCTGCGCGCATAATTTGTGTGCCGCAGGCACACAAATTCCGCACTTGCGGACTGAGCTGTATTTTCTGCGACGTACACGCCGCCGCAGAAAATAATCCAAATCATTTTTGCGCCTGCGGGCGCAAAACTCTGCGAGGCTTTTTTGACAGTCTGAAATCCCCCGGCGGTTCATTTTGAACCGCCGGGGGATTTTTAGCCGTATGATATGCAATTACAAAATGTGCAGCACGGTACACGCGCCGATGGGCGTATCGCAGCATCCTCGGGGATGCAGAGCGCCTTCGGTGTCAATTTCAAAGACGCACAGGCTGTCGCTGTCCTGATTTGCCGCCAGAAGAAACCGCCCGTCCGGCGTCAGGTCAAAATCACGCGGAATCCTTCCTCCGCTGCTGATGCGGCTCTGCTCGGTAAGACAGCCGTCCTCGCCGATGCGGAAGCGCACCAGCACATCCGCGCCCCGCACGGACACATAAAGCCACCTTCCGCTCGGGTGAAGCCGGATCGCCGCGCCCAAGCTGTCCGTCGTGCCGCTCACAGTGTCACAGACCTGCAGCAGCTCTGCGCTGCCGTCAGCGGGGTCGTAGCTGTAAACATTCACCTGCGCCGCCATCTCCGTCATCACATACAGGCGCGTTCCGTCCGCGCTGAATACGCCGTGGCGGATGCCCTGCCCGGGCAGCCCTGAGATGTCCTGCCAGCCGTCTTTTATCAGCCAGCCCGCTTCCTCATCAAAGCGGTAGCAGACCAGCCGGTCCAGCCCCAGATCGGGGACGTAAACGTGATGTCCGTCTGGTGCGGGCAGGATCTGATGCGGATGTGGGCTTTCCTGCCGCTGCACGTCCGTGCCGCAGCCGCTGTGCCGCAGGACACAGGAAGCCGATCCCAGCGCGTGGCCTGCCTCGACCGGGAAGACCGCGACGCTTCCGCCGGAGTAGTTTGCGGCGAGAAGCCACTTTTCGTTATGCCACAGGCACACAAAGCAGGCATCCGCGCCGCAGGTCGCCTGACGGCTGAGCAGACGCAGCCGCGCGCCGCCCGCCTCCACCGCGTAGGCGGAGACCGTCGAGCCGCAGATGCCGCAGGCTTCCTTCAATTCGCTCACGCAGTAGAGAAACCGACCGTCCGATGTGGTCGTCAGATGCGACGGGTTCGGCGTGGACGGCAGCATCGCGCTGCACGTTATCCGCCCGGACACCGCATCTACGGCGTACACGCCGATGCCCTTACCCCTGCCGGGCACGATCTCGCTGGAGGCCATTTGGATCGGTTCTGTGTAGCCGCCGGAGAAAACGACCCAGTGCCCCATATCACGCTTCATTGTCCTTCTCCCGCAAGGCTGCCTTGAAAACACGGACACCCTTTGCACACAGCGCTGCCTCCGCCTCGTCAGGCATCTGCGCATCTGTTACCACGGCGCTGATCCGATTGTCCAGCCCCATGGGGACGACACTCTGATGGGAAAATTTCACGCTTTCTGTCACAACAACGACCTGACTGGCATGCTCCGCCATATCCCGAACAGCCTGCACACGCAAGTGGTCATTGTTGGTAAAGCCCCGATCGGGAGAATAGCCGTCAGTACCCACGAACAGCTTATCTACATAGAACTGCGATACACATACCCGCAGGATCGGTCCGACCATGACCTGTGCATCATTTTGAAAATCTCCGCCCAGCAGGACCACATGAATGCCATTGACCTTTCGGATATAGCTGGCAATAAAGGCGCTGTTGGTGATGATCTTGGCGCCGGGCTTCGTTTTCGCGATCTCCTCCGCCAGCAGGGCGCAGCAGCTCCCGTTTTCTATCATGACCGTTTCCCCGGGTGAGACCAGCTTCGCGGCCTCTCTGGCGATCAGCCGTTTTTCCTCATAGTGGAATGCCAGACGGTTGTTGATGTCATCGTTTCCGCCAAAGCAGGCGTAGCCATGCTCCCGCCTGAGGATACCACGGCTTTCCAGAGCGTCCAGATCCTTGCGAATGGTGACCTGGGACACGCCGACCTGCTCGGCTAAGGACGTGACCTCCATTTTTCCATGCTGGGAAAGCAGCTCCAGAATCATTGTTTCACGCTTCTTCAACGGAAAACCCTCCTCGCTTGATACCTGTCTTAAATTATACCACTTTTCAACTGCATTTGCCATAGGATTCTCGCTTTTCAAAAAGACGATCGGTCAATTCTGTTGCCGTCACCGCCAGAAGCAGACAGATCAGTAAAAATCCCGGATAAATGGACGTGCCCAGATATGCTGCCAACATACCGAACAGCGGAGGGAAAAATGTGCTTCCCACATACGCGAGCGCCATTTCCAAGCCCATCACCTGCTGTGACAGCTCCGCGCCGAAGTAAAACGGCGTGGCGTGCAGCATGGCGGGATAGATGGGCGCAAACCCAAGCCCGATCAGGCAAACACCGCCCATCGCCAGCCATGCGCTGCCGGAGCACCAAGTCAGGAGCATCCCCAGCGCGGAAATACCCAGCCCTGCGCGGATGAGCTGCCGGTCTGACCAGCGCTTTGCCGCAAAGCCGGCAAAAAACCGTCCTACAGTAAGCGCGCCGAAATACAATGTAGAGGTCAGTGCCACATCCGAGGTGGAGATGCCGCAGCGGTCATGCACAAAGGTCGCACCCCACAGCCCGGCGGTCGTTTCCATCGCATTGTAGAGAGCAAAGCCGCACAGCAGCGGCAGCACGTCCCTGCGGCGGAAAATATGCCCGACGCATATGGGGGCGGCTCTTTGGTGACCTCCCGCACCGCCGGACGCCCTGCCCCATAGGGGGAGCGTACAGATCAGAATGACGCACAGGGCGCACACCACGGCGGAAATAAGACCGTATCCCGTCCGCCATGAAGCGCCTGTCCGCAAGGAGGCTGCAACGAGCATCGGTCCGACGGAAGCGCCGATGCCCCAAAAGCAGTGCAGCCAGCTCATGTGCTTCGCCTCATAATGCAGCGCCACAAAGTTGTTCAGCGCCACATCCGCCGCTCCTGCCGCAAGCCCCATCGGGAGCGCGCAAAGAAACAGCCCCTCTACACCAGGAGAAAGCGCAAAGCCTAAAAGTGCTCCGGCGGTCATCAGTACACTGATGACGGTCACTCTCGCCACGCCGAGCCTGCGTACGATACGATCCGCCAGAACGCTGGACGCCACCGTCCCGGCGGTCACGGTCATGGAGAGATAGCCCACCAGCGACACATCGGCGCCGAGCTCCATCTGCATCTGCGGCCAGATGCTTCCCAGAACGGAATTGGGAAGTCCCAGACCGACAAAGGAAAGATAAATGATCACAAGCAGCGCAGTCATAGAAATCCCCCCTTGCCTTTTGCGCAATTTGCAGTATCATTATATTGACAAGATATGAAAAGCACTACCATTATCTCGCCATTTTTTTGCATAATCACGCCATTTTCAAGGAGCTGCCTATGGAATACTGTCATTTCGTCAATGTCGATCCCGAAACGAAGCAGGAGCGGATGCACCATATCACGCCCGATTTTCCCTACGGTGCGGACCTGTGTGATCTGCATATTTTCCCCGGGAATATGTTTCCGTGGCACTGGCATCGAGAGCTGGAGGTCTTCTATATGCGAAGGGGGTCTCTGACGTATCACCTGCCCTGCAGCGCGGTCACCTTTTCACAGGGAGAGGGCGGCTTTATCAACAGCAACATCCTGCATAAGACCACCTGTGCCCCAGAGGACGCCTGCATACAGGAAGAACAGCAGTTTTCACCGGAGTTCGTGGGGGTCAACAGCCTGCTCCTGCGCAAGTATGTGCAGCCCATCGTATCCTCATCGGAGCTTCCCTTTGTAAAGCTCGACCCGTCCACAGCGGCGCATCGCCCACTTCTGGAGCTTCTGTGCGGGTGCTACCGTCTGTATGAGGAAAAGCCGGAGGGGTATGAGCTGGAGCTTCAGCAGCGGCTTCTGCAATTCTGGAAACTTCTGTTTGCACTGACGCAGCCGCTTCATAAAAGCGGGCATACCTCCGCGGACGATCAGCGGATCAAGCAGATGCTCACCTTCATCGCTGCCCATTACGCGGAGCCCCTACATCTGAGCCAGATCGCCGCCTCCGCATATATAAGTCCCAGAGCCTGCGGGCGGTGCTTTCAGACCCAGCTTGGAACGACGCCCACCGCCTATCTGACGGACTATCGAACGCAGCAGGCAGGGCAGCTTCTTGCAGACACCTCTCTGTCCGTCGGGGAGATCGCGCTGCAATGCGGTTTTTGCAGCAGCAGCCATTTTTCCCGCGTTTTCAGGGAGAAAACGGGGCTGAGCCCCAAGCTCTACCGCGCGCAGTGCCGAAAAAAAAGATGCCCGGACAGGCCGTGAACCTGTCCGGGGCGTATGCTCAGTGAAAGGTGCAGTTCAGCCCTTCATCCAGAAATATCTTCTGGTAATTGCCGAGGACTTCTGGATGGAGCTGCTTGACGGTCTCCATTTCATAGGGGATGCCGAGCTGCGTGTATTTGTTCTGACCGAACTGGTGGAACGGAAGCAGATGCACCTCCCGCACGCCCGCCTGCCGCAGATACGCCGCCATGGTCTTTGCCGCGGCAAGGCTGGTGTTAAATCTGGGGATCACCGGGATGCGGGCGATCACCGGCTTGCCCGCACGCAAAAGCTGCTGTAAATTCTCGAGGATCACGTCATTATAGACGCCAGTGCCCGCGAAGTGCGCCTCCCTGTCCGCATGCTTGAAGTCAAACAGAAACAGATCGATGTGCTCCATAAACGCGGCGAAACGCGCCGGACTTGCATAGCCGGTCGTTTCCACGGCAACGTGGATGCCCTCCGCCCTCGCGGTGTCCGCCAGCTCCATGGCAAAGTCCGCCTGCTGGAGCACCTCGCCGCCGGATAGGGTCATGCCGCCGCCGGATTCGTCATAAAAGGGCTTATCCTTGCGCACCTCGCACAGGACCTCCTCTACGGTATATTCCCTGCCGGAGTAGGTCTCGTCCTCCATGGCGTCCGCGATGGCGGCGTTGCGGTTCTGCGATTCCGGGTTGGAGCACCATTTGCATTGCAGCGGGCAGCCCTTGAAAAAAACCGTAGTTCGGATGCCGGGACCGTCGTTGATACTGAATTTCTGAATGTTGAACAGTTTGCCTGTCATGCGCCTGCACATCCCTTCCTGATCTGTGCTTATTATACCGGGCGGGGCTGGCTGTGTAAAGAGTTCGTTTTCATTCGCATAAAAAATATTTTCGTATGGAGTTTTTCCGTTTGCGAAGATTGACAGAGCCTTGCAAAAAGCCTATAATCAAACCATCAAAAAACGGAGGGAGAGCAGCTATGCTTCGTTATGCGATCGTGGGTACCAACTGGCTGAGCCATATCTATTATCACGCCATCGAGGCGGCGGGAGATCGGGTGGCTGCCGTCTGCTCCCGCAGCCGGGAACGGGCGGCGGAGCTTGGTCAGGGCAAGGCTCTTGTGTATACCGAGCTGGACGCAATGCTGAAAAACCCGCACATTGACGTCGTGTACCTCTGCATCCCAAACGTCCTGCACGCGGATGCGGCGCTACGCTGCCTGCGGGCAGGCAAGCACGTGCTGTGCGAAAAGCCCGCCACCGTCAGCGCCGCTGAGATGGAGGAGATCCTCCATACAGCGCGGACCGAAGGGCGCATCTTTGCCGAGGCGGTGATGAATTTCTACTCCCCGGTCACAGACCGGCTGCGCGCGGAGCTGGCGCAGGATTCAGTAGTCTCCGCCCGGCTTGACTACAGCCAGCGCTCCAGCAAGCTGGACCGGCTGCGTGCGGGCGAGCGCATCACGAGCTTTGACCGGGCGCTCTACGGCGGCGTGCTGACAGACCTTGGCTGTTATGTGCTGCATTTTGCGGTCAACCTGTTCGGCGCGCCCAAAAAGCTGGACGCCTCCGCCGTCTTCCTCGGCGAGGTGGACGGTACGGACGTGCTCACGCTGCACTATGACGGCTTTGACGTGAGCGTCACCGTATCCAAGTGCGCACACAGCATGATCGGCAGCGAAATTCAGTGTGATCGCGCCACCTACACGCTCAAGAACCTGTCCGTGGTGCTCGGCGTGGAGAAGCACACCATGGATACCTGCGAGGAATATGACTGCGGCATTTCCTGCCCCGGCTGGCCGATCGCCAACCCGGCGATGCTCCCCGGCGTGCAGGAGCGCGTCGTGCGCCGCTTCGACCGCTGGGTGTGCGGCGAGGATCTTGCGGCGCAGCAGCGGCTGCTGCAGCAGTCGCTGACCGTTCAGAAGCTGATCGAGGAAGCACACCGGCAGATAGGCTATTGAGCCATGAAAGCCGCCGGAACAGGATATTGGAGGAAGCTATATGAAACGTTCGGAGATCAACAGAGCGCTGAAGGAGCTGGAGTCGATGTGCCGGAAGCACTGCTGCTATCTGCCGCCCTTCTGCGGCTTTACGCCGGAACAGTGGCAGACGCTCGGGCATGAGTACGACGAGGTGCGCGAGTGTATGCTCGGCTGGGACATCACGGACTACGGCAAGGGCGATTTTGACAAATTCGGCTTTTCGCTCATCACCATCCGCAACGGAAACCGTGCCATGGCTGACAAGTATCCCAAGGTCTACGCGGAAAAGCTGCTGTATCTGAAGGAGGGTCAGTACGCGCCAAACCACTTTCACTGGTACAAGACGGAGGACATCATCAACCGCGGCGGCGGCAATGTGCTCATCCGGGTCTATAACTCCCTGCCTGACGAGGAGATCGACTATGAAAGCGACGTCACCGTCCACACGGATGGGCGTGCCTATCACGTCCCTGCCGGAACGCAGATCCGCCTGACGCCGGGCGAGAGCATCCATGTGCAGCAGCGGCTGTATCACGATTTTTCCGTGGAGGAAGGGACGGGCGCGGTGCTGCTGGGTGAGGTCAGCCAGTGCAACGACGACAATACGGACAATCGCTTCAATCCCCCGGTCGGACGCTTCCCCAGGATCGAAGAGGACGAGCCCCCCTACCGTCTGCTCTGCAACGAATACCCCGCTGCAAAGGAATGAAATACAAAAAGGCTTCCGCTTTCGCGGAAGCCTTTTTCAGCCTGTCGAAAAAGCCTCGCAGAGTTTTGCGCCCGCAGGCGCAAAAATGATTCAGATCATTTTCTGCGGCGGCGTGTACGTCGCAGAAAATACAATACAGGCTGCAAGTGTGGAATTTGTGTGCCAGCGGCACACAAATTATGCGC
>JALFSI010000018.1:0-61708 GCA_022779365.1 Clostridiales bacterium
ACTTTGAAGCCGTACTTTTCCTGCACATATTCCTGAATACGCTTATAGGTCGGATGCTCCTTGACCTCGCCGGTTTCCACTTCCATTCTGACTTCAACCGTCAGTGGATTTGTTTCCCGTGACAAGAGGACCACCGTCTCGTCGCGTACTGTCCGCGGCTGCTGTATCTCCCTGACAGATGGGCGTTCAGTTTTCAAGGTACATTGCTTGAGAATCTTTAAGAAAATAGGGAGCGTTTCGTGTTTTTCTACACAGATGAGAGATTTTTTCTGTACAGGCGAGAAGTTTTCTTCGGGCGGCTATAATGAATAACAAAAAACTATTGCATAGACTCACATCGCTGCGGTATCGCGGAGAAGGCAAGGGCGCTTGACAAAGCGGTCATTTGCCTGTAATATACGCCAAAACGTGCGCAGGCGGATGGAAAATGCGCTACCTGCCGCCAGAGCGGAAAACCGCCTGTCTACGGCTGGTCTTTGCGGCGGGTCGAGGATCTTCGGGCGGAGACGTGCGCTCCGCAGCCTGAAAAACTGGGCAAAATTGGAATGCCTGCGAAAAAATTTTTATGCGCTGCAATAAAACGCGTTCCCCGTGCATTATTCTAGTGAAGGGTGTGAGACAATGCTGCTTTTTACCTTGACGTCAGGTCTCAAGCAGGCAACAGATGGTGAGGAGCTGGGCAGGCTTCTGAGAGGCATATCCCGTGGAGAACGGGAGGCTCTGGAGCGGCTGTATCAGGCGACCCGTACATCCGTTTACAGCTTCGCCCTTTCTATTTTGAAGAACCATCCCGATGCGGAGGATGTGCTCCATGACTGCTATGTTGCGGTCTGGCAGAGCGCGGGGAGCTATGCCTCCCACGGAAAGCCGCTGGCGTGGATCTTGACCATTGCGAAAAACCTGTGCTTCCAGAGACTGCGCGAGCAGCGGAAAACGGAAGCCGGTCTAGAGGATCGGGAGCTGACGCTCCCGGATACCGCTGCGCTCACGATGGAGGACAGAAGTGTTCTGCGCGCCTGTCTGGAGCAGCTTTCGGATCAGGAGCGGCAGATCGTGGCGCTCCACGCCGTGGCGGGCTTTAAGCACCGCGAGATCGCGGCGCTGCTGGAGCTTCCGCTCTCAACGGTTCTTTCAAAATACAACCGGGCCATCAAACGGCTGAAACAATACTTGCAATAGGAGGCGGCGATGATGACAGATCGGGAGCTGAATGAAAAGCTCCGGCAGGCGTATGAACACGCTACGCCGGATGTGCTGGATGCCGTTCTTTCCGATTGTAATGAGCAGAAAGGACGTGTAGTCTCCATGACAACAGAAAAAAAGAAAAAAACATGGCTGCGCCCGCTGATCGCAGCGGCGGCGTGCTTGTGCCTGCTCCTCGGGGGCGGCTTTGGACTCAAAAGCTACCGTGTGAACCATATGGTGGATGCGACGGTCTCGCTGGATGTCAACCCCAGCGTGGAGCTCCAGGTCAATCAGAAGGAACGGGTGCTGAACGTAAAGGCGCTGAATGAGGACGGAAGGATCATCGTCGGCAATATGGACCTTTCCGGCAGCAGCCTGGATGTGGCGGTCAACGCTCTGATCGGCTCGATGCTCCAGAACGGCTACCTCAACGAGCTGGCGAACTCCATCCTGATCAGCGTGGATAACGACGATCTCGTCCGCGGAGCGGATCTGCAGGCGCGCTTGAGCGCGGAGGTCGATCGGCTGCTCCAGACAGACTCGTTCAGCGCCTCGGTGCTGAGCCAGACCGTGGTCAGGAGCAGCGAGCTCCAGCAGATGGCGGAGCAGTATGGCATCACGCTTGGTAAGGCGCAGCTTATTCAGGATATTCTCAGCAGGAGCACGCTGCATACCTTTGACGAGCTTGCACCGCT
This sequence comes from Clostridiales bacterium, assembly GCA_022779365.1. GTDB lineage: Bacteria > Bacillota > Clostridia > Oscillospirales > Oscillospiraceae > CAG-170. The sequence continues at coordinate 1,881 of JALFSI010000018.1, forward strand.
GTCCATCAATGAGCTGAATCTGCTGCTGGGCAAGGAAACGGCGGCGGCGACGCAGGTGACGGTCGTCGGCACAGCCAGCGAGAAGGGCTACATCGGTGAGGCAAAGGCCAAGACGGTCGCGCTGGAACGGGCGGGCGTAACGGAAAGCGAGCTTCTGCTCTATAAGATCGGTCTGGACACCCACGATGGCACGATGGTCTACGACGTGGAGTTCACCACGGACAGCTATGAATTTGACTGCGACGTGAACGCGAAAACAGGGGAGATCGTCAAGTTTGAAAAGGAATACAACGGCGTCGCGCCTGCTGTTTCCGCACAGCCCGATACCGCGCAGCCCAATACGAACCAGACGGCGGGGGAGATCACGGTGGAGGAAGCCAAAACGATCGCCCTGAACCACGCCGGTGTTAAGGCAGCGGACGCGACCTTCATCCAGGCGAAGCGCGACTACGATAACGGTCGCAGCGTGTATGAGATCGAGTTCGTCGTCGCTTCCGGCAACGGCTATCTGGAGTACGATTATGACATCGCCACGGCGGACGGCAGCATCGTGAGCTTCGACTACGACATCGAGGGCTACGCCGCGCCGGTCACTGCCCAGCCTGCCGCAACGCAGGCGAAGGGCAGCATCACCGTCGAAGAAGCCAAAACGATCGCCTTGAACCACGCCGGTCTGACTGCCGATGCCGTCACGTTTGTCCAAGCAAAGCAGGACTACGACGACGGCAGGCTGGTCTACGAGATCGAGTTTGTCACGACCTCCAACAATGGCTATTTGGAATACAACTACGAGATCGACGCCGCGACGGGGAGCATTCTGAGCTATGACTACGATGCCGAGAGCTACACGCCGCAGCCGACGACAACGACGCCCAGCACCGCGACCGGCGCGCTGATCGACGAGGCGACGGCAAAGCTGACGGCGGTCAATCAGGTGCCCGGCGCGTCCACATCGGACATCTACGAGTGGAAGCTGGACTACGACGACGGGCGCTGGGAGTACGAGGGCAAGATCATCTACAACCAGATGGAGTTCGAGTTCACCATCGACGCCGCCACCGGCGCGGTGATCGAGTGGGATGTGGAGTCCATCTACGACTAATGGGCGCAAAAAGCAACAGGCAGCTGGCTGTGACCAGCTGCCTGTTGTTTTGAAGGGAACTTTACTTCCTGCTGACAGCATACCTGAATTTTAGGCAATAATCAACCGATTTGTTTGGAATGTGCGCAGCTCCATGCGATTTGCTATTGCTATTTTTCGCAGCAGCCCGTATACTATTGCACAACAGAAAAGCCACGAAAGGAGAACCATTATGGCACAGCTTGGACTTGGTACGCGATGCGTACAGGCGGGGTATGATCCCAAAAACGGCGAGCCGCGGCAGATCCCCATCATCCAGAGCACGACGTTCAAATATGAGAGCTGCGAGCAGATGGGAAAGCTCTTTGACCTTGAGGCGAGCGGCTATTTTTACTCGCGTTTGCAGAACCCGACAAATGACGCCGTTGCGGCGCGCATTGCCGCGCTGGAGGGCGGCACGGCGGCGATGCTCACCTCGTCCGGGCAGGCGGCGATCTTCTTTGCCGTATTCAATATCGTGGGCGCGGGCGACCATCTGGTCAGCTCCTCCAGCATTTACGGCGGCAGCTTCAATCTGTTTGCCGTCACCATGAAGCGCATGGGCGTGGAGGTCACGTTTGTAGACCCGGATTGCAGCCCCGAGGAGCTGGACGCCGCGTTCCGCCCCAATACGAAGGCAATGTACGGCGAGACGATCGCAAACCCCGCGCTCACCGTGCTCGACATCGAAAAATTTGCGGCGGCGGCGCACCGGCACGGCGTGCCGCTCATCGTGGACAACACGTTCGCAACGCCCATCAATTGCCGCCCGTTCGAGTGGGGCGCGGATATTGTGGTGCATTCCACCACGAAATATATGGACGGTCACGCGGGCGCTATCGGCGGCGCGATCGTGGATTCCGGCAGGTTTGATTGGACGAAGCACCCGGATAAATATCCCGGCTTGTGCGAGCCGGACGAGAGCTATCACGGCGTGACGTATACCGAGCGCTTCGGGCTGGCAGGGGCGTATATCACCAAGGCGACCGTGCAGCTCATGCGCGACCTTGGCGCGATCCAGTCGCCGCAGAGTGCGTACTACCTGAATCTCGGCTTGGAGAGCCTGCATGTGCGGATGCCGCGCCACTGCGAAAACGCGCAGCGCGTGGCGGAGTTTTTGCAGCGGCATGAGAACGTGTCGTGGGTGCAGTATTGCGGTCTGCCGGGCGACAAATACTATGCGCTGGGGCAGAAATATCTGCCGCACGGCTCGTGCGGCGTGGTGTCCTTCGGCGTGAAGGGCGGGCGCGCGGCGGCGGAGGCTGTGATGGGAAGGCTCAAGGTCGCGTCCATCGAGACGCATGTGGCGGACTCCCATACCTGCTGCCTGCATCCGGCGTCCACCACGCACCGGCAGATGAGCGCTGAAGAACTGCTTGCCGCCGGCGTGCGTGAGGATCTCATCCGCTACTCCTGCGGTTTGGAGGATGCAGAGGATCTGATCGCTGATCTTACGCAGGCGCTGCGGTAAGGCGCAGGAAAGGAAGCACCGTATGCCTATCAAGATCCCAAACGGACTGCCGGCGGCGCAGACGCTGGCAGAGGAAAATATTTTCGTGATGAACGAAACGCGGGCGACCACGCAGGACATCCGCCCGCTGCAAATTCTCGTTCTGAATCTGATGCCCACAAAGATCGCCACGGAGACGCAGCTCTCGCGGCTGCTCGGCAATACGCCGCTGCAGGTCGAGCTGGAGCTTCTGCACACGTCCAGCCATGAGTCGAAAAACACCGCCCGCGAGCACCTGTTCCAGTTTTACAAGGTGTTCGACGAGGTAAAGGAGCGCAATTTTGACGGCATGATCATCACCGGCGCGCCGGTGGAGCAGATGCCCTTTGAGCAGGTCGAATACTGGGACGAGCTGTGCCGGATCATGGAGTGGAGCAAGACGCACGTCTATTCCACGTTCCATATCTGCTGGGGCGCGCAGGCGGGGCTGTATTACCATTACGGCATCCGAAAGGTCGAGCTGCCGGAAAAGCTGTTCGGCGTATACCCGCACAGGGTCGAGCGGCGGTTCTCCATGCTCATGCGCGGCTTTGACGACACGTTCATGGTGCCGCATTCGCGCCATACGACCGTGCTGCGCGAGGACATCGAGCGCTGCGGTCGGCTGAAGCTCCTCGCGTCCTCCGAGCAGGCGGGCGTTTACGCCGTATCAACGGCGGGCGGGCGGCAGATCTTCATCACCGGGCACTCGGAGTACGACGCACGCACGCTGGAGGCAGAGTACCTGCGGGACAAGGCCGCCGGGCTGCCCATCCACATGCCGGAGAATTATTACCCCAATAATGACGACACCCAGCCGCCCATGGTCACATGGCGCAGCCACGCGAGCCTCCTGTACCAGAACTGGCTGAACTACTTCGTCTACCAGACGACCCCATACGACATTTCCAATATCCGACCCATTCCCACTACGGAGGATTTATGAAGCAAGTACAGATCATTGTAGATTCCACGGCAGATATGCCGGAACGGTTTGCGGCGCAGTGCCGCATCGTGCCGCTGACGGTGCATTTCGGCAGCGAAACGCTCGTTGAGGGCGTGACGATCGACCGCCGCCGGTTTTATGAGCGCTTGGTGGAGAGTGACGTCCTGCCCACCACCAGTCAGGCGACGCCCGCCGCGTTCCAGACGGTATTTGAGGACGTCGCCCGCGCGGGCAGCAGCGCCGTCGTCATTACGCTCTCGTCCAAGCTCTCCGGCACATACCAGAGTGCCTGCATCGCGGCGGCGGACTATGACGATATTTACGTCGTGGACAGCCGGAGCGTCGCCATCGGCGCGGGTATCCTCACCGAGTATGCGCTGCGCTGCGTCTCCGACGGTATGGACGCCAAAACGCTTGCCGCCCATTTGGAGCAGAAGCGGGAGGACATCTGCCTGCTCGCGCTTCTCGATACGCTCGAATACCTCAAGCGCGGCGGGCGGGTGTCCAAGGCAGTGGCGCTTGCAGGCGGGCTGCTGAGCATCAAGCCGGTCGTTACCATCCAGGATGGCGAGATCCAGCTCGTCGGCAAGGCGCGCGGCTCGAAGCAGGGGAATAACCTGCTCACGGAAAAGATCGCCCAGTGCGGCGGCGTGGATTTTTCCCTGCCGGTTTTGCTCGGGTACAGCGGACTGAGTGACGCGTGCCTGCAAAAATATGTGGAGGACAGCCGCGCCCTCTGGCAGGGGCAGATCGACAAGCTGGAATCCACGCTGATCTGCAGCGTCATCGGAACGCACACAGGTCCGGGCGTGGTGGCAGTCGCGTTCTTCCACAAAAGCGGGCAAGCGGCATACAGATGATTGTGCCCGTCCATACAAGAAATGAACTCTCGATACACCGAGAGCTCATTTGTCAAGCGGAAAATCGCGCCTCCCGGGATTTCGGGGGGCGCGATTTATTGTATTGCAAACCAACACAATCATATTTGAAAGGAGTGTTTTTATGGCTACAAGTGTTATGCAGGTGCGTGTTGATGATGATCTCCGCGCCAAGGCTGCTGCCGTCTACGATGAACTCGGCATCGACCTTCCCACCGCTATCATTTCATTCGCACCATGATTGCCGAAAACTATAGATGAAATCGCAGCTTGTGGAGGTTCAAAAGTTTGCGCTATACCGCTCCGCTCCGAAGATAGTGCGTAAGAATTCGCAGGAACTGCGCAGATGTCGGAGCTGTCGTCAGTGGTCGGTAAGTAAGACCGCGCAGAAAAGCGGCGTTTTTGTGCCAGGATTCACAGGCGAAGCCGTCAATACTTCGGACGACCTGAAAAGGATTTACGTTATACTGGCTTGCCACTTCTGGATATAGTTGCTGCGATGGATCTACCAGCCAATGCGGATTGAGCGCGGCAAGATAAACCGCGTAGGATAAATGAAAGAAGGCGGTGCTGGTCGCAGAGAAACCGAGGTGGTACAGCAGATCATAGACTTCGACAATGTCTGTTACAGAATTCATGCCGCATCCGTCCCCTCCAGCGCTTGAACACGCTGCACAAACTGTCGGATCAACGCACCCTGCGCCTCTGCATCCAGCATGGACAAGAGAAACATCAGGGTCGGTGCGGAAGTCGCGTATCTCCCACGCTCCAAATCACTGTATGCGCGGCTGGAAATACGAAGCCGCTCTGCCATCGCCTCCTGCGTCAGCGCCATCTGCTGCCGCAGGGAAGACAATTCCGCGGAAAGAAGCTCTGAGAGCAGTGCCGGATATGGTTTCATCCTAAAGACCTCCATAATTTATAATAAAGCCATTACGGAGATTTTATGCCGAAATGAAGCTTGCTTCCATGAAGTACACTTCGTTACGCAGGCCCAGACCTCGTGAAAAAGCGGGTGGAAGCACATAAAACAGTGTCGATCCAATAAAATACCAGAATATCCAATGTGCCAGCATGGACAGGGGAGACCATGAACGTCAGAAAACCCATAGGTTACGGCACAATGTACAGGGATTTCCTTTCCGCTCTATAACGGCAGTCTCGTATGAGGCTGCCGTAAAATTTTTGTGTGCGCACTCGGTGAACAGGGAATCTTTGAGCTTCCATGTAGGGCGGACGTGTGGTATACTACGCTTGTCAACCGAAATTTAATCAAAGGAGTTTTTGCATGAAATTTTCTGAGATGAAATATGAGCGCCCCGATCTGGAGGCAATGAAGAGCGAGCTGCGCGCGCTGACGGAGCAGCTCCGTGCGGCGCAGGACTATGCGCAGGCGCGCGAGGTGTTCCTGAGGCACGAGAAGGCATCCATCCACATGGAGACGCTGGCGACGCTGGCAAGCGTCCGCCACAAGATCGACACGCGCGATGCGTTTTACGATGCTGAGGAGACGTTCTGGAACGCCGCCTCGCCGGAGCTGGAGGAGTATGAGGACGCATGGAAGGGCGCGCTGCTGGAAAGCCCGTTCCGCAAGGAATTTGAGGCGGAGCTCGGCAATCTGATGTTCGTGAACGCAGAGCTTGCGCGCAAGGCGTTCTCGCCGGAGATCATCCCGGAGTGCCAGCAGGAAAACGACCTCTCACAGGCATACAGCAAGCTGATCGCGAGCGCGCAGATCCCGTTTGAGGGCGGCGTGTACACGATCTCGCAGCTCTCGCCGTTCAAAAATGACCCCGACGACGCACGCCGTCTCGCCGCTTGGAAAGCAGAAGGCGTTTGGTATAAGGAGCATCAGGCGGAATTTGACGAAATTTACGACAAAATGGTCCATCTGCGCGACACGATGGGCAAAAAACTCGGCTACGGCGGCTACACCACGCTCGGCTACTACCGTATGGGGCGCAATTGCTACGGCAAGGACGATGTGGAAAAATTCCGCGCGGCGGTCGTGAAATACCTCGTCCCGCTGGCGGACAGCGTCTACCGTGAGCAGGCAAAGCGCCTCGGGAAAGAATACCCGATGAACTTTGCCGACAACGCGCTTATGTTCCGCAGCGGTAACCCCAAGCCCTGCGGCGATGCGGATGCGATCCTCGCCCACGGGAAAAAATTCTATGAGGCGCTCTCACCTGAGACCGGCGAGTTCTTCAACCTGATGCTGGATAACGAGCTGATGGACGTGCTGTCCACGCCCGGCAAGGCGGGCGGCGGCTTCTGCACAGACCTCGGCGATTATAAGGTTCCGTTCATTTTCGCGAATTTCAACGGCACGCAGCACGACGTGGAGGTCGTGACGCATGAGGCGGGACACGCCTTTGCTGCGTGGATGAACCGCGACCGCGTGCCGTATACCACGATCTGGCCCAGCATGGAGGGCTGCGAGGTCCATTCGATGTCGATGGAGTTTTTCGCCTGGCCGTGGGCGGAGGGCTTCTTTGGCGCGGATACGCGCAAATTCCTGTACAGTCATCTGGCGGGTGCACTGACGTTTATCCCCTACGGCACGATGGTCGATCATTTCCAGCACCTCGTCTACGAAAAGCCGGACATGACCCCGCGCCAGCGGCACGATGCGTGGAAGGAGCTGCTGGGTGTGTATATGCCGTGGGTGAAGCTCGGCAGCGAGATCCCGTTCTACGGCGACGGCGAGGGCTGGCAGCGGCAGATGCATATCTACCAGAGCCCGTTCTATTATATCGACTACTGCCTTGCGCAGACGGTCAGTCTGCAAATTTGGGCAAAGCTCCAGAAAGACCCGAAGGACGCGTGGGCACACTATATGGCGTACACGAAGCAGGGCGGAAGCCGCACGTTTACGGAGCTGCTGAAAAACGCGAGTCTTGACAGCCCGTTTGAAGAGCGCTGCCTGCGCAGCGTGTGTGAAGCGGCAAAGGCGTGGCTCGACGCCTACGACCTGACAGGCATCGCGTAATGGCAAGGAAGCGGGAGCGCCGGAGCTATCTGAATGATTTTCAGAAGGACTTAAACGGCGAATACCAATACCGCGGCGCACACTATCACTACGCCGGAGCGTTAGAATATTCCAAGCTGCGACGAAGCCTCTGGCTTCGCTGCGGCGTCAGCACGGCGCTGCTGATCGCCGCGGGCTGCCTGCCCGGGGCGACGAAGGGCACGGCGGCGTATGTGACGCTGCCGTATATGCTGGCGCTGGCGGTGTGCGGATGTCTTATCTGGACGCTTGCCCGCTGGACAAGGGGCGGACAGAGGCTGCGCGCTTATGTGTACGAGCAGACGGCAAGACGTCTGCCCGCGCTGGCGCTGGCGGCGGGTATATTATCGGCGCTTGCCGCCGTGGGGCAGGGGATCGCTTTTTTGATGGGAATCGCCGCAAATTGGGCGAATATTGTGTTTTTCGTCTGCCTCGCGGGCGTGGCGGCGCTGCTTCTGCGGGCATTTGCCGTCTTGCGGCGGACGGCGTATCGTTTCGCTGCGGCGGACGAGCAGTAAAGAATCGCGGAATTGATTTTTCTGTTTGTCGTGCGCCAAATTCCGGCAAAAAACGAAAGCATAGTTGATTTTCGCAAAGGTTCGTGATAGTATTATCTGTACAATAGCCGGACGGTGTACGCGAATGAAGGACAGCCCGAAAGGGACGTCCCTTTCGCTCCCTCACAGCAAAGCTGTGAGGATGCACCCTTGGCTAAAAATGTATGGAGGTTTGAAAATGAAACACATGAAGCAGCTTATCGCACTGCTCCTTGCGCTCGTTCTCTGCCTGGGCCTGCTTGCTGGCTGCGCCGGGAAGACGACCGACGACAAGAGCGATCAGACGGACGCCCCCGCGGACGCCAGCACCGACGCTCCTGCGGCGGACACGACGGACACCGCGGACGAGCCCACCGGCAACCCCGACGGTACGATCGTGGTCGCTGAGACCGGCTTTGAGGGCAAGTTCAGCCCGTTCTTTGCCGCCAGCTCTTCTGACCAGGACGCTCATGCCCTCACGCAGGTCGCACTGCTGGGCGCTGACCGCCGCGGCGAAATGGTCCTGAACGGCATCGAGGGCGAGACCCGCAGCTACAACGGCACGGATTACACCTACTACGGACCTGCCGACTGCGTCGTTACCGAAAACGATGACGGCACCGTCACCTATGACATCAAGCTCCGCGAGGACATCACCTTCTCCGACGGCACGCCGATGACCATCGACGACGTCATCTTCAACATGTACGTCTACATGGACCCGACCTATGACGGCTCTGCGACGTTCTACTCCGTGCCGATCGTCGGCCTGGAGGAGTACCGCAACGCCATGCAGCTTCTTGCAAAGCTCATCGCAGCGGCGGGTGAGGACAACACCGACTTTACCAACTTCACCGAGGAGCAGGCAAAGGCGTTCTGGGACGCGGTCAATGACGGCGGCGTGAAGTTCGCGCAGGAGATCGTTGACTATCTGGTCGCTGCGGGCGCTAACAGCGCGGAGGATTCCGTTGCTGCGTGCGCCGCAAACTGGGGCTTTAAGCTGGCGGACGACGCGACCGTGAAGGATTTCTTCCTTGCCATCGGCGAGCAGTATGAGTGGAGCTTCTCCGCAATGGAAGCGGAAAGCGCCGGCTCTGCGCTTGCTGACCTGATCCCGGCGGATGTCTATGCGTACGCCACCACGCCCGTGAACGTCGGCGAGGCGGTCGATCATGTGGAAGGCATCGTCAAGACCGGCGATTACAGCATGACGCTGACCACCACCGAGCTGTCCACCACCGCGATCTATCAGCTCCAGATGGAGATCGCGCCGCTGCATTACTACGGCGACGTGAGCCTGTATGACTATGACAACAACTCCTTCGGCTTCCCGAAGGGCGACCTGAGCATCGTGCGTGAAAAAACCAGCGCTCCGATGGGCGCAGGTCCGTACATCTTTAAGGAATACAAGGACGGCGTGTTCTACACCGACGCGAACCCCAACTACTATCTGGGCGCGCCGATGAACGGTCACATCAACATGAAGGAAACGCAGGAGGCCGATAAGATCACCGGCGTGCAGTCCGGTGCGCTTGACATCTCCGACCCGTCCTTCTCCCTGGAGGTCGTCGATCAGATCGCTGACATCAACGGCGCAGAGGGCGATGACGGCGCGGTCATCTCGACCCGCCTGATGGACTACCGCGGCTATGGCTATGTGGCACTGGGCGCCAAAAATGTCAAGGTCGGCAAGGATCCCGCCTCGCAGCAGTCCAAGGACCTGCGCAAGGCGATCATGACCGTCATCGCGGCCTACCGCGACGAGGGCATCGACTCCTACTACGGCGAGACCGCTTCTGTCATCAACTACCCGATCTCCAACACGTCCTGGGCGGCCCCGCAGGTCACCGACGACGGCTACAAGGTCGCGTATTCCACCGACGTGAACGGCGATCCCATCTACTCCAACGACATGAGCACCGAGGATAAGTACGCGGCGGCTCTGCAGGCGGCACTGGGCTACTTTGAGGCGGCCGGCTACACCGTGGAGGGCGGCAAGCTCACCGCGGCTCCCGAAGGCGCGGCTTTGGAGTACACCGTCAACATCGGTGCGCAGGGCAACGGCGACCACCCGACGTTCCAGGTCCTGACGAACGCGGCGGCTGCACTCAAGACCATCGGCATGAACCTGATCGTCAACGATATGGCAAATGCCGCTGATTTGTACGCGTCCTATCAGTCCGGCGAGGCAGAGGGCTGGGTCGCTGCGTGGCAGTCCACCAATGACCCGGATATGTACCAGCTCTATCACAGCAAGGGCTCGACCAACTACTATATGATCGATGACGCCGACCTCGATGAGCTGATCCTTGCAGCCCGTCAGACCACCGATCAGGAGGCGCGGAAGGTGATGTACAAGGAAGCCATGGAGGTCATTATGGACTGGGGCGTGGAGCTGCCTGTTTATCAGCGCTCCGACGCGACCATCTTCTCCTCCGAGCGCCTTGACATCAGCACCATCCCGCAGGATATGACTCCGTACTGGACCTTCCTGTCTGAGATCGACAAGATCCAGGTCAAGTAAGCGAAAAGCGCCTTTTAAGGGCACTCTGTAAGATCTGAAAACAGGCAGCCGTTTCCGGCGTCCCGTGACGCCGGGGCGGTTGCCTGTACCACGCCATGATATTCCAAACAGCCCAGCGGCTGCGAATATGGGTATCCGGGCTCCCCGCGCACATACGAGAGGAGCCCGGATGTCTATATTCCGGCATCATTGCGTCAACTGACGCTTCCGTCACCCCATGGGAAAACTACCGCGACCCGGTCGCGCAAGGAAGGAACGAATCATTCGTGCGAAATTATATCATCAAGCGCATCCTACAGTCGATTTTGATCCTGTTCTGCGTGATGTTCATCATCTACGCATTGCTTCGCTGCCTGCCCGCCTCGTTTGCACAGACCATGGCGATCCAGCTTTCGCAGGCGCCGGGCGCCAAGCCCTATGAGGAGTGGCTGGCGCAGCTCAACGCCTCGTTCGGTTTGGATATGGACATCGTGCCGGGCTTCTTTACATGGCTGTCCAAGGCGATCGTCGGCAATTTCGGCGATAGCTGGAAATGGAACGTCCCGGCGGTCGCAAAGTTCCAGGAGGTCGTGGGGCTGTCAGTCATTATGGGCGGCATTTCGTTTGTGATCTCGCTGCTCATCGCTGTGCCGCTCGGCGTGCTGGCGGCGACGAAGCAGTACTCCCGCACGGATTATACGATCACGGCGATCGCGCTGGTAGGCATTTCACTGCCGACATTTTTCTTCGCGACGCTTTTAAAGCTGTTTTTCTCCGTCAAGCTCGGGTGGTTCGACCTGTTCGGGCTGGTCGGGCGGGATTATGCGCAGCTCGATGCGTGGCATCAGTTCCTTGATAAGGCAAATCATCTGGTGCTGCCGATCCTGACGCTCGTGATCGTGTCCATCGGCTCGTATATGCGCTATACGCGCACGAATATGCTCGAGGTGCTGAGTGCCGACTACATCCGCACCGCGCGCGCGAAGGGTCTGACCGAAAAGAAGGTCATCTACAAGCACGCCTTCCGCAACACGCTCATCCCGCTGGTCACGATCATCGGCGGCTCGCTGCCGGGGCTGTTCTCCGGCGCGCTCATCACGGAGACGCTGTTCTCCATCCCCGGTATCGGCTATGTGTCGTATCAGTCGATGGTGGCGGGCGATATTCCGTTCTCGATGTTCTATCTGTCGTTTATGGCGGTGCTCACGCTGGCGAGCAACCTGCTGACCGACATTCTGTACGGCGTGGTCGATCCGCGCGTGCGCATTTCGTAAGAAAGGGGGCTGCACTATGAGCAAAAACAAGCAAAACGGAGCAAACTCAGCGCCGCAGGAGCAGTACTCCCTGAATGACGACCGCCGCGTCAAGGTTTTATCCCCGGGCGCGCTGGTGGCAAAGCGCTTCTTCCGCAACCGGCTGGCGGTGATCGGTCTTTCGATCCTCGTTGCGATGTTCCTGTTCTCCTTCCTCGGCGGCGTCATCAGTCCCTACGGGCAGGACGAGCAGTTCTACACCTATACGCAGATGTCCAAGGAATATGTCGGCTTTACCCGCAACGACGCGATGCGTTTTGTGGTGGCGGACGATCAGAAGTTTGGCTCGATCGCGCAGAGCAAGGCGCTCGACGCGTTCAAGAAGGGGCAGACGGAATTTAATTATAAAGACGTTGACTATACCATCGAGCCGATCAGTGAGGACACCTACGCCGTCTATCAGGACGGGCAGGTCATGGGCTATGCCAGCCGTGACCTCATCAACGCCGCGGACGGCGGCGAGAGTGTCCCGTTTGCGGTGCGCCTTGCGGCGCTGAAGGCGGAAGCCGCCGGGGAACGCACGTTTGAAGCCGACGGCGCGGCATACGAGCTGGACGACGCGGGCAACATCCTGCAAAACGGCGCGGAGCTGGGCTATATCTCCCGCATCGTCGTGTCGGCAGCTGACCCGACCATCGTTATCACCCGCGATTTCCGTGAGCGTCTGGAGGAGGCGGTCGATCGCGGCGACGAGATGTTCGTCTATACCGACGAGACCGGCGAGAGCGCGGAGTACGACATGGTGTATGATGCGAGCACCGACGTGTGGTCGGTCAAGCAGATGAAGGACACCTATGTCTATGACCGCTATTCCGCCCCCAGCAAGGAGCATCCGCTCGGCACGGATACGAACGGCATGGATATGCTGACAAGACTGATGTACGGCGGGCGTGTGTCGCTCATCATCGGCTTCATCGTTGTGGCGATCGAAGCCTCGCTCGGCATTCTGCTGGGCGGCATTTCGGGCTATTTCGGCGGCTGGGTCGATAACCTCATCATGCGCATCGTCGATGTGTTCTACTGCATCCCGTCCATGCCGGTCATCATCATCATCGGCTCGGCGATGGACGCGATGAAGGTCGATTCGTGGACGCGCATGATCTACCTGATGCTGATCCTGGGCTTCCTCGGCTGGCCCGGCATCGCGCGTCTTGTGCGCGGGCAGATCCTGTCGCTGCGCGAGCAGGAGTTCATGCTGGCGACGGAGGCCGGCGGCATCCGCGTCTGGAATCGTATCTTCCGCCACCTCATCCCCAACGTCATTCCGCAGCTCATCGTTATTTGCACGATGGGTCTTGGATCGACAATCCTGACGGAGGCGACGCTGTCGTTCCTCGGTTTGGGCGTCAAGTACCCGTTTGCGTCGTGGGGCAATATCATCAACGACGTCAATAACGCCTACGTTATGACGAACTATCTGTTCATTTGGATCCCGGCGGGCGTGTGTCTGCTGCTCACCGTCCTCGGCTTTAACTTCGTCGGCGACGGTCTGCGCGACGCATTCGACCCGAAGATGAAGCGGTAAGGGAGGAGCGCACGATGGCAAAACAGGAAGGATACCTTTCCAGCAAGGAAGCACGGCGGATCTCCCGGGAAAACCGCAGGATCACCAATCAGTTTGAGAAAAAGCGCAAGCGTAAAAACGTCCCCGAGAGCGAATACCTGACGCAGATGCGCGATGCGAAGAACGCGGTCGAATTTGATAATCTCCACACCTATTTCTTTACGGACACGGGCGTCGTCAAGAGCGTGGACGGTGTGTCGTTCGACGTGCCGATCGGCAAGACCGTCGGCGTGGTGGGCGAGTCCGGCTGCGGCAAGTCCGTGACCAGCCTGTCTCTCATGCAGCTTTTGCAGCGCCCGCAGGGGCAGATCGTGGAGGGCGCGATCCGGCTGAATCTCGGCGACAAGGCGTATGACATTACCAAAACGCCGAATGAAAAAATGCAGGCGCTGCGCGGCAATTTCGTCTCGATGATCTTTCAGGAGCCGATGACGAGCCTGAACCCCGTGTTCCGCATCGGCGCGCAGATCGACGAGGTCATCGAGCTGCACGAGGGAGCGCAGAAAACGAAGGAAGAGGTCAAGGCGCGCACCATCGAAATGCTGGAGACCGTCGGCATCGCCAACAGCGAGGGCGTTTACATGATGTATCCGCACGAGCTGTCCGGCGGTATGCGCCAGCGCGTCATGATCGCCATGGCGCTTGCCTGCAACCCGCGCATCATCATCGCCGATGAGCCGACCACGGCGCTGGACGTGACCATTCAGGCGCAGATTTTGGACCTGCTGCGCCAGCTCAAGGACAAGATCAATTCGTCCATCATGCTCATCACGCACGACCTCGGCGTTATCGCCGAAATGGCGGATTATGTGGTCGTCATGTACGCCGGGCGCATTGTGGAAAAGGGCACGGCGGAGGAAATTTTTGCTCACCCGTGCCACCCGTACACCATCGGTCTGATGGCGTCCAAGCCGGTTGTTGGCAAAAAGGTCGATAAGCTCTATTCCATCCCCGGCAAAGTGCCGAATCCAGTCGATATGCCGGATTACTGCTACTTCAAGGACCGCTGCGAATCGCAGCTTCCGTGCTGCTCCGGCGAATATCCGTGCGAGATCAGCCTCAGCCCCACGCACAAGGTGAGCTGCTATCGCTATTACGATGAGAACAGAAAGGCGGGTGAGTAACATGGCGGACAAGAAAAACAGCCCCATCCTCACCCCCGTGGACTACGATCCGCAGTATATCCTGACGGTCAACGATCTCAAGAAATACTTTCCCATCAAGGGCGGGCTGCTGTCCAAAACGGTCGGGCACGTCAAGGCGGTTGACGGCGTGACGTTCTCGCTGAAGCGCGGCTGTACGATGGGTCTGGTCGGCGAGTCCGGCTGCGGCAAATCGACCACCGGGCGCGCGATCCTGCGTCTGTGCGGCGAAAAGACCGGCGGGCAGGTGCTCTTCAACGGGCAGGAGATTTACGACCTCACCCCCGCCCAGATGCGCGCGCTGCGCCCGAAGATGCAGATCATCTTCCAGGACCCGTTCTCCAGCCTCTCGCCCCGACTCCCGGTCGGCGAGATCATCGGCGAGGCGGTGCGTGAGCACAACCTCGTCTCCAAGGAAGAATTTGACGATTATATCGATCAGGTCATGGACAACTGCGGCTTGCAGCCGTACCACAAGACCCGCTATCCGCACGAATTTTCCGGCGGTCAGCGGCAGCGTATCTGCATCGCCCGCGCGCTCGCGCTGAACCCGGAGTTCGTCGTCTGCGACGAGCCGGTCTCCGCGCTGGACGTGTCCATTCAGGCGCAGATCATTAACCTTTTGAAGGAATTGCAGGAAAAGTACAGCCTGACGTATCTGTTTATCTCGCACGACCTGTCCGTCGTGGAGCATATTTCGGATCACGTCGGTGTCATGTACCTCGGCAACCTCGTGGAATACGGGCAGACGGAGGATATTTTTGCCCACCCGCTGCACCCGTACACCAAGGCGCTGTTCTCCGCCATCCCCATCCCCGATCCGACGATCAAGCGTGAGCGCATCGTGCTGCAGGGCTCGATCCCGTCCCCGGCGAACCCGCCGCAGGGCTGCAAGTTCCACACGCGCTGCCCGTATGCAACGGACCGCTGCCGCGAGGAAGCACCGTGCCAGCGCGAGGTTGAACCCGGGCACTATGTGGTCTGCCACCTGTTTGACAAATGAGAAAGCGCGAACCGTTTGAGGACGACGGGCGGACGATCGCCGACATGAGCGGCATCGCGCCGCAGCCGACGATTCTGCCGCGCCGCAAACCGCGCAAAGAGCCGGAGACGAACAGCGGTGAGGGTCTGGAGCTGACCCGCAAGGAAAAGCGTTGGGCAGCGCTCGGCGCAATGAAGGCGGTGCTGCTCATCGCGGGCGCGTATCTGCTGGGGCTTGGCATCCTGCTGGGAATCCTGTTCCTGATTTGGAAACCCTAATTCTGAAGAATTGTGAAAAAGTTTGCATTTTTCGGAAAACTATAGTAGTATGAACCTGAAGGCGGCGCATTTGCGCCGCCTTTGACGGATGAAGAAGCCTCGCAGAGTTTCGCCGCCGCAGCGGCGAAAGCAATGTGAATCATTTTTGCCGGCGACATGCGCGTCGGCAAAAATACAGCTCGCCCTGCAAGTGTGGAATTTTTTGTGTACACACAAAAAATTATGCGCGCAGCAGGGTGCAACCCTGTTCGAACGTGAACCCAGCGCAGCGGTTCACGTTTGAGGGCGTTTCAAAAATCCTTTTTTGAAACGCCCAGCAAGGCGGCGCGAATGCGCCGCCTTTGATTCCCATGGGAGGGAGGAGAGAGTTTGAACAAGAAGCAAAAGACAGGAAACGGGCGCACGATGCTCCGGCTTCTGCATGGAAGCTGGGGCTATTTTACAGTCTGCATCGTTTCGGGGCTGCTCTTTACGGGCTGTGAGCTGGTCATCCCGCAGATCATCCGCGTGAGTGTGGACTCGTTCATCGGTAACGCGCCCGTGAAAAACGCAGCAGCGGCGCGTATTGCGGCGTTGTTTGGCGGCGCGGAGCATATCCGCGACGCTTTGTGGCTTCCCGCAGCGGCGCTGCTGGTGGTCGGCGCACTTTCGGCGATCTTCCGTTATCTGATGCACCTGTACACGGCAAAGGCGGGCGAAACGCTGGTCAAAACCAGCCGCGACCTGCTCTATGGGCACATTCAGCACCTGCCGTGGGCGTGGCACTCTAAAAATCCGACCGGCGATATTATCCAGCGCTGTACGTCTGACGTGGAGCGCATCAAGCAGTTCTTTCAGGAGCAGTTCGTGTCGGTATTCCGCATGATCGCCATGATCGTGCTGTCGCTGGTGTGCATGGCACTCATGAACTGGAAGCTCGCGCTCGTGCCGGGGGCGATGTTTCCGATCATCGTGAGCTATTCAATTTTATTCCACAACAAGGTGCGCGAGCGTTTCACCGCGTGCGACGAGAGCGAGGGCGTGCTGTCCACCATCGCACAGGAAAACTTGACCGGCGTGCGCGTAGTGCGCGCGTTCGGACGTGAAAATTTTGAGCGCGAGCGCTTTGAAAAGCAGAATCAGGAGTACACGACGCTCTGGGTGCGCCTGTGCAAGACGCTCTCGGATTTCTGGGCGGTCGGCGATATGACAGCGTGCTTGCAGACGATGCTCGTCGTGGTGCTCGGCAGCCTTCTCTGCGTGCGGGGCGAGATGACGGAGGGCGATTTTGTGTCGTTTACGATCTATAACGCCATGATCATCGGACCTGTGCGCAGGCTCGGGCGCGTGATCTCGGAGATGAGCAAGGCGGGTGTTTCTGTCGCGCGCATCGGCGAGATCCTGGACGCGCCCGTGGAGCAGGACGCGCCGGGCGCAAAAAAGCTGCCCATGGACGGCGATATTGTGTTTGACCATGTGTCCTTCCACTATGACACTGGCGCGGACGTGCTGCACGACGTGTCATTCACCATCCCGGCGGGCAGCAGCTTCGGCGTGCTCGGCGGGACAGGCTCGGGCAAGAGCAGCCTGATCTTGATGCTGTGCCGCCTGTACGCGCCGAGCGAAGGACGCGTGACGGTGGGCGGCGCGGATATTGCCGCAATGCCCGCCGCGTGGGTGCGGGAACATATCGGCGTTGTGCTGCAAGAGCCGTTTTTATTTTCGCGGACGATCGCGGAGAACATCGGCATCAGCGGCGCGGACGAGCAGACCATCCGCGAAGCGGCAAAAACCGCCTGCATCGCGGACGACATCGAAGGCTTTGCGAATGGATACGACACAATGGTCGGCGAGCGCGGCGTGACGCTCTCCGGCGGGCAGAAGCAGCGCGTGGCGATCGCCCGGATGCTGACGCGCAAAACGCCGGTGACGGTCTTTGACGACTCGCTCTCGGCGGTCGATACGCAGACGGATGAAAAGATCCGCGCAGCGCTGGCAAGGGAGCGTGAGGGCACGACGAGCATCATCATTTCGCACCGCATCACAACGCTTTTGGACTGCGATAACATTCTGGTGCTCGACCACGGCAAGGTTTTGCAGCTCGGCTCGCCGGAGGAGCTGCTCCGCGAGGACGGGCTGTTCCGGCAGATCTTTGAGATGCAGATGTCCGTTGGAGAGGAGGCGGAGCGATGAAGGAGCAACCGCACCTGCGCCTGTTCGGTATCCCGAAGCTCGCGGGCTACCTGCCGGGCTACGGCAGGCTGCTGTTTGCCATGGTGCTGTTCGGCACGCTCGGCAGTGTCATGGACGTGGTCATCCCGCTGTTCCAACAGTACGCTATCGACCACTTCATCGCAAGCGGCGCGATGACCGGGCTCGGCTGGTTTCTCGCGCTGTATGCTGTGGTGATGCTGGTGCAGACGGCGAGCAACTACATTTCCGCCTACGGCGCGTGCAAGGCGGAGCTTTACATCGGGCGTGACCTGAAGCGGCAGGCGTTTGACCATTTGCAGACGCTCTCGTTCTCGTATTTTAACCAGAACAGTGTCGGCTACGTCCACGCGCGCGTCATGTCCGACACCGATCGCATCGCCAGCACCCTCGCGTGGGGGCTGATGGAGGGCGTGTGGTACATCGCGTACCTGCTGTTTGCCATCGTGACGATGTTCGCCCTCAACTGGAAGCTGGCGCTCGGCGTGATGGTGATCGTGCCGGTGCTGGTGGTGTCGGGGATGTACTTCCAGAAGAAACTCGTCATTTACCACCGCCGCGTGCGCGAGCACAATTCGCAGATCACCGGCGCGTTCAACGAGGGCATCACCGGCGCAAAAACCACCAAGACCCTTGTGATCGAAAACCGCATGGAACGCGAATTTAACGATCTCACGGGCGAGATGAAGCGCGTGAGCATCCGCGAAATGCGGACACGCGGACTATTTATGTCAACCACAGCGATGGCGGCGTCGATCGCGCTGGCGATCGTTCTCTGGCGCGGCGGCGTGATTACGCAGCGCGGCGTCATGCTCATCGGCACACTGTCAGTGTTCATGAACTACGCACAGGGCATGATGGAGCCCATCCAGTGGCTGGTGCAGGTCCTGTCGGCGCTGACGAACGTGCAGGTCAATGTCGAGCGCTTTACAAAGCTCATGCAGACGCAGTCCGACGTGCGCGATACGCCGGAGGTCGTGGAGAAATACGGCGACAGCTTCCACCCCAAAAAGGAAAACTGGGAGGAGCTGCACGGCGATATTGAGTTCCGCGACGTGACCTTCCGCTACCCGGACGGGCAGGAGAACGTGCTGGAGCATTTTGACCTCAAGGTCCCGCAGGGGACGAACGTCGCCATCGTGGGCGAGACCGGCGCGGGCAAATCGACGCTCGTGAACCTTGTCTGCCGTTTCTTTGAGCCAACGCAGGGTCAGGTGCTCATCGACGGGCGCGACGCGCGCGAGCGCAGCCAGCTCTGGCTGCATTCCAACATCGGCTATGTGCTGCAAACACCGCACCTGTTTTCCGGCACGGTGCTGGAAAATCTGCGCTACGGCAACGAAAATGCGACAATGGAGCAGATCGAGGCGGCTGTGCACGCTGTTTCGGCGGATGAGATCATCGCGCGCCTGCCGGAGGGCTACAACTCCGAGGTCGGCGAGGGCGGAAACAGTCTGTCTACCGGCGAAAAGCAGCTTTTGTCGTTTGCCCGCGCACTGCTGGCTGACCCGCGTATTTTCGTTCTCGATGAGGCAACCAGCTCCGTCGATACCGTGACGGAGCGGCTCATCCAGAACGCCATAGAGCAGGTGATGGCGGGGCGCACGTCGTTCATCATCGCGCATCGCCTGTCCACCATCCGCCGCGCGGACATCATTCTCGTTGTGCACGACGGCAAGATCGTGGAAAGCGGCTCGCACCGCGAGCTCATGGCGGCAAAGGGCGCGTACTGGCAGCTCTACACCCGCCAGTACCGCGAGGAGCAGACCCGCACCATCATGGAGACCGAGTAAAAAACAGGGGAGCGCACCAATTGGTGCGCTCCCCGTGCTTTTTATGCGCCTGCGGCCGGACGGGCGTCACTTGTAAAACCCCGGGTTCTGATAGCCGTCCCCGGACGGCTCACTCTCAAGCATGGTCAGGATGGCGTCACGGCAGCCGCGGACCATCACATCCTGCTCCTCCGGGGTACTGTTTACCATCTGATTCGTGGAGCTCGTGTAGAACCACAGCCCTTCGTCGGCGGCAAGCCCTGCACCGTCCTTGTCGGTGATGGCGTCCGGGTCAAGACCGAGCGTATCACGGATCTCGTCGCGGGAGTAGAATACCCACTTTGCCTCCGGCATAGCGTTTTCCCATTTACAGCTGCTGATGTCGCCGCTATCAGACTTGCCGGGGCTGTACACCTCGATCGTGTAGGCGTGGATGTTGTAGCGCCCATACGCATAGTCGATCAGCTCGGCGGCGGTGGGGTAGTCCTCATTGGAGCTCATGCTGTAAAACCCGCGCCCCGTATAGTCCTGGAACGCCTGCGCCATTTTGGAAGCGGTGTCCTTCATAAACGGGATCTCGGCGTCGTCGGGGTTCTCCGCGTCATAGGCGCGGTAGCACCACGGATACAGCACACACTGAATACCCGTGTGCAGGGACACGAGCGCGTCCAGCTCGTGTGTGTATAGAAACTGCTGCAATGCCCGGATCTCCGGCTCAGTCGCGGGTGCTGTGCCGGCAGAGGTCCAGTTCACGTTGCCGACCTGCTGCGTGTCCTTTGTTTCAATGTCGTAGCGATTCCACTGGTAGTCAAACGTGCGGTTCATGTCGATGCCGCTGTTGCGCGGATCGTCGCCGAGAACGCCGTTTTCATCCCAGTCCGGGCTTTCCATACCGAATACGGGCAGCTCGCGCGACGGCGTGTCGTCCGCCTTGCCGCGATAGAGTGTGGCGATGAAGCCGTCGCCGTCAAGGTCGGCGTAAGGGTCGCTGAAGGGGATGTTGTTGCCGTTCGCGTCCTGTGGGCGCAGGTTCGGGCGGGTATTGATGACGAACGACTGCTCATAGCCGTCGGGGTTGATGACAGGGATGACATAGATCGTGTAAGCATCCAGCAGACCCTTCACATATGCGTCGTCCGAGCAAAGCGTCAGCCACCACGCAGTGTACATGGCGGAAGCGGCGCTCTCGCGCTCGCCGCCGTGGATGTTGGCAAAGACGCCGATGCCGGTTTTCTCCTCAGCCGGGATCTTTTCGTTGGTGATCTCCAGACACCACAGGTCGCGCTCCTGCCATGTCGTGCCGATGGAGTAGAGCTCCGTGATGTCCGGGTATTGCTCCGCCATCGCAGAAAGCTGTGCTTCCAGCTCAGCGAAGGTGTAGCGCGTGTTCCAGTCGATGTCGAGTGCGGCTGGGATCTCGGCGGGGGCGTCGGGGCGGGCGTCGATGGACAGCCGCGCCGCTTTTTTCGGACCGCCGCAGGCAGTCAGCCCCAGGATGAGCAGGGCAGCAAGCCCAAGGCACATGAGACGTTTTGTGAGAGTGTTCATGCTGTGATCTCCTTTCTCTCGGGGGAGGATACGGTAGATGCTTTACTATGCTGTCGCTTTAGCACGCTAATATACTACCACGAGAAAAACGGAAACGCAATTGAAAATTATCATAAATCTCCGCGCAGCCTTGTGCAAACCGCTGTGCAGAATGACAAAAGCGGCGGCAGGAACGCTTCATCAGCACCTGCCGGCAAGCTGCGGTAGGGAAGCCGTAAGCAACGCGCAAAGTGCCCGGAAATGCTTGCATAGGTCCTTGTTAGTTGTATTTATGCAGAGAATCAAGCCCTGCCTGAGAACCTCTGCGTTTTGCCTATAAGCGGTTTTATCGGCGTATTTTGCGTTCTGCGCGCGGTCGATCGTAGCTTGGAACAGCAGCATTTGACTTTTGTCAGTTTGGTAATATGCACAATTTTATGGGTACAATTTAAGCGTTTTCATGAAACAAAACGGTCCATAAATCGTTACATCAATTGGTATAAACGATTTCACATGGACGTATTGACTTTCACATTTTTTGCGTGTTAGCCTGTTTATGACAAGGGACGCGTTTCGGCAGGGATCGCCCCGATGGTCACAGCGGGAATTTGAATAAATTATTCGGAGGTTGATTATGGCGCAGACTGTACCGAGGTTGGGATTTGTGGCGATGGCATTGCCGGGATATTTTCTGGGCGATGAGCAGTGTGCAGGCAAGCGGCTTGAGGGGATCGCAATGCTGGAGCAGGCTGGATATGAGGTCTGTGCAGCTCCCGCGGTTTACTCGCCTGAGGAGGCTTGCGCAGCAGGTACACAGCTCAGCACAGAAAATGTTGATTGCCTCTTCGTGTTTCTGACAACGTTCGTTGCGGATTACTTTGTCACCGAACTGCTCAAGGCGTGTGACAAACCGATATTCATCTGGGCGCATGACCGCGATGTGACCTGCATCACATTGGTGTGCACACCGTTGATCACAGCGTCGCTCAAAAATTTGAAAAAGGATTGCTGCGTGGTCTCCGGCGAGGTCGGCGATGCCTATTGCCTTCAGCAGTTATTCCACTACTCCCGGGCGGCTATGCTGAAAAATCAGCTTTATGGTGCGCGGATCGGATATTCGGGACATAAGCCTGAAATCATGTACTCCATGGCTGCCAATGAGTATCTGCTGGATCGGAAGCTCGGCATCACCGTGACGAATATCCCCATTGAAGATTTTTACAGAGAAGCAGAGAAACAGGATGCGGCAGAGGTCCGAAAAAGATGGGAGGAGCTTCATCCGTGCCTTGGCTGTGTGGATGTCCGGGATGAGGATGGACTGCTCTCCATCCGATACTACCTCGCCGCGCGGGCGCAGGTCGCGCAGAAAAATCTGAAGGCGTACTCGCTCAACTGCTTCCCCAACCTGAAGGCAAAGATATGCCTCGGCATCGGGATGCTCAACGACGAATGCATCGGGGCTGGCTGTGAGGGCGACCTGCACGCGTCGATCCTGATGACCATGCACGGATGGCTGTCCGGGCAGCCGGCATTCAACGGAGACTTCATGCAGCTTGACCGCAAGCGCAACGCAGTCATGTTCTCCCACTGCGGAGCGGGAGCTTTGAAGCTGGCGGGCTGCCCGAAAAGAATCAGCCTGAAGCGTTCAATCGAGACCAACGACGGGCTGAGCGTGTTTTATGAGACCGATATGCCCGGCACGGTGACGCTGGTCAATCTCATGAACGGCGGCGACGAGCTGCGGCTGAGTGTGATGCGCGGGGAGAGCATCCCGGATCAGTCAGGCTATGAGGGCACGCCGCTGACGCTGCGCTTTGACGGCGATGTGCGGACGCTGCCGGATATTCTGGCGCAGGCTGGTACGGGGCATCACTGGATCGGGCTTCGCGGCGACTGGGTCGAGGAGTACAGGCTTTTTGCCCGTATGACGGGTTTAAAGTATACATTTGTGCAACCAAATGCAACATGAATTACAGGAGGAAAATGATCATGGCAGACATCCGTACACAAACCACAAAAAGCAGCGAATACATCCAGTCGTTCGAGATCACGGGCGGCGGCAAGAGCGGCGACCTGCTTTCCAAGCGCCTGGAGCTGGGCGATCTGAAGGTCGGCCTTCTGGCAACGGGCTACTTTGAGTTCTTCCGTATGTATGAAGGGCTCGGCGAACAGGTCAAGGCGAATATGGATCATATCGCGGAAATGCTTGCTCCGAAGTGTGATCTTGTATACCCCGGCTTCATCCAGACGCTGGACGACTCCAATGATGCCGGTATGATGTTCCGCAAGGAGTGCGTTGACGTTATCATCATTGCCGAGGGAACTTATACTACCGACTATCTGGTGCATCAGGCGCTGCTGCATATGCCGGAGAGCACGCCGGTCCTGCTGTTTGCTTCGCAGGAGCGCAACACGCTGAACTACACAGAGGGCTACGCCGGCGCGTGCCGCGATTCCGGTCCGATGGGCATTACGCAGGTCGGCTGCGGCCTCAACAAGATGAAGCGCTTTATGCCATATGAGGTCGTGGTGGGCTGCATCGACGATCCCGACGTACAGGAGGACATCTACCGCTGGATCAAGGTCCGCAAGACCATCCGCGATCTGCACTTCTGGAACATCGGTCTGATCGGTCACATCCTGCGCGGTATGTACGACTTCCAGTACGACAAGACCGACATCAACGGCAAGCTCGGACCGCACATCATGGACATCGACATCAAGCACCTGCGCAAGATTTTCGACACGATCGAGGACAATGATCCGCGCGTACTGGCGATGGTCGAGGATGCTAAGCAGAACTATGAGATCATCGATGAACTGCAGGATCCTGACCTTGTGCAGGCTGCAAAGCTCGGCGTCGCGATGAGCGTTCTGATCGACGAGTACAAACTCGACGGCCTGGCATTGCTCGGTCAGCATTTCATTGAGCCGGAGTTCAAGACCACCTCGTATCTCGGGCTGTCCAGCATCCTGAAGAACGATCAGGCGATCTGTGTTACCGAAGGCGACATCCTGGGTCTGATCATCTGCAAGGTCATGAAGGATATGAGCGGTATCACCCCGTTCTTTGGTGAGTGGGAGGAGATCGACAAAGAGCTCAACGCGGTCTGCCTGCTGGGTCATGGCTTTGTCGATCCGAAGGCAACGCGCAAGGATCGCAAGGTGCGTCTGGGTGTCGCGTGTGAGGAGTGGGGCTGGGAAGGCAAAGCGCCCGGTCTGGAGGCGACGTTCGATCCCGGTCCTGTCACGCTCTGCCACATCATCAGTCATTCCGGTCACTGGAAGATGTTTATTTCCGAGGGCGTCATTCCCGACACCAGACCGCTTGAGGTCGGCGAGTCCACCTGCATCGTTCAGGTCGAAAAGCCTGTGCGCGAGTACTACCGTAACCTGATCCTCAACGGCTTTGCGCATCATGCCATCGCCTGCCCGGCACATATCGGCAAGGATCTGAAAAGCTTTGCAATGCAGCTCGGTATTGAGGTTGTTGAGCTGTAAGCGCTGCATAATTATATGTATAAACGCTCCATGCCGCCCGCGCGGCGGCATGGAACATTGTCCCGGCTACATAACGGCAACCCAAAACACATGAAAAAAACAGGAGGTAGATGAAATGAAAAAGATAACTTGCCTTGTTCTCGCAATCATCCTGGCATTTTCCATGGCAGCGTGTACAAAAAGCTCTGCTGACGCGCCCGCAGCAGATACAAACAATGTGACGGGAAAGGAAAAAGACTTCACCATTGTCTATGTCGGCGGTGAGACGTCCAGCCCCTGGTATTTACAGGTGGAAAAGGGTATGAATGAATGGGCAAAGAGTACTGGCATGAACGGCTCATTCCGCGGCACAGCTTCGTCTGACCCGACGGAAGCGGTTTCTCTTATCAAAGACCTGACCGCGCAGAAGGTCGATGCGATCCTCGTCGGTGTGGACTGTCAGGATGCAGTTGAGCCCGCACTGGCGGATGCCCGTGCAGCCGGTATTCTGGTCGTCAGCACGGAAGGTACAGGTATGACCAACATTGATTTTGACGTTGAACCGTGCAACAACAGCTATTACGGGCAGTATATGATGCAGCAGTTAGCTGAAATGATGGGTAAAAAGGGAACCTACGTCGTTATGGTCGGCGATCTGACCTCGACGTCTCACAATGCTTGGGCAGATGCCGCGATCGAGTACCAGAAGGAAAAATACCCGGATATGACGCTCATCGACGAACGTCTGGAATCCCAGGTCAACGCGGAGGTCGCCTATGAGAAGGCGAAGGAGATTCTGAAGAAATATCCCGACCTCGGCGGTATTCTGGGCTGCTCCTCCTTCTGCCCGCTTGGTTCTGCAAAGGCGGTGGCTGAGCTTGGGCTTGACACAAAGGTGTTCGGAAACGGTACGATGCTGACCTGCGAGGCGGCACTGAGAGACCATACACTGCAAGCGATCACGTTCTGGGATCCAGCTCTGACGGCGCAGGCAATGGCGAATCTGGCGGTGATGGTTCTTGAGAATGGCAAGGACGCGGTCAAGGACGGCGCGGACCTCGGGTGCGAGGGCTATACATCGGTCGTAATGGATGCTGAGCGATCCAACGTCCTGTATGGTGCGGCGCTGGTTTATGGCACACTGGAAAACTTTGAGGAGTACCCGTTCTGAGTGATCCCTCCACATAGGCGTAGGGGAGATACCCCTACGCCTCCACGATAAAACGGAAAACGGGCAAAACGGAGGTAATGAACGCATGGCTGAGACACTGGTCAAGCTCAGCGGAATCGGAATATCCTTTTCGGGTGTTCAAATTCTGGAAGATATAAACTTTGAATTAAAAAAGGGAGAGATCCACTGCCTGATCGGCGAAAACGGCAGCGGAAAATCCACCATTGTCAAGATCATAGCCGGCGTTTACAAGCCGGACTGCGGGACGGTCGAGCTGGGCGGCAAGACCTACACGAGCGTCAATTCCGTGGCGGCAATGGAAGCGGGCATTCAGATCATCTGGCAGGATTTTTCTCTTTTCCCGAACCTTACTGTCTATGAAAACATCGCCCTGAATGATGATCTGTACAAAAAGAGGACCTTTGTCCATAAAAAGCAGCGCCGGGAGCTTGCCCGGAAAGCGTTGGACATGATCTCCGTGGAGCTGGACCTGGATGCGCCGGTCGAAACGCTTTCCGTTGCCAAAAAGCAGCTTGTTGCGATTGCCCGCGCGATCTCTAACAATGCGAAGCTGGTCATTATGGACGAGCCAACGACCTCTCTGACGAAAAACGAGGTCCAGGCGCTGTTCAAGGTCATCCGTCAGCTGCAGGCGCAGGGTGTCACAATCCTCTTTATCAGCCATAAGCTGGATGAGGTATTCGATATTTCGGAGAATTTCAGCATCATCCGCAACGGTCAAAAGGTCAAGGATGGCGCGACAAAGGATTTTAACAGCGCAGACTTTGTGTATTACATGACAGGGCGCAAGATCGACACAGAGATGCTTCAGGTCGAGGAGTCTGCGGCGGATGCCGTTCCGATTTTGGAGCTGCGCGATCTGTCGCTGACGAACGAGTTTGAAAATGTCAGCTTGAAGGTCTATCCCGGCGAGGTGCTGGGCATTACGGGACTGCTTGGTTCAGGACGTACGGAGTTAGCGCTGTCGCTGTATGGGATGCACCCACCCACAAGCGGTGAGGTCTATCTGAACGGCGTAAAAACAGAGATACGAAGTGTGCGCGACAGCCTCCAAAAGGGAATCGTGTATCTCCCGGAGGATCGGATTACGGAGGGGCTGTGTATGCAGCGCAGCATTGTAAACAATTTACACCTGTCCACATTTGATCGATTCCGCAAGAACGGAAACGGCGCGCTGGATCGGGAAGCAATGTATGAAGATACGCAGAAATGGGTAGACAAATTCCACATTGTCACGGCAGATGTCAATAACCCCATCCGAACACTCTCCGGAGGCAACGCGCAGAAGGTTGTTTTGTCGCGGCTGCTGTCTATGGATCCGAAGGTCATGTTGCTCAACAGCCCAACGGTCGGCGTTGACGTCGGCGCAAAATTCGACATCCACGCGGAGATTCGAAGGATTGCCGCCGAGGGCGTCGGCGTGATCGTGATTTCCGACGATTTGGAGGAAGTGTACAAGAACTGCAATCGGATCATGATCATGCAGCGCGGGAGGATCACGCACACGCTCAAAAACACGGAAACATCCATCGAAGAGCTTGGCAGCATCATCAGCAGCCAGGATATGTGAGGTGAGGCGTATGTTGAAAATCAAAAAACTGCTTCAGCGCCCTGAGTCGTTCTGCGTGCTGATCATTTTGATCCTGTTCTTTATGATCCAGATACAGAGCGGACAGTTTTTCACCCCCAATAACCTGACCGATCTGCTGGCGGCGTATATCGTTCCCGGGATCATGGCACTGGGATGCCTTGTGGTGTTCATCTCCGGCGGGCTGGATATTTCTTTCCCGGCACTCAGCTCGGTCAGCCTGTACATCACGCTCATCACGTTTCAGAACTATTCCGGGACAGTTCTGCTGCCGCTGCTGTTTATCGCGGTCGTCAGCGGTCTGTTGGGAATGCTCAACGGTGTTCTGGTCGCAAAGTTCAACTTCGCGCCGCTGATCGTAACGCTGAGTACAGAGAGCCTGTTTTGGGGCGTTTTACACGGCGTTATCAAGGGTAAAACTGTATCCGTTCTCCCGGCAACCTTTAAAGGACTCTCTACACAGACGCTTTGGACGGCGGTCAACAACCAAAATGGCATTGCTAGTCACATGCCAGTTGTGTTTGTATTTCTGGTTGTCGCCATCGTCCTCTTCGCGTTCCTCTTGACAAAAACAACCTATGGCAGAAAGCTCTATGCTGTCGGCGGCAATATGGCATCCGCTGAGAATATCGGCATCAACGTGTTCTGGATTCGTGTATCTGCCTACATGATCTGCGGTATCTGCGCGGGCATCGCGCTGCTGGCGCGCTCCATGATTATCGGCAACTATCATCCTAACGCGGCGTTCGGCATGGAGTTTAACGTTATTGCCATGGTCGTCATCGGCGGCTGTAGCCTGACTGGCGGCAAGGGTACGGTGTTTGGAACACTGCTCGGCGTGGTTATGATCCAGACGATGAATAACAGCCTGGCGCTGCTGAATATTCCGACTTATTGGCAGAAATTCTCGACGGGCATCGTCATGATCCTTGGCATCAGCATGACGGCGTATCGTGTGCTTCGCAACGGCAGAAAGTTGTCTGGCGTTATGCTGAAAACGGGAGCCGAGCAAATGGCTGCTGCCACGGAGGTGAAGTGATATGGGACGAACAGGAAAAGCTCAAAACGCGCCGCTTCGCGCAGCAGTACATAAAAACTACTATTACATACTTCTGCTGGGAGCGCTTGTAGCGATCTTTGCGATCACGTCCGTGATCAACAGTAGCTTCCTTACGCTCGGCAATATTGTCAGTATGCTCGAGCAGATGCCCGACTACGCGCTGATGGCGCTCGGCATCATGCTGGCGATCGTATCCGGCGGCATCGATCTTTCCACAGTCGGCGTTGCCAATCTGACCGCTGCGCTGGCGGCGCTGAGTCTGCTGAAATATGTCCCGGATGGGCTTCCGGGCGGCAGCTTTGTGCTTCGCGTTGTGCTGATCCTTGCAGGCGGCGTCTGCTTGGGTGCGGCTGCGGGTCTTCTGAACGGTCTTTTGATCACCAAGCTCGGCATCCCGGCAATGCTGGCAACCATGGGCAGTAATTTTGCCTACACCGGCGTCTGCATGGTCCTGACGAAGGGCGCGTCGATCTCCGGCATCAATACACAGTTTACGCAGGTGATGAGCTATCGAGTCTTCGGTGTGCTTCCGATCAGTATTTTAGTCCTGCTGCTCTGTATAGCACTGGTCGCTATGCTGATGAACTGGAGCACCTTCGGCACAAAGCTCTGCATGATCGGTACAAACCAGAAGGCGACCCGCATGGGCGGCATTGATAACGACAAGCTGATCATTCTGGTCCATGTGATCTGCTCAGCGCTTTCTGCGATCGCGGGACTGATCATGCTGGGGCGGCTGAGCTCGTCCCGCGCGGACTACGGCAAGGCTTACAGCACGCAGGCGATCCTGATCGTTATCCTCGGCGGGACGGACCCTGCCGGCGGCAGCGGCAAAACGCTCGGCGTTCTGCTCGGCTCATTTATCATTCAGGCGATCACAACGGCGATCGCCATGATCCCGGGCTTCAACAGCTATATCAAGAATATCGTATTTGCCGTATTGCTGCTGGGGCTGATGATCCTCAATTTCTACCGCGCAAAGCGGAAAAAGCGCGGATGATGAAACGGATCGGAGAAGCTGTGATGATCCGCCCGGAGGGTCTGGAGCGGTACGCGCAGTACCACGCAGCGCCGCCGCCGGGCGTGAATGAAATGCTGAAAGCCTGCAATATTCGGAACTACTCCATTTTTCAGCGCGGCGAGCTCATGTTTGCGTACTACGAGTACACCGGTGAGGATTTTGCAGCCGATATGAAAAGGCTGGAGAATGACCCGGTCTCGCAGCAGTGGGAGGCGCTTGTGCGTCCGCTCATGAAGCCGTTTGCAGACCGCAAGGACGGCGAATTTTGGGCGGGAATGAACGAGCTGTATCACCTGGACTGAGAAAATACAGCAAAAATATGTTGAAAGGAAACGGACAGTATGAAAACGATTGCCGACAAGCAACTGCTGATGGCTGCCGATTTTGCGGGATACCCGCTGAAAGAAGCGATCAAAGAATATCTGGAAAACAAGGGCTGGACGATCACGGACATCGGTGTCAGGGCGGATTCCGATCCCGCGGATACAGAGCTGATGTTCCACCGCATCGGGCTGCGTGCCGGGGCGATGATCTCGGAAAAAGAATTTGAGCGCGCCATGATCTTCTGCGGTACGGGAATGGGCATCCACATCGCTGCCTCCAAGTGTCCGGGCGTCCACGCCGGTGTTGTCGAGTCTGTTCCTGCGGCGTTCCGCGCCATCTCCGGTAACGGCGTTAATGTGCTGGCAATGGGCGCGTTCTATGTAACGCCAGAGCTCGGCAAGCAGTGTGCGGATGCGTATCTGTATAATGATTTTGGCAGCGGCTGGGAATGGTGGGAGGATTTTGACCGCTTCCATCAGATCGCGATTGATGAGCTCAATGCTTTCCATTATGAAGAATATAAGCGAAACGGCTTCCGGCTCAAGCATCTGGATGACTGCGGCTGTGCGATGCATGACAGACCCGAGGGACTGTCGCCCATTCCGATGATGTGCCCGCGCAATAGATGATAAATACGATCCATACCCGGGACGCAAACGCCCCGGGTATGGGTGCGCTTCGGCTGCAAGCCGCAGGACCGTATGCAAAAGCGCGTGGATGGATTGACATTGTGTCATAATATGGTATCCTATGAGTAGTCAAACATCACCTCGCCGATGGTATTTTGGAATTTGAATGAGGAGAAGCATGTCAAACATAAAAGATGTGGCAAAAGCTGCCGGTGTGTCTGTATCCACGGTTTCCAACATTCTAAATAACAAGGCGTCCGTTTCCGAGGAGCTTCATCAAAAGGTCGTTACGGCAATGCGGGAGCTGGACTATCACCCCAACTTTCTGGCAATGAATCTCCGCAAAAAGAAAATCAGCTTTATCGGCGTTGTATGCGATGCGCTCAACGGGCATTACCACCAGATCCTTGAGGGGATCTATCGTGTGTCCAAGCAGAAAAGCTGCCAGCCGATCCTGAAGCTCGTCAGCAGCGCGGCAGAGGAGCGCCGGGAGATCGAATCGCTGATCCAGATGAGCGTGAGCGGGATCATTGTGCTGTCATCGTATCTGGATGAGGCGCTGCTTGCGCAGTATATGCAGGCGAATATGCCGGTCGTTTTTGCCGATCACTATCCGCGCAATTGTGACTGCAATATTGTATGCTTTGATAATTACGGCATCGTTCACGCGCTGACGCAAGAGCTGATGCTGCGCGGGCAGCAGGTCGGGCTGATCACGGGAAGTGCGTTCCTTGGCTCGGAGTCAGATTGCCGCAATGGCTATCTGGATGCGCTGGATCCCGCTGTGCAGCAGGGGGCAATCCTGTTTGAAACGGAGTTCAATAAAGAGCGCGCGTTCAGCGGACTGATCCAGTTTATCAGCGCACTGCCGAAAATGCCGGATTGTCTGATCGTGTCAGCCGCGTGGCTGGCGAAAACGGTGTCTGAAATTTGTAGTCTGCTGAATTTGAGCGGCATGCGCGTGTACGCACTTTCCGGCGACAGCTGGTATCGGTATCGAAGTGACAGCGTCAGCTATCTGCGGCGGGATTCGATCGCGTGCGGAACGCAGGCGGCGGAGATTTTGTTTGAGAATATTTCCAAGTCCGCCATGTTTGAGCCGCAGCAGATCGTGATCCGCTCTTATGAGGAAACAAAACGGCTTTTTGGTGCACCGCCTCCGCCGCTGCCAAGAACCAACCGCAGCCGGACGCTGCGCCTGCTTCTGCTGGACTCCAATATCAGCAGGGCGATCCGTATTTTGTCCCGCGATTTTACGGCGCGGACTGGGATCAACATTGATGTGACAACCGCGAATCAGCAGGATCTGATGCAGATCATTATGACAAACGCCAGGGCAAAAAGCAGCGAGTATGATATTGTTATGGCGGATATGCACTGGCTGCAAATGCTCAAACAGGAAAAGGTCCTGTGCGAGCTGAACGAGCTGCTGCCGATCGCGCAGATCCTGCCGCGCTATGTCCATGACGTGCGGGATTATATCCTGTCAGAGGCGAGCGACGAGGCGATCTACGCGTTGCCGATCCTGACCGGGTATCAGGTGCTGGTTTATCGGAGCGACCTGTTTGAGGATACGCTCCTGCAAAAGAAATTCTACTTAAAATACGGCGTTCCGCTCTGTCCGCCGCACACATGGAACGAGTTTAATCTGGTGGCAAAGTTCTTTACCCGCGCATTTCATCAGGAATCTCCGGTCCAGTACGGCACATGCCTGCTGGGCGGAAAGCCGGAGGGCATCATGGCGGAGTTTTTGCCGCGGCAGTGGTCCTATCATGGGCACTTCCTGGGGCAGCACGGGCTGGACATGGTCACGATGGCGAACCAGAAGGCGGTCAGGAATCTTTGCGAAAGCTATCTGTATTCGTACCCGGGCTGCATGGACTTCCTTGAGGATGAGCAGATCCGCAAATTTGCGGAGGGCGATACTGCCATGATCTGCACATATAATGTCCATTTGCAGGACAGGCCGGACTATTCCAAACAGTATGTCCGTTTTGCCCGGCTTCCGGGTACATCCTCGCTGATCGGCGGTTGGCTGCTGGGCATCAATGCCTACTCCGAGCAGATCGAGGAGAGCGCGCAGTTCCTCAACTGGGAGATCAGTGACCGCATTTCTGTCCACAGCTCCCTGCTGGGGCAGGTTAGCCCGTTCAAAAGCGTATTTTACGATCAGGAGCTTTTGACGATCTATCCCTGGATGCGCATCATCAACGAGCGCGGCACGGCGCTGCGTGGTAAGGAGTTTGGCACGCAGAGCTTCCGAAAGGACTGCGTCGGTCGCCGTCTGGAACAGACGCTTGCGGACAATCTATGGCGCGCGATCTTGAAGAAGATCCCGCCTGAGAGCGTCATGCGGCTCACGCAGGACCAATTTCCCAATGCGCTGTTCTGAACCTGTAAAACAGCCGCCCGCGGGCGGCTGTTTTACTTCGCCCGACCAGGTGGCTTTTTCGTGTTTGATTTGCTATAATAAAAATAATTTGTACACAGGAGATGAACAGCGTGCCGAAACAACCGCGCGCGCCGAAGCCCAGCTGCGACAAGACGGCGGAGCTTGACCACGGCGCGATCCTGCCGCTGATCGTCCGGCTGAGCATTCCGGCGATCATCGCGCAGCTCATCACATTCTTATATAATATTGTGGACCGTATGTACGTCGCCCGCATTGAGGACGCGGGCATGGACGCGCTGGCGGCGCTCGGCATCGTGCTGCCCATTACGCTCATCATGCAGGCGTTTGCGAACCTGATCGGGCTGGGCGGCGCGCCGCGCGCGGGCATCAAGCTCGGCGAAGGGAACGCGCCGGAGGCGGATCGCATTTTTAACACCGCCTTTTCCATGCTGGTGCTGATCGGCGCCTCCATCGGTGCAGTCGCGTTTTTCTTTGCAGAGCCGATCGTCCGCCTGTTCGGCTGCCCGCCCAGCGCGCTGGGCTATGCGGTGGCGTACCTCAAAATTTACGCCTGCGGCACGCTGTTTGTGATGCTGGCGCAGGGGCTGAATCCGTTTATCCTGACGCAGGGCTTTTCGCTGTACGCGATGGGGTCGGTGCTCGTCGGCGCGATCATCAACATCGTGCTCGATCCGATCTTCATCTTTACGCTCGGAATGGGCGTGGAGGGATCGAGTTTGGCGACCGTCGTGTCACAGCTCTGTTCGTGCGTCTGCGTGACGCTGTTCTTTTTCTCGCGCAGAAGCCTCTTCCATTTCCGCGTGCGCGAGATGCGCATCCACGCCGCGCGCGTGGCGAGCATCGTGTCGCTCGGCGTGACACCGTTTGTGATGACCATCACCGAATGCGCCATTCAGGTGGTGTTCAACATCAACCTCAACCGCGCCACCGGCGGCGACCGCGACTATACCGCCGCGCTGACCGTGATGCTCAGCGCGCTCCAGCTCATCGTCCTGCCGCTCAACGGGCTCGGCAACGGCGTGCAGCCGTTCGTCAGCTACAACTACGGTAAGGGCGACGAGCAGCGGCTCAAAACCGGCATCCGCTATGTGACGATCATCGCGTTCTGCTTCTGCCTCACCATCTGGTCGGTGTCGATGCTCGTGCCGGAGATGTACGCGCGGCTGTTTTCCGCCAGCGGGGCGGTCACGCAGATCGTCAAGCAGTACGCCCCGCAGTTTTTGATGGGGTCGATCATGTTTTTCGTGCAGATGACGCTCCAGAACGTGAACGTCGCGCTGGGGCAGGCGAAGCGGGCGCTGTGCCTTGCCGTGATGCGCAAGGTCGTCATCCTCATCCCGCTGTGCTTCGCGCTGACGCATTTTCTCGGCTTCCGCGGCGTGTACCTCTCGGAGGGCATCGCCGACCTCGTCGCCGGTATCATCACGTCCATCGTGATTTTTACGTCCTTCCCCAAGGTGTTCCACCAGCGGGCACTGGAGGTTGCGGCATAGAAAAAAGTATAAAAAAGAAAGTATAAAAAACAACGCCTCGGAGCATTGCTCCGAGGCGCTTGCATTTGTTACTCGCCGAAAACCACTTGCTTATCCCCTCGATTGCAGGTATACCAGACCTGATAGATCGCGTCGCCTTCATAGTCGGGTGACAATCGCGGGCAGCAAACGGCGATCGTTCCTGTTTGCAGCTTGACGGTCGTGCCGTCAAGATA
The DNA here is from genome assembly GCA_022779365.1 of Clostridiales bacterium. Lineage (GTDB taxonomy): Bacteria > Bacillota > Clostridia > Oscillospirales > Oscillospiraceae > CAG-170. Next base: position 36,546 of record JALFSI010000018.1, read on the forward strand.
GGTGATCGTGGGGGAGATATTCTCTGCGGCATCAGCCTTGAACTGCGGCTGATATTCGCCGGTGGTCATATAATCTGCCTGTAGGTAGGCATAATATGCGCGGGCGTTTGCAAGGTCGGCTGCCTCGCGCGCCTTGTGCAGGCTGCTGCTGAACGTCGGGATGGCAATGGCGACGAGTACAGCAATGATCGCTACCACGATCAGCATTTCGATGAGTGTAAAGCCCTGACGGCTGCGTTTGTGCATAGTTGCGTCCTCCTGCGCAGCATAATCATCATACCGAAGTATTATATAGCAGAAAACACGCGGACGCAAGAGAAATTTTGGCACAAATCGGTTCCTTATGCTTCTACGCGCGGTTTCAGCGGGCGGCAGGGTGCAAGCCTTCTCAAACGGAAACCCAGCGAAGCGGTTTTCGTTTAAATTAGAAATAGCCTTGGAACGGCGCGATGGTGATGCGCCAGGAGTTGCCTGTGCCCACATTGTAGGCGCGGGCGAACGAGCCCTGATTGATGGCGACCGCCACGCAGTCGCGCGAGTTAACATACGCCAGCGCCTCAGCATCTGGAGCTGCCCGGCACGGACACCTGGGGCGTCGTGATGCCCGCGAACCATCCGCTCGCAAAAAAGCAGACCGTCCGGGTGGACGATCTGCTGCGGGAGGAGCTCATCTGCTCCGAGCGGTCGATGGAGGCGGATATTCCCCGCTGGTGCGGTAAAAAGGCGGACAAGCTGAGCTTCACCGGGCACACGAACCTTGCCTATAACGGCAGCGTGTTCGTGCGCGAAGGGCTGGGGCTGATGCTGATGCTCTCGTTCGAGCACCTCATCCAGCCGAGCAATGAAAACGGTCCGGCGTTCCGCCCACTGGAACCAAAGCTCGAAAACCGCCTGTATTTGATCTGGAAAAAGTATCAGGTCTTTTCGCCCATCGCGCAAAGGCTTCTCGACGCGTTTTTGGAGGATTAGAGGATTAAAAGAGATCCAGCATTGCGTCCAGGTAGATTGCCTCGCGTACACGCAATTGATACTCCGGCTTGGTCATGTAGTGCAGCAGAAATTCCAGAACCAGCGCGCTGCCGAGCCCGCGCCCTTCGATCTTGAACTGTGAAAAGCCCATCGGGAGATAGGTGCTTGCGATGTCCTGCACGCCGATAAAGCCTGGGTTCTCCATCGCTTTGGAGAATCGGTAGCCCCCGGCGGCGTCGGGCGCGGCGCAGCGGCGCTCCGGCGCGGCTTCGCCGAGATTTTTGCGGCTGACGGCTTCATAGCACGCCCGCCGGTCGCGGCAGTCAAAGCGGCAGCACTCGTTGCAGAGAAATTCTGTCTTGTCCTTGAGCGCCTGCGGCAGCGCGCACAGCGCATCAAACGCCCGATTCAGGCGAAAATCCGGCACAACATAGCGAAATTCCGTCCGCTCCAGCTCCCGCCGGAGCTGCGAAAAGTCCGTCAAAACCTTCGTGGTCGAGGAGACAAAATAAAGCTGCGGATACCGCGTGCGCAGATAGTCCAGCAATAAATCGGAGTGTACGATCACGCCGTTCCGCGTGCCGCCGCTCTCCGCGAACAGTCTGCACAGCGCATTGCACCTTGCGTCCGCAAGGTGCTCTTTTTTGAGCAGGCTGTTGCTGAACGTCAGCCGCGCGGAGACGGCGTATTCCCGCGTCAGCGCCAGCACGTCCCGCGCGTCCGCGTTGCCAGACCTCACGCGCCCGCCGCCCCAGAGGCAGCCCTCCGGCGCGCCGTAGAGCGAGCCGATGGCGCACCAGTCGTAAAAATACTCCCGATGCGCCCGGAAAAGCGGCAGAAACACGCGGTACAGCTCGTAAAATTCAAATAATCCCGGCAGATGATAATATGCGGTCATAGTGCACCGTCCTGAAAATTTTCTGATAAGACCAGAGTAGTGTTGACAAATCCATAAGACGGGAGTATTATAAGCGCGTAGCTACTACCAGAGTCTTATGAAGGGAGCTTCCTGATGGACATCAAATTATTCGATTCGGAACTGAAGGTGATGGAGGTCCTCTGGCGCGAGGGCGATACCCCCGCCAAGGACGTCGCCAAGGCGCTGACGGGCGAGCTGGGCTGGAACGTCAACACGACGTACACGCTCATCAAGCGCTGCATCAAAAAAGGCGCGATCGAGCGCTCCGAGCCGGGCTTTGTCTGCCACGCGCTCATCGAGAAGGCAGCCGTGCAGGCGGCGGAGACGGACGAGCTCATCAATAAAATTTATGACGGCTCTGCCGACAAGCTGTTCGCGGCGCTGCTGGGCAGGAAAAAGCTCTCTGCCGAGCAGATCGAAAAGCTGCGGCAGATCGTCGGCGAGCTGGAATGAGGAGCGCGCCATGAGCTTTTTGCAAATGAGCCTCACAGGCGGCGTGATGATCGCGGTCATTACGCTCCTGCGCGCGCTTGCGATGAACCATGTGCCGAAAAAGACGTTTCTCGCCCTCTGGGGCGCGGCGCTTCTGCGGCTGCTCGTGCCGGTTTCGCTGCCGTCGCCGCTGAGTGTGTACTCGCTGCTGGCGCGGGAGCGCGCGGCGCGCCTGCCGGAGGTCACCGCCGCTGTCATGCGCCTGCCGTCCGCCATCCCGGCGGGACAGGCAGGCGCGCAGGAGACTGCGGCGTCCTTCCCGGTGTGGAGCATCGTCTGGATCGCGGGCGTGCTGCTCTGCGCGGCGTTTTTCGCCGTGGCATACTGCAAGTGCCGCCGCGAGTTTCGGATGTCACTGCCGGTGGAAAATGACTACACGCGCCGCTGGCTGGCGGAGCATCCGCTGCGGCGGCGGCTCGCCATCCGGCAGTCGGACCGTGTTTCGTCGCCGCTCACATTTGGCGTGCTGCGCCCGGTGATCTTAATGCCGAAGGCAATAGACTGGACGGACGAACGGGCGCTGGCGTATGTGCTGGAGCACGAATTTGTGCACATCCGGCGCTTTGACGCGCTGTGGAAGCTCCTGCTCATCGCCGCCGCGTGCGCGCACTGGTTCAATCCGCTGGTGTGGGCGATGTACGTCCTTGCCAACCGCGACCTCGAGCTCTCGTGCGACGAGACGGTCGTCCGCCGCTTCGGCGGCGCGCGGGCGTCCTATGCGCGCGTGCTGATCGGCATGGAGGCGGAAAAGAGCGGCTTTGCGCCGCTTTGCAATCACTTCAGCCGGACCGCGATCGAAGAAAGGATCACAGCTATTATGAAAACGAAAAAAATCACGTTCCTGTCGCTGCTGCTGGCGGCGGCGCTCATCGCCGGGACAGTGACGGCCTTTGCAACGTCTGAGCTAAAGCCGACCGGCGCAGTCACGGAGCAGAACGCCACCGCATCGGGCGGCGCGGAGGAATCCAGCGACGAATACCGCGCCGCCGGGATCGCCAATCGGGGCCCTCACTGGTACTATGACGGCAAGTCCGTCGCCATGATCTACGACGACGACGGCGGCATCTACACCGACGAATCCGCCGAAAACGGCAGCTATCTGCACGTCCGGCGCGACACGCAGGGCACGATCTCCGGCGTGGACGTTCTGGAAAAGGAAGCGTTCCGCGAGCTTGTTGACCGCGGCATGAACGCCCGCTATGAGGTCACCAGCGAGGAAGAATCGCTCATGTCCTATGTGAACCCCGACGACGGAAAGACCTATTACAGCTTCGACGAAGGCAAGCCCTTTGAGCCGCTGACGGACGCGGAATTTGAGGCGCGCTACCCGACGCCGGTCATCGAATGGTGGACGTATGACGGGTATAAGGCGTGGCTCGAGCAGGAAAAGGTCACGCTGCAAAGCCTCATCGGCGAGACCGGCATGACGGGCGGCGTGGAGTTCACCTGGACGCAGGAAAAGGTGGATGAGACCATTGCCCTGTACGAGAGCATCCTCGCGGACATCCAGAACGGCATCCTCTACTCCAAGACCGTGGATGGCAGCGACGACGTCATGCTCGTCATGAACCCCGCGGACATCGCCATGAGCACGGAAGCCGATATGACCGCCACCGATTGACCCCCCCACCGGCGCCCTCCGGCATTTGCCGGAGGGCGGTTTTATGTTTATTTGGAATGTCCGCGGCACTCGATGGGGAGCGTGCGGATGACCTTGCCGTTTGAGACGAGATACGCTGTGTCGTACAGATTGACCGTCGGGCAGACGTGGCTGGGGATGACCTCCACCTTGTCGCCGACCGCGACCTGTTCGCGGAACTTCGCGCTGTTCAGCACACCGTGCTCGTCAAAAAGCGCGTCGATGGTGATGTCCTCCGCGCCCTTGATCGCGCCGAAGCCCGCCGTGGCGCAGATGCCGGTCGGGCGGTTCTGCGAGACGAGCGCCTTCGCGCCCGTGTCCAGCACCACGCGGTCGCCCTGCGGCTTGGAGATGACCGACGCCAGCACCGTCGCCGCGCAGCGGCTGAAATCGCCGATGGCGTTGGACTGCCCCACGTCAAAGAAAATATACGTCCCCAGCCGCAGCTCGGTGATGCCGGGGAAGCTCTGCATATGCATCACCGACGGCGTTGCGCCGACGCTCACGGTGTCGAGCTCCACGCCCATGCCGCGGATGATCTCCGCCGCGCGCACGGTCTTGGTATACGCAATCTGCGCCTTTTCGCAGCAGTCGGCGATGGAAGCCGCCTTGTAGGTGTGCCCTTCGTGTGAGAAAATGCCCTTTAACACAACGTGTTTGCACGCCTGAATTGCGGCGACGAGCCGCGTGAGCTGTTCGTCGTTCGTAACGCCCGTGCGCACCTCGCCAACCTCGTATTCGATCTGGACCTCCAACGGGCGCGCCTCGGTCGCAAAGACCTTTTCCATCTGTGCGAGCTGCACCTCGTTGTCGATGCCGATGCGCACATGGACGCGGCGATGCAGGCGCTTGAGGCGCTCGTATTTGTCCTCGCCGATGACCTCGTTGGCGATGAAAATATCACCGATGCCGTGATCCGCCATGACCTCCGCTTCGCCGATCTTGGCGCAGGCGATGCCGCACGCGCCGGCTTCCATCTGGAGCTTTGCAAAGTACGGCATCCGATGCGTTTTGATGTGCGGCCGCAGCTTTAACCCCAGCGCGTCCGCTTTTTGCTGCATCATCTGGATATTGGCGAGCGCGCGGTCGTTGTCGATCAGCAGGCTCGGCGTTTCAAGATACGAATAGGGGGACTGGATCATGATTCTGCTCCTTTCTGCGCGCACTCGGCGACGGCTTCGATCTCGACCAGACAGCCGAAATGCAGCTCCTGCGTGGATACGATGATGCGGGCGGGCTTGTGGTCGCCGAAGAAGTTCCGATATTCGTCGTTCGCGTCGTCCCAGCCGCCGATGCCCGCGATGTACACCCGGCACTGCACAACGTCCCTGCGCGTCGCGCCTGCGGCGCGCAGCACCGCGTCCAGATTCGCCAGCGCCTGCCGCATATGCTCGCGGATGCCGCCCTCCGCGACCTTGCGCGTCACCGGGTCCAGCGAGAGCTGCCCGGAGATATACAGCATCCCGCCCGCGATCATCCCCGGCACATAATGCCCGCGGTTTTCGCCGCTCGTTTGAAGTGTAACAGCTTTCATGGCACCCTCCAAGATGTAAATCTATTTCTGTATAATTTTTTATATCACTGATTTGGAAGCTTGTCAAGATGTAATTCTACAAATGTATAATTTTTTATAATCCCATCAGAACGATATTGCCTGCGTCTTTGAAGGGGAGTATACTGGATGGCAGAAAAACCGCGCGAAAGGGGAGAGACGCCCTGTACACTCCGCGAGCGGGAGCGTGCGGATGTCCACGCCGCCAAGCAAAATCGCGCCGTCCTTCGCGTCCCAGAGGGAGGCGATGAGGCGGGCAATGGTGGACTTGCCGCAGCCGGTCGCGCCGACGAGACCGACGATCTCATGCTCCCAGACGGAAAAACTCGCGCCGGTGAGTGTTTCGCCCTGGCTTTTGAGCGCCAGCAGGAGGGCTTTTAATATGGTTTAAATGAAAGTTTCTGGCATTTTTTTATTGAAGTTTTACGCGAGATGTGCTACTACAAAGCAGTGAAGGTGAAAAAGCTTACCCATACGCCTTTTTGCCTGAGCCCCAACTGAAAATTTCGGCAAAACCGCTGTAAGGCGGTGACGCAAAGCTAAAGGGGCCCTCATCAGGGGTCAGCCAGTTGCCGTGACGGCGCAAGCCGCACGATTTGTGGTAAAACCGCAGCTCTGTGTCCGCACAGGGCTGCGGTTTTTGTGGTTAGAACATTCCGCCGCGGATGGGGTTGACCGCCCGCAGTCGGGAAAGGAAACAGAAGAGTGAAAGAATCTGTATCGAAAAACGAAGCGACCGAAATCGACCTCCTCAAATTATTCGCGGCGTACCTGCGCCGGTGGTGGTTGATCGTGCTGTGCGCGCTGATCGTTGGCGGCGGCGCAGTCGATTTCCTTGCCGCGCAGTGCGGCGTGTTACTCTCGCAATCACTGGAAACGACCCCAGAGATCCAATCTATATAAAAATTTATGGTATAGGAGGAAGAATATGAAACACATCACAAGCAGACTTCTGGCGCTGCTTCTGACGGTGGCAATGATCGTAAGCATAGTGCCCGCCGTCTACGCAGCAGACGAAGATGTCACGATCGTGGAGAATGAACAACCCACGATCGAGGAAACCATTGTGGAGAACTCTACGGAGGACACCACGGTTGAACCCGCGAAAGCGGCGGAGGCAAATTTATCCGAGGGCACGACCGAGGGCACGACGACCGACGTTGCCGAGGTCGGCGGAACGAGCTACACCACCCTCGCGGGCGCGATCGCGGCAGCGGTGGACGGCGGCACCGTCACCTTGCTGGATAACGTGACCGAGGATGTGACCATCAACACGGACATCACCCTCGACCTCGGCGGCAAGACGCTGACGAACACAAACGCCGGCGAGGCGACCCTGACCGTTGCGGCTGGCGCAACTGCCACCGTGAAGAACGGCAGCATCGTCGGCGGCACGGGTCACTACAACATCGCGGTCGGTACGAAAGCAGTCCCCGGCGGCAACCTGACCCTCGAAGGTGTTACCGCCACCGCCGGCAACACCGGCTCGTCCATGATCGACAACTACGGCGATCTGACGATCAACAGTGGTAGTTATACCGGCGGTCTGGATACCATCAAAAACGAGTCCAACGCCAAGCTCACCATCACTGGCGGCACGTTTACCCTCGAAAAGGGCACTAGCAAGGGCTTCACTGGCGTTGTGTTCAACTATGGTGAACTGAACATCAGCGGCGGAGAGTTTATCCAGAACGATAAGAACGCTCCGTATGGTCAAGCTCAGGTCATCCACACGGACAAGAGCGGCAGCAACACTCCGAGCACGATCATCACGGGCGGTTCGTTTACCAACAAGTCCGCCAAATCCACGGCATGGACTGTCCGTCAGACCAACGCAGCCGATGGCTGCACGAAAGTCAAGGGCGGCACGTTCAACAAGGAGGTTACTGCAAGTTATCTTGCGGACGGCTATACGCAGGTCAAGAATGCCGATGGTATGTATTCCACCGATCAGTATGTAGCAAAGATCGGCACGACGGGCTACAAGACCTTGGCTGAGGCAATTACCGCAGCCAATGAGAGCGCCAGCTCCAAGACGATCACCCTGCTGCAAGATGTGGCGGTTGCAGATCAGATCGTCATCAATAATGCCAACGGCAAGAACGTCACGCTCGATCTTGGCAAATTCACCCTCACCAGCACCTACACTTTGGCCACCACGTCCAGCGCAGCGCGCTACGCGCTGGTGAACAACACGCCGCTCACCGTTAAGAACGGCACATTCGCGGCAGGTCAGGCGCGCGCCATCGGCGGCTATGCGAAGCTGACGCTGAACGGCGCTACTGTGACGCAGACGCTGACCGGCGGTCACGCTTGCGTGGCTTTCTGCGCAGATGGCGCGACATATACCGTGAATAACAAGTCTGTCATCGAGGGTGCGTACTCGGTCAGCATCTTCGCTAACAACGCGACGGTCAATATCAGCAGCAGCACTCTTGAAGGCACAGGCAACACGCTCTACCACAACGGCAGCAACTACGGCTTGAAGCTGACGGTCAAGAATACCAAGATCACCAGCTCCGGCAGCTGCGGCGTCTATATTTCCGGCTCGACCTCCGCACAGGCAAACACGGAGAACCAGAACGGCGCGGGCGGCTATCAGAAAGCCAGCTTCACCGGCTGCACGATCAGCGGCGCGAAGAACGGCGTCGAGGTCAAGTACACCGACCTGACGCTCAACGGCTGCACGGTCGGGAGCACATCGAGCGCTGCCCCCAGCTACAAGCAGAACAACGACGGTCCTGCGGCAAGCGGCTTCGCGGTTGTCTCCACTGACAACGCAATGAACAATGCGACCCCCAAGCCCGAAGGTACGATCATCATCAAGGGCAACGGCAGCTACACCGGCTTGGTCGGTCTCGGCGCTCTGGAATCTGTGAAGACCAACTATACGGACTTCAAGGATGAGACCATCAAGGTCTCCGGCGGTACGTTTACCAGCGCAGTCCTGCCTGAATACTGCGCGGACGGCTTTGTGCCGACGCAGAATACAGACGGCACTTACGGTGTCAAGGTGGACACCTCCGTTGCCGAGGTGAATGGCACGAAGTATGAATCCCTCGCCGAAGCGATCGCGGCGGCAAACGCTGGCGACACCATCAAGCTGCTGGCGGATCTGACAGAAACTGATGCTAAGGATGCAGCCATCGTCTATGATCTGACCGGCAAGACGCTTGATCTCAACAGCTTCACTTACAGCCACAACAATTTCGCGCATGTGTTTGAAGGCACGGGCGGTACGATCAAGAACGGCAAGATGGTTTGTCTGGAGGGCATCTCCTATGCGCTGTTCATCGGTAATGATGGTAACACCACAAGCTTCACCGTGGACGGTGTTGAGTTGACCGGCGGCATCAACATCTACAATGCCAGCGGCGTTGTGCTGAAGAACCTGACTGTGAATGGAAGCAATTACTATGCTGTCTGGCTCGATGAACATGCTGCTGCGACGATCGAAAGCGGCACATATAACGCGGGCAGTCTTGTAGTCTTTAATGCTCATACGGACAGCGCGCTGGCTGTCACGGGCGGCACGATCAACACGAATGGCAAGGGGCTGATGGGCACTTCCGGCGGCACGCTGAGTGTGTCCGGCGGTACGTTTGATGCCGAAGTTCCCGAAAACTGCTGCGCCACGGGCTACGTCCCGCAGGACAACGGCGACGGCACGTTTGGCGTGCAGGAGTATAAGCCCATTGAGGTTTGGACTGACTACAGCGGAAGCACGGGCAGCAAGGTTGAGAGCTATACTAACCTCGCGGATGCTGCGAAGAACCTCGGCAACTATCAGTGGATTCTCGTTGCTAACAATTACACTCTGAATGAGAATTTCACAATTCCGAAGGATGTGCGCCTAGATATTAAGGGTGGCGCTACTCTGACGGTTGCAGAAGGCGCAACTTTGACAGTTGCGGCTAACGCAAAGCGCCTTGCTGCACTGACAGACGGCAGCATCGTGAACAACGGCACGATCATGGTTTGCGGCACGAGCCGCACCAATGGCTATGTCATGGTGCAGGACGGCGCGATCTTCGACGTTAACACGCTATCTGTACCTGAGGGCTATTTCCTCGACAACAACGGCTCGAACTACTTTGCTACGGCGAACGCAAACGCTCTCTATGAGATCACCTACACCGATGGTACGGTAAAGAAGACGGCAGACAGGTCTCATGTCAATGAGAACGCCACGCAGGTCAAACTGCTGAAGGACGTGGAAGTTGGCAGTTGGACGCTTTTGAATGCTGCCGACAACTTTGTCCTTGACCTCGGTGGTCACACACTGAGCGGCTCTAGGACCAGCGGATACTATGTTCTGTATGCCGGCGTGAACATGACCATCAAGAATGGTACGATCAAATACAATGCAGGCAGCGACAAGGGCGCGATTTGCGTCTACAATGGTGCGACTGTTACGATCGACAGTACCGCGACCATTGACGGCGGCAGCGGTATCGGCATCATGATGCAGGGTGAGACGCCCAGCCATGTGGTGCTCAACGGCACGGTGACGACGACCGGTGCATACGGCTTTGCCAGCAACGGCAGCGCGAACTCTGACGGCAAGCCGGATACCTGCAACATTACCGTGAATACGGGTGCAAAGATCGAGGCGTCCAACGGCTTTGCGATCTATCATCCCACACTGGGCACGGTCGCCGTCAATGGCGGTACGATCAGTGGTCACACAGGCATTGAACTGTGCGCTGGCAAGCTGGTCGTGAGCGGCGGCAGCATCACCTCCACGGGCAACAACGTGGATGCCACCGGCAGCCAGAACGCCATTCTGGACGGTGCTGCGATCTCCATCATCAACCGCAACTACCCCGGCGGCACGCCCGCAGCGGAGATCACCGGCGGCACGATCAAGGCGAACGGCACGGGACTGACGGTCAAGGCGTATGACTACACCGAGGACAAGGTCGCTGAGTGGACTAACGTCTCCGAATCCGTCAACATTTCCGGCGGTACGTTCAGCAGCGCAGTTCTGCCTGAGTACTGCGCCGAGGGCTATATCCCGCAGGACAATGGTAACGGCACTTATGGCGTGACGCTCGCGCCGTCCGCGCCGTCCGGCGGCGGCTCGAGCGCGTCGGTCGGCAGACCCTCCGTCCGGGAGGACGCCGGGCAGTCCCAGACCGCTGCGGAGCGGACGCGCTTTATCGACGTGCCGCGCGATAGCTGGTATTATAGCAGCGTTTACCGCGCGCATGAAAACGGTTTGATCGACGGCGTGGGCGGCAGACGCTTTGCCCCGGATTCCACGCTGACCGTGGCGCAGGCGATCAAGCTGTCCGCCGCGCTGCACCAGCTTGACCGAACCGGCGAGGTCAGCCTGAAAAACGGCGCGGAGAACTGGTATGACGCCTACGTCAGCTACGCTGTCGCAAACGGCATTCTGGAGGAGCGCTACGCCGGATATAGCCGGGAGCAGATGAACGCGCCCGTCACGCGCAGTGAGTTCGTGCGCATCCTCCACGGCGCGCTGGAGCACTACGAGCAGATCAACACTGTGGCGGACAACGCGATCCCCGACGTGAAGCTCGGCGACGCGTTCGCGGCGGCGATCTACGAGCTCTACCGCGCGGGCATCCTGCAAGGCAACGACACAGCGGGCACGTTCCTCCCCGAGAGCACCATCAAGCGCAGTGAGGCGGCGGCGATCCTGCTCAGAATGTTCGAGCCCTCCGCGCGAAAAAGCTTTACGCTAGGCGCATGAACTCCACCAGCATTCTCGGCTGTTCAGCATCACATCCAGAATAGATGCCTAGGCTGGTGTTCCTGATATGCAGTGTGGCGGAATGCTCCGCAACGCTGCATGACACCTGCTTCAATGCAGGAGGCTCTGCAAACCTAACGGACGGCACACTTGAGCACGGTACCGTTTCGACCGCAGCCAGTAGTTTACGCTCCCAACGGTAATAGGCTGCTGCGTTGATCCCTTTTTGTCTGCACCACGACCGTGGCAGTCCTGTATCCGTGCCGCCCATTCCTGCAGCTTTGCGCAGTGCTTCAACTGTGTCCAGCCGCGCTCTGCCTTGGCGCTTAGAAAAGGAAAGCTGAGATCGAAAAACGCGCAGAAACAAAAATGATGCACGGCAAAACCGTGCATCATTTTGCGTTCTCAGAGCTGTTTTGGAATGGCGCGAGCTCCTGATAGAGCTTTTGCCGAGGACCGGCATATTGATAGACCTTGAGCAATTGGAGCTTCGGGCGCTGCCCGGAGCTTCTCTGCTTTATATAGCGCGCAAGCAGAACAAACGGCGCAATGGGAAGCAAAATCGGATGTTTTTCGCAGACGGACCAATGCTGACGGCAAGCGGACAGTCCGACGTGCCAAAAACTCAAAAGGCGGTTGGGTGAGTTGACATCAGTAAAAAGGCGCTGACCATAGCGGTTTTGTTTTTTCCCAAAATTACCGCAGCGGAAAAGATCCTCCATCAGCTCCTTGCAGACGCTGCGTTCCGCCTTCAGACACCACGGCGCACAGCCGGCAGGGAGGGAGAGATAAGCAACACAGGTCAGCGTCACGATCTCGGCAAAGCGAAGCAGCCCAAACCGGCAGAGGATCGGGCGCAGCTCTGCCCAACGCTCCGGGGTGAGCGTTGTTTTTACAAAAACTGCCCAGTCGCACATTTGACGAAGCCCAAGACCACTGCCGGTGATGTGCTGCAGCTTATGCAGCAGCATGACAACTGCGCGCTGGCAAGGGGGGAGAATGGGCAGCCCGTTCACAAGAACGGGAGCTTGCTCCGCTTCCCGAAAAAACGTACGGATGTCCTCGCCGACCGAGCCGTCGGGGATGCCGTTTGGCTCAAAATGCAGTTCTGTGGTCATACTGCCGCGCTGCATGGAGATATGGCAGTGATGCGGTGTGGTCGGCGGCACATAGCCCAGCCCTTCCAACAACTGCTGCGCCTGCCCCAATGTGTCTTTGGACATCAGAAGGTCAACATCACCCGCGCAACGCAGCTCCGGCTTTGGGTAGCACATGGCTGGATTATACCGTATTGCAGCGGGCGGCGCAAGGAGTTTGCGTCGGCGATCATTTGATAGAGAGCAATAAAAATAGAATTTCCGCCCGCATGCAGCTAATTGCGGGCGGAAATCCCTTCCCCTGACGAGCGGGGCGGCGTTGCCGCTTCCCCTTGTCCCTGAGGCTATTATAGCGAATTTCGGGCGTTTTCGTCAAGAAAAACTGTTCGACGGGATTCGACACAAAGCGCCGAGCGCGGCGCTTTGTGGGAATGCAGCGCGCACCGGCAAAGAAAAAGCCTTGAAACCAACGGTTTCAAGACTTTTCTGGAGCTGCTGGGCAGATTCGAACTGCCGACCTCGTCATTACCAATGACGCGCTCTACCAACTGAGCTACAGTAGCATTCGCTGTTAGACAGCTTTTGTATTATAGCATAAAGCGCGTATTTGTCAAGAGAAAAATGAAAAAACTTGACGAGCCGTTCGACATATTTCTGAAATGTTCGTCAGCGCTTGCGCCGCGGCGCTTTTTGTGCCATAATAGGCGCGGAAGAGGCACAACGGAGAGAACAGGAGCGCGCACTATGCCCACGTTTACAAAGCAGGCGATCAAGGTGAATTTCTGGATGCTGCTCAAGCAGTATCCGCTGCGGGACATCACGGTCAAGATGATCGTGGAGCACTGCGGGATCAACCGCAAGTCCTTCTATTATCATTATCAGGACGTCCCCGCGCTGCTCGGCGAGATCATCAAGGAGCGCGTCGACGAGATGCTGGAGAGCTTCCGCGACGTAAGCTCGATCGGGGACAGCCTGAACGTCGTCCTGCGCGACCTCATCGCGGAAAAGACCGCCATCCAGCACATCTATTATTCCGTGAGCCGCGACGTGTTTGAGGCGGGGCAGATGCAGCTCTGCGACTACGTTGTGCGCGGCTACATCCACGACATCGCCGCAAAATACGCGCTGAGCGGACAGGACGAAGAGCTGCTGGTGCGTTTTTACCGCGGGCAGTGCTTCGGCATCATCATGGACTGGATGATGCAGGGAATGCCGGAGGACGTATTCGCGTACCTGCACCGCATCTGCTCCATCCGATACGGCTTTGCGGAGGAGCTTGCGCAAAAGCTGAGCAGCACCCCTGCCTGAAGCGGCATATAACGACTGAGACCCCGGCGCGTCATGGGATGTGCCGGGGTCCCGGTATAGAGAGGGGAAACGGTCAGAGTGATACGCCGTGCGGCACAATGGCCAAAGGCAATGCGTCTGTGACGTTTTTGGACAAATCGGCGCGAGTGTGGCAATTGGTAACACGCGCGCGCAAATGCCCATTGCCGAAAACTGGCGCGGGTGCTATGCTGTAGGTGAAAAAGGGGGAGATGCCATGCGTACTGCAATGCCGGTGAAAACGGCAAAAATCGGGTATCTGGTCATGTCCGGGCTGCTGTGCCTGCTCGGCGTGCTTGTGATCTGCGACCCCGGCGCGTCCATGCGGACGCTCGGGATGCTGTGCGGGCTGACAATGCTCGCGTTTGGGCTGGTGAAGCTCGTCGGATATTTTTCCAAGGACCTGTTCCGGCTGGCGTTTGAAAACGACCTGTCCTCCGGCATTCTGATGCTGGTGCTGGGCGCGAGCTTGCTGCTGCACACGGACGGGACGCTGAATTTCTTCTGCACGGTGATCGGCATCCTGATCCTCGCGGACGGGCTGTTCAAGGTGCAGATCGCGGCGGACGCGCGTCCGTTCGGCATCCGCCAGTGGGCGCTTTTGATGGCGGCGGCGATCATCACGGCGGCGTTCGGCTGCCTGCTGATCTTCCGTCCCGGCGCGAGCGTGAACCTGCTTGGCAGGCTGCTGGGCGTGTCGCTCATTCTGGAGGGCGCGATGAATATCATCACCATGCTGACCACGGTCAGTACTGCGGCGCGCCGCACCGCATAGAGATCTGAGCATAGAGGGGGCAATTCTATGAAGGAAGTCAAATCACCGAAAAAACCACTGATCTACTATTACAGCATCATCATCCTGATCGTGCTGCTGTTTAACGTGGTCGTTGCGCCGCTGCTGATGAAAAATCAGGTGGAAGAGGTCGATTACGGCACGTTCATGCGCATGATCGACGAAAAAAACATCGGCGAGGTCGAGGTCGAGGACGACGAGATCGTCTTTACCGACAAGGATAAGCAGCAGGTCTATACGACCGGCGCGATGGACGACCCTACGCTGACGCAGCGGCTGTATGACGCCGGGGCGACGTTCACCAAGCAGGTGCAGCAGACCACATCGCCCGTCCTGAGCTTCATCCTCAGCACGCTCGTGCCGCTGCTGATCTTCTTTGGCATCGGGCAGTATCTGAGCAAAAAGCTGGTGGAGAGCGCGGGCGGCAAGAACTCCATGATGTTCGGCGGCGCGGGCAGATCCAACGCCAAGGTCTACGTCCAGTCCACACAGGGCATTCATTTTGCCGACGTCGCCGGCGAGGATGAGGCAAAGGAGAGCTTGCAGGAGATCGTGGATTATCTCCACAATCCCGAAAAATACACCGAGGCGGGCGCGTCGATGCCGAAGGGCATCCTGCTCGTCGGTCCTCCGGGAACGGGCAAAACGATGCTGGCAAAGGCAGTTGCCGGCGAGTCGAATGTACCGTTCTTCTCCATCTCCGGCTCGGAGTTTGTGGAGATGTTTGTGGGTATGGGCGCGAGCAAGGTGCGCGACCTGTTTGCGCAGGCAAAGGAAAAAGCGCCCTGCATCGTGTTTATCGACGAGATCGACGCCATCGGGCAGAAGCGCAGCAGCGGCAATATGGGCGGCAATGACGAGCGCGAGCAGACGCTCAACCAGCTCCTCACCGAAATGGACGGCTTTGAGGGCAATAACGGCGTCATCATCCTCGCCGCCACGAACCGCCCCGAGTCGCTTGACCCGGCGCTCACGCGCCCCGGTCGGTTTGACCGCCGCGTGCCGGTGGAGCTGCCGGACCTTGCCGGTCGTGAAGCCATTTTGAAGGTACACGCCAAGAAGATCAAAACCGCCGACGATGTGAATTTCCACACCATCGCGCGGATGGCATCCGGCGCGTCGGGTGCGGAGCTTGCCAACATCATCAACGAGGCGGCGCTGCGCGCTGTGCGCGACCATCGCGTGATCGTCACGGGGGCAGACCTCGAAGAGAGCATTGAGGTCGTCATCGCGGGCTATCAGAAAAAGAGCGCCGTCCTGTCCGATCAGGAGAAGCACGTCGTTGCCTATCACGAGATCGGTCACGCGCTGGTCGCCGCCATGCAGACGCATTCCGCGCCGGTGCAGAAGATCACCATCATCCCGCGCACCTCCGGTGCGCTGGGCTACACGATGCAGGTCGATACCGGCGATAAATATCTTATGACCAAGCAGGAGATCGAGAATAAGATCGCCACATTTACCGGCGGACGCGCGGCGGAGGAGGTCGTGTTCGGCGAGATCACAACGGGCGCCTCCAACGACATTGAGCAGGCGACCAAGCTGGCGCGCGCCATGATCACGCGCTACGGCATGAGCGAGGAGTTCGACATGGTCGCTATGGAGACCGTCACGAACCAGTACCTCGGCGGCGACACGTCGCTGGCGTGCTCGGCGGATACGCAGAACCGCATCGACAAAAAGGTCGTGGAGCTTGTGAAGGCGCAGCACGAAAAGGCGAAGAAAATTCTGCTGGACAACCGAGCCAAGCTCGACGAGCTGGCACAGTTCCTCTATGAAAAAGAGACGATCACCGGCGAAGAGTTCATGAACATTCTGGAGCAGGGAGGCGGCAAGCAATGAAAAGACGTTCCGGGTTTGGATGGCTGGAGCTGATCGAGGGCACTTTGCTGATCGTTTTGGGCTGCTATACGTTTGCGCGCCCGGACCGCGCGCTGACGGGCTTTATTGTGGTCTACGGCATTTTTGCCGTGGCGATGGGCGTGGCGGATATTCTGCTGTATATCCGTGTGGAGCGCTACCACGGCTTTGGACCGGTCGTGTCGCTCATCTCCGGCGCGTTGAGCGTGATGGCGGGCGTGATGCTGCTGGTGTACCCCAACGCGGGCAAATGGGTGCTAAGCCTGCTGTTCCCGCTGTGGTTCATCGCGCACTGCATCTCGCGTCTGGCGGGGCTGAACGCCGTCAGCTTCTTTGCCGGACGGGCGGCGTACTGGTTTACGCTCATTCTCAATATCCTCGGGCTGATCCTCGGTGCGATGATGCTGTTTGACCCGTGGGTATCACTGCTGTCGCTGCAATATATCGTGGCGTTTTATCTGGTGCTGCTGGGCGCGGACTGTATTCTGCTCGCCTTCAGCCGCATCGGTCTGCGGGAGTAAGGCATGGCCGGCTGGCTTGGCTTTTTAAGCTGTGCGCTCTATGCGGGCGTGCTGGGGATCGTGTCGTTTTTTGCCGGACGGCTGCTCGCGCGGTGCACATTCCGCCCGGAGCGCTTCCCGTGGCGCGCGTATGCGTGGGAGGACGGGCTGTGGAAGCGGCTTCGCATCCGCCGCTGGCAGGCGCGCGTGCCGGATATGAGCCGCCTGTTTACAAGGCTCATGCCTGCAAAGCGCCTGACAAAGGAGACTGCTGCCGACCTGCCGCGCATGATCGCGGAGACGTGCGTGGCGGAGCTGACGCACACGGTGCTGTCATTTCTGGGACTGGCGATGCCGCTTTTGTGGCGCGGCGCGGGCGGCTGGATCGCGGCAGCGGTGTACATCGTGTTTGGAAATCTGACGTTCATTCTCGTGCAGAGATATAACCGCCCGCGGCTGCTGCGGCTGTATCAGCGGCAGCGCGCGGCGGGGAGCAAGGAGCACTGACCATGCGGACTTTGATATTGAGCTGCAACACCGGCGCGGGACATAATTCCTGCGCCCGTGCCATTCAGCAGGCGTACCGCGCCAATGGCGAGGTGTGCGATATTGTGGACGCGCTGACGTTTATTTCAGAGCGCGCGTCGCAGTTTATCTCTAATTGGCATACGCGCATCTATCTGTACGCGCCGCGGCTGTTCAGCGCGGGCTACGAAAAGGCGGAGCATCGCGAAGATCTGTTTCGCGAGGGGACGGCGGTGTACCGCTACATCACCTCCGGCGTGCGCAAGATGTACGAGTGCATCGCAGCGGGTGGGTATGACAACGTCATCTGCACGCACGTTTTTCCGGCGCTTGCGCTGACGGAGCTGCGGCGGCGTTTCCCGGACCTGCGCGTGCTGACGAGCCATGTGTCCACGGACTACACCTGCTCGCCGTGCACGGCGGATTCCGGGCTCGACTGGTATTTCATGCCTGCGGCGGCGCTGGAGGATGAGTTCGTGCGCTGCGGCATTCCCCGGGAAAAGTTAGTTGCGAGCGGGATGCCGGTGCGGCGCGAATTTTACGCCCGCCCGGAAAAGGCGCAGGCAAAGCGGGCACTCGGCTTGCGCCCGGAGCAGCGGCATCTGGTAATGATGTGCGGCAGCATGGGCTGCGGACCGATGGAGGAGCTGACACAGCTCCTCGGCGCGCGGATGCAGCCGGGGGATGTCCTGAGCGTAGTGTGCAGCAAAAACGAAACGCTGCTTAGGAAGCTGCAAAAGCAGACGGCGGGCGCGGAGAACGTGCGCCTGCTGGGGCAGGTCGACGATGTGCCCGCGCTGCTGCACGGCGCGGACGTGTTTCTTACCAAGCCCGGCGGCTTGAGCACGAGTGAGGCGGTCGCCGCACGGCTGCCGATGGTGCTGATCGACGCCGTCGCGGGCTGCGAAGAGCATAATCTGGACTTTTTCCTGCGCGCCGGGATGGCGGTCACGGCAAATACACCGAACGAGATCGCAAATCTCGCGCTGGAGCTTGCGCACAGCGAGGCGCGCCTTGCGGAGATGCGCCGCGCGATGGAGACCGTCGCAGGCACACCCGCCGACATCATCCACGACTGGCTGCGCGACCACCAAACGACATAAAAAACGCCCTGCCGGCTTGAGCGTCCGGCAGGGTGTTTTTTATGATCTATGGGGTCACAGTAAGGAGCTTTCCAGCGTGGCGCGCACGGCATCGAGGAACGCGACGGACGTCACGCCCGTTTTGCCGCACAGACAGGCGAGGTCGCCCGTCATCGTGCCGGACTGGATGGTGGCGATGCACGCCGCGTCGAGCTTGTCCGCAAACTCTGACAGAGGTGCGTTGCCGTCCAGCTCACCGCGCTTTCTAAGCGCGCCCGTCCAGGCGAAGATCGTCGCCACGGGGTTGGACGAGGTCTGCTCGCCCTTGAGGAAGCGGTAGTAATGGCGCGTGATGGTGCCGTGTGCCGCCTCATATTCATAGTTTCCGTCCGGGGAGACGAGTACACTCGTCATCATGGCAAGACTGCCGAACGCGGCGGAGATCATGTCGCTCATCACGTCGCCGTCGTAGTTCTTGCACGCCCAGATAAAACCGCCCTCGGAGCGCATAACGCGCGCCACGGCATCGTCAATGAGCGTGTAGAAATAGGTGATGCCCGCCTTTTCAAAATCAGCCTTGTATTCTTCCTCAAAAATATGCTGGAAGATGAGCTTGAACGTCTGGTCGTACTGCTTGGAGATGGTATCCTTGGCAGAGAACCAAAGATCCTGCTTTGTGGTCAGCGCGTAGGCAAAGCAGCTCCGTGCGAAGGACTCGATGGACGAATCCTTGTTGTAAAGCCCCTGCAGAACGCCCGGGCACTCAAACTCGTAGATGGTCTTGGAAAACTCCGTGCCGTCTGTGCTGCGGAAGCTGAGCGTCGCCGTGCCGGGGCAGGGGACGCGGTACTCCGTGCCCTTATACAGGTCGCCATAGGCGTGACGCGCGATGGTGATGGGCTTTTTCCAGCCGGAAACATACGCCGGGATCATGCCCGTGAGGATCGGCGCGCGGAACACCGTGCCGTCCAGAATGGCACGGATCGTGCCGTTGGGGCTCTTCCACATCTCGTGGAGCTTATATTCCTCCATCCGCTGCGCGTTCGGGGTGATGGTGGCGCACTTGACGCCGACGTGCAGGCGTTTGATGGCGTTGCCTGCGTCGATCGTCACCTGGTCGCCTGTCTCGTCGCGGTGGGGAAGCCCAAGGTCATAGTATTCGGTGTTCAGCTCCACAAACGGCAGCAGCAGCCGGTCTTTGATCTCTTTCCAGAGAATGCGGGTCATTTCGTCGCCGTCCATCTCCACGATGGGGTTCATTTTGATCTTTTCCATAGTTCAGCCTTTCTGCGCGCGCTGAGCGGCGTAATAATTCATCAGGCAACCTTCCAGCAAGATCTGTCGCTCTTCCTTCGTCAGCTCCGGCAGGTGCAGCGTGATGGGCGTGCAGCCCGCTTTGGTGACGATCTGCGCGGCGACGTCGCGCGCGCCGGACTCGATGGCGGCGCGGATGCCGGGGACGTAGACATAGTCGCCCGCGTCATAGTCGAACGCGACGCCCTCGTCGATGGTAAAGGGCATCATGCCCCAGTTGATGCAGTTGGAGCGGTAGCGCTTGGTGGCAAATTCATAGCAGATATTCGCCGCGCCGCCGAGCACACGCTGGCAGGATGCCGCCTGCTCGCGCGCCGAGCCGTCGCCGGGCTTGTTGGCAAAGATGACCGAGCCGACCGAGAGCGCCTTGAGCGCTGTTTCGTCCTTGCCGAGCGTCTTCATCACATCCAGAAGCTCCGCGTCGGGCGTACCTGCCTGACGGGACGCTTCGAGCGCCTGTGTCTGCTGCGCGCGCGCCACATACTGCGGCTCGCGCCGCGAGAGCGCGAACGTCGCCAGCTTCAGCGGGTTCGAGCGGTAGGACGACGTTTCGCCCGACGGGATGAGCTCGTCCGTGGTGGTGACGGGATCGTGGATGACGCACGCGAGCTTTAAGAGCAGGTCGTCCGTCAGCTTCGGGATCTTCGGCCACTCGGTGATGTTCGGACCGAATTTCAGCTCGGCAGTCGCGTCGGGCTTGCCGAAGCCGAAGTAGCAGCGCTTTTCGTACACGCCCGCGTCAAAATGCGCCGCGTGCGGCGCGGGGGCAGTGTAGTCGATGTCAGTCGCAGCGGTGAGCACACCGTGGTTGCGGGCGGTGGCTGCGATGGAGCGCGCGTCCATGAGCATCACGGCGGCAAGCTGCCCGTTCGCGGGCTTCGAGCCTTCGCGGTTGGGGAAATTGCGCGTGGTGTGGCGGATGGAGAGCGCATCGTTTGCCGGCACGTCGCCCGCGCCGAAGCACGGACCGCAGAAGCAGGGCTTAAAGAGCGCGCCCGCCTCCAAAAGCCGATGCTGCACGCCGCTTTGGATGAGTTCGAGATTGACCGGGATGGACGGCGGATAGACCGAGAGCGAAAAATACCCGCAGCCGACGTCGTGCCCATCCAGAATGGCGGCAGCCTCGGCGATGTTATCATACATACCGCCGGAGCAACCGGCGATGATGCCCTGGTCGATGTGCAGCTTGCCATTTACCAGTTTGTCGGTCAGATGCAGCGACACCTTGCCGCCGAACTGCTGCTGCGCGAGCTGCTCGGTCTGGCGCAGGATGTCCGCGCCGTTTTCCTGCAAATCGTGAATGGTGAACGCGCGCGAGGGATGGAACGGCAGCGCCGCCATCGGCTCGATCTGTGAGAGGTCAATAATAATTGCCGCGTCATACTGCGCGCCCTCAGCGGGCGTGAGCCGGCGGTACGCGTCTGCACGCCCGTGCTGCGCCAGATATTCCTCGACCTTGTCGTCCGTCTGCCAGATGGAGGACAGACACGCCGTCTCCGTGGTCATCACGTCGATGCCGATGCGGAAATCCATCGGCAGGGAGGCAACGCCCGGACCGGCAAATTCCAGTACCTTATTCTTGACAAAGCCGCTGTCGTACACCGCGCCGCACAGCGCGATCGCCACGTCGTGCGGACCGACGCCCTGCCGGGGCTTGCCGGTGAGATACACCAGCACGACCGGCGGCATGGCGATGTCATAGGTGTTCTCTAAAAGCTGCTTGACGATCTCCGGGCCGCCCTCGCCAACGCCCATCGTGCCAAGCGCGCCGTAGCGCGTGTGGCTGTCAGAGCCGAGGATCATCCGCCCGCAGCCCGTCATCATTTCGCGCGCGTACTGGTGGATGACCGCCTGATTGGCGGGCACATAGATGCCGCCGTATTTTTTTGCGGCGGACAGACCGAATACATGGTCGTCCTCATTGATCGTGCCGCCCACGGCACACAGGCTGTTGTGGCAGTTCGTCAGCACATAGGGGACGGGGAAGTGGGTCAGACCACTCGCGCGCGCCGTCTGGATGATGCCGACGTAGGTGATGTCGTGCGAGATGAGCGAGTCAAAGCGGATGCGCAGGTGCTGCTCGTCGCCGGACGAGTGCGCGTGCAGGATCTGCCAAGCGATCGTGCCCGCACGGCTGCCGTCCGCCGCGCTCTGCGGCTTGCCGTTTTTCAGAACGGTCGGGTTGTTCCAAAGCTGCATGAATGTTCGCCTTCTTTGCTGTGTAGTTTTGTTTGACAACAGTATAACAGCTTTTGCGCCGTTTCGCAAGTAAAAAGTCTACTAAAATTGCAGGCTAAAAAAAGTATAAATTCATTTTTGAAGGATTCGTTGCATGAATGCGCGAGAAAATACTTGGATATGAATTTTTAAAAAAATATACTTGCATTTTCTAAAAAGATGGTTTACAATGGTGAAAACGATGGACAGGAGGGCACGGACGATGGAAGAGAAAAAGACGCTGTTCGGGCTGGACGTAGACCGTCTGAATGAGACGATCCGCGCGGAATATGCCATTGATCCGCACTATTATGAGGATCATATGATCAAACGCGGTCTGCGAAATGACGACGGAACAGGCGTTCTGGTCGGCGTGAGCAAGGTCGGCAGCGTGCAGGGCTATTATGTGGTGGACGGCGAGCGTGTGCCCACACCCGGCAAGCTGTATTACCGCGGCATCAGCGTGGAGGACATCGCCGACGCGCACCGCAAAAACAACACCTTCGGCTTTGAAGAGGTGGCGTATCTGCTGCTGCTGGGGTCTCTTCCCACGAAGGAGCAGCAGGCGATCTTCAACCGCGGACTGTCGCAGGCGCGAAAAATGCCCGCCGCCTTTACCGAGGATATGATCCTCAAGGCGCCCAGCCGCGACATTATGAACCAGCTCGCACGCAGCGTGCTGGCGCTGTATTCATTTGACGATCAGGCGGACGATATTTCGCTGCCGAATATCCTGCGGCAGTCGATCGAGCTGGTCAGCCGCTTCCCGCTGATCGCGGCGAACGCCTACGCGGCAAAGCGCCATTATTTCATGGGTGAGTCGCTGGTGCTGCACAATCCGTCGCCGGAGCTTTCGGTCGCCGAGAATCTGCTGCGCATGATGCGCCCCGACCAGAGCTATACCTCAGAGGAGGCGCATCTGCTCGATCTGATGCTCATCCTGCACGCCGAGCATTCCAGTAATAACTCGACTTTCGTCTGCCGCGCCATCTCGTCCTCCGGGTCTGACACATACAGCGCCATTGCCGGGGCGGTCGGCTCGCTGAAGGGTCCGCTGCACGGCGGCGCAAACGCCAAGGTCATGCGGATGTACCGCGACATCTGCGCCAATATCGGACACACGCCGGACGATGCGACGCTGGGCGCATACCTTGACCGTATCCTGGACGGCGAGGTGGGCGACCGTTCGGGGAAGATCTACGGCTTGGGGCACGCGGTGTACACCATGTCCGATCCGCGCGCGATCGTCATTCAGAAATACGCCGCCGATCTGGCGCGTGAAAAGGGCTGCCTTGCCGATCTGGAGCTGATGGAGCGCATCGAGCAGATGGGCATCGAAAAGATCACGAAGCGCAAGAAGCTGGGCATCCCGATGTGCGCGAACGTGGACTTCTACTCCGGCTTCGTGTACGATATGCTGGGCATCCCCGAGGATCTGTTCACGCCGGTGTTTGCCGTCGCCCGCATTGCGGGCTGGTGCGCGCACCGTATGGAGGAGGTCGCCACAGGCGGCCGCATCATGCGCCCGGCATACCGCACCGCCCTCAAAACGCACGAATACATCCCGCTGGAAGCAAGATGATCGAATCTGTCCGCCGAAACGAACCCGTTTCGGCGGATTTTCTATTCTTTTACGGCAATATGACAGATTGCTCTTGGCAGATGGGGGCGGATTATGGTATAATATCACCAATTATGGGAGAGGGAAACAAAGCAGTATGCGAAAATCGGGACTGAACCTGAGCGGGATCAAGGAAAATAACCGCGCGCTTATCTTGCAGATGATCTGCACAGCCGGGCAGATCACCCGCAGCGAGCTGGCGGCGCGCTCAAGGCTGTCGCAGATGACGGTCACGAACATCGTCAACGAGCTTCTCGGCAAAAAGCTCATTGAGGAGCTGCAGCCCGGGGAGCACGCCAAGCTGCCGGGGCGCACGCCGATGGTGCTGCGTGTATGCGCGCAGGCGCCGGTCATTCTGGGCGTTTTTATCTCCCGCTGCTGGATCTACGGCGCGGTCGGCGATTTTTCCATGCACCTGCTTGACCGCGACGAGGTCGCGCTGGGCGAGGTGGAATCGGAGCAGACGGTGCTGGAAAAGCTGCGCCGGCTCGTGCAGACGCTCATCGCCCGCTGCGAGCGCACCATCTGCGGCATCGGCGTGGCAACGGTCGGTGCGGTGAACCCCGAGAGCGGCAGCATCGCCTATATTACGAGCTTTTATGGCATTGAACGCCTGCAAGTCGCAGATTTTCTGCGTGAGCAGTTTCCGTACCCGGTCTACGTCGCTAACGATATGCAGGCGGCGGGGCTGTGCGAGCTGTATTTCGGCGTCGGGCGGGAGGAGGACGATTTCCTCTACGTCGGCATCACAAACGGCGTGGGCGCAGCGCTGATCTCCAACCGCGAGCTGTTTGAAAGCCACGGCGAAATGGGGCATATGTCCATCAACTGCAACGGTCCGCAGTGTACCTGCGGCAACACCGGGTGTCTGGAGCTGTATGTCAGCACACCGCGCATTTTGCAGCGCATCCGCGAGGACTGCGGCGTGCAGCTTTCCACCATGCAGCAGGCGGCGGCACTGGCAATGGAGGATCGCACGGCGTATACAACGCTCTATAATGCGCTGCGCCGCCTGGGCTACGGCATCAACAACTACTTAAATCTCATCAACGTCCCCACGGTCGTGCTGGGGCACGACGCGTTCTTCCTGACGGACGAGCTGATCGCCAGTATGCAGGCGCACATCGAGTCTACCGGCATCGCGGTGCATTTGATGGACCGCGAGCTGCGCATCCTTCGCTCTACCTTTGAGGACATTGCGCCGCTCTACGGCTCACTGTGCGTGTTTTTACAGCGCATCTTCCGCGGCGATTATCCGATCGACGAGCTGCTGCTGTCCATCGGACAGGCGGACGGGGCGGTCTGATCTTCAGGCTGCCGTCATACAGTAAAACAGCGCGGCATATGCCGCGCCGTACATAAACGAAACCGACTACGAACAGAAAAGGAGAAACGATATGGGTCTTATCAAAGCTGCATTGGGTGCGGCCGGCGGCGTGCTGGCTGACCAGTGGAAGGAGTATTTTTACTGCGAGGCGATCCCTGAGAGCGTGCTGGCGGTCAAGGGGCTGCACCGCGTGTCGGGGCGGAGCAGCAAC
>JALFSI010000056.1:0-4899 GCA_022779365.1 Clostridiales bacterium
ACGCAGACAAGAAATCCAAGACAAGGGAGATCACCATTGTCTATAACTTCATCGGTGCATTTGACTTTACACGGGCTATCGAAGAAGCCCACAATACAACTCAAAAACAGCAAAAGACGGCATAGCCGTCAAGCTAAACCGTCTTTGCTGCAATGTTTTCTTAAGTCACCGCCCCATTTGGGGAGGCTTTTTACTCACTTATTCCCGCAATAGCGCTGCAATACTGCGTAGAGGCGGGCGCTGTCGAGGGGCTTTGCGATGTGCTCGTTCATGCCGGCGTCCAGCGCAGCGCGCACATCGGAGGCAAAGGCGTTGGCGGTGACGGCGATGATGGGGATGGTCTGCGCCTGCGGGTGGGCAGAGCGGCGGATGCGGCGCGTGGCGTCCAGACCCGACAGCTCCGGCATCATCACGTCCATCAAAATGAGGTCATAGTGCCCGGGGCGCGAGGCGGTAAAGGTCTCCAGCGCCTGCCTGCCGGTATACACCGACTCGACCTCCACGCCCGCCTGCCGCAGCAGAAATTCCACGATCTCGCGGTTGAGGTCGTTGTCCTCCGCCAGCAGCACGCGCAGTCCACCCAGCACCTGATATGGCACATCGCTGCTTCCGGCGGGCTTCGGCGGCTCGGGGATGCGCTCGAGCGGCAGGCTGACGGTGACGCGCGTGCCCGCGCCGGGCGCGCTCTTGACATGGATCGTGCCGCCCATTTTTTCCACCAGATCGTGCGTGATGGCAAGCCCCAGCCCCGTGCCGTGCGCGGCGCTCGTGTCCTCGCGGGTAAACGGCTCGAACATATGCCGCTGGAACTCCTCGCTTATGCCCACGCCCGTGTCCTGCACGGTAAAGTGGTACATGGCGTGCGTGCCGTCGATGGGGCTCTCCTCCACCCAGCGCTCCACGCTGCCGCCGGCGGGGGTGTATTTGATGGCGTTCGTCACGATGTTCTCCAGCACGCGGCAGATATGCAGCAGGCTGCCGCGCACAAGGCTGTCGCCTTGCAGATAGCGTACCGGCGGAAAGCGCACGCCGCGCTCGGCGGCAAGCGTTGCGAGCACCGTGTCCACCTTTTCCAGCTCCGCTTGCAGGTCAAACGGCTCATGCAGCAGCTCCACACGCCCGCTTTCCAGCTGGCTCATGTCCAGCACCTCGTCGATGAGCAGCTTGAGCTGCTGCCCGGCGGTGATGATCTTTTGCAGCGCGTCGGCGACGACCGCCGGATCGTCCAGATTTGCCTGCGCGATGTGTGCCATGCCGAGCATCCCGTTCATGGGCGTGCGGATGTCGTGGCTCATGCGCGAGAGAAAGTGCGTTTTGGCAAGGTTGGCGCGCTCGGCGTCCTCCTTGGCGTGCAGGAGCTGCTCCTCGCGGCTGTGAACGGTGTCGATGTCGCACAGCGACATCAGCCACATCTGCCGCGCCCCCTTGCCGGGGCGATCCCGCTTTACGATGCGCACCCAGAGCGGCTGCCCGTTTTTGCTGTCCATCCGCTGCTCGCTGATCGGCGGCAGGGCGCGGAACGCACTCTCCGTCATCGCCTCGCCCCCGGCGGGAGAAAACAGCGGGAGGATGCTGCCGCCGCAGCGCTCGTTCAGCGCATCCGCGCTTTCATAGCCGAGCATATCCAGCGTGAGCGCGCTGATGAGCGCCAGCGGCAGCCCCGGTTCATAAAAGCCGCCGATGATGCCGACGCCGTGATTCTGCGTCAGAAGCGCCCGGATGCACTGCTCCAGATCGTCGTCCAAGGATACCGAGCTGTTCTGAAAGTACAGCTCTTCGCCGTAATAGGTCTTGATGGACATGATGTTTTTGTAACCTCCCTGTGAAATACGCCTTTATGCGTCGAGTTCCTCCAGCGTGTGCAAGACCTGTGCGTGCGATGTCTTGACAGCCTCCAGCAGCGAGGGCTGCGTCAGGGGGCTTGCGCCGCGCAGATGCTCCGTGAGCGCGTCGGCGTCGCGCGCAAGCTGCGCAAAGCCGAGATTCTGCGCCACACCCTTGAGCGTATGCGCCGCGAGGAAGGCGGCAGCCCAATCGCTGCGCTCCACGGCACGCACCAGCTCGTCGCAGCTCGTATCCCCGGCGTACATCCGCGCGAATTTGCGGACCATCGCCTCCGACGGGATGCGCGCGAGCACGGCGGGGAGGCTGCCGCCGAGCGATTCGTAAAATCGGGCAAGCGTCATAGCTCCTGACCCCTTTCCGCCGCGTGCGCGGCTTTTTGCTCATACATTTTCCGATCAGCCTGACGGATCGCCTCCGCCAGCGGCGATACGCGGTACGCGCCGCCGATGCTGATGTCCAGCCTCAGCTCCGGCGCGTCTGCCAGCACGATCTGCTGCACCGCCTCGCGAAGCTGCGTGAGCCGCTGCCGGAAGGCGTCCTCGCCGATCTGCGGGAAGATGAGCAGGAGCTCATCACCGCCGTAGCGGATGAGCGTATCCGTCTCGCGGGTGCGTCCGAGGATGACGCCGGAGATGGCGCGCAGCGCCTCATCGCCGACGAGGTGTCCGTAGGTGTCGTTGATGTGCTTGAAGTGATCCACATCCGCGATGGCGACGCCGTCGGCGTGCTCCAGATTCGGCAGAAATTTTTCCAGATACAGGCGCGAATACGCCTGCGTAAGGGAGTCGCGGTAAAAATCAAGCAGGTGATGTCCGTCCGAGCCTGCCAGACCGCCGCGCTGCACCTCGTCAAGCTGCGCGGCAAGCTCCAGCACGCACCCGCGCTCTCCCACGCGCAGATAGCGCGAAAGAACAAAGAAAAGCGTTGCGTCCTTGAGCTCGAGCTTGCTGCTCCAATGCCCGTTTTTGAGCGCGCGCAGCGATGTGCAGTTTTCGCACGCGTGCTCGCGCCCCCAGAGGGCATGGCAGCACTCGTCGGACGCCCGGAGCGTGCCGTCCGGCTGCAAATTCAGAACATGGTTCGTATCGGGATCGACCAGCCGCACCACGGTGAACAGCTCCCGCAGGTGATGCAGCGCGGCGACGGTCTCACCCAGCGTCGCGTCGCTGCGCGCCGCCGCCTCCAGTACGCGCGTCTGCACCGCATCGTGAATATCGGTGAACTGACCGACCGCGCCGGAATAGTTGAGGTCGCTGGTGGTCCAGATGGTGCGGGCGTTGAGGATATGCCAGCGGTAATTGCCGTTTACCGGGATGAGCACCTGCATCTGCACATAGGGGTTCTCGCGCGTGGAATAGGTGAGCAGCTCCCACAGCCGCGCAAGATCGTCATGGCTGAGCAGCGAAACGCCGTCCTGCTCGCCCTTGTCCAGATACATTACGCGGCGGCGCTTTTCGGGCGGCGCGTACCAGTCGGTGTAGACGACCTTGCGCAGCCAGCGGTTGTATTCAAACTGGATGCCGCCGCACTGCGCGGCAAAAAATTCGCTCTGCGCGTGGTCGATGGCGAGCAGGCGCGCACTGCGGTCGTCGCGCGGGAGCTGCTCCTGCTCAAGCGCCTCGCTGGCAAGCCGCCGCGCCTCGGAGCTAAAGTCAAAGTGCGCGGCGTCCTCCCCGGCAGCGGTCCTGAGCGTATCCGCCACGGCGCGGAAGCAGTCGAGCAGCGCCGGATCGAACGCGCCGCACTGCCCGGTGCAGATCATGTGCACCGCCACCTCGTGCGGGAAGGCTTTTTTGTAGCAGCGCTCGTTCGTGAGCGCGTCGTACACATCCGCCAGCGCCACGACCTGCGCCGAGATGGGGATCTCACCGCCGCGCAGTCCGTCGGGGTAGCCGCGCCCGTCCCAGCGCTCGTGATGCCAGCGGCAGATCTCGCGCGCGGTCTTGAGCAGGGGGTCGTCCTGCGGCAGCGGCACGCTGCGCAGCAGCTCGTCGCCGATCACGCAGTGGCGCTTCATCTGCTCAAATTCCTCCGGCGTGAGCTTGCCGGGCTTGTTGAGAATTTCCTCCGGCACGGCGATCTTGCCGATGTCGTGCAGCGCCGAGAGCGTGGTGATGCGGGAGATGTCCGCCTCGGTGAGCGTGCCATAGACGCCTGTTTCCGCGAGCCTTCGCAGCAGCCGCTCGGTGAGCGTGCGCACATGCAGCAGATGCTGCCCCGATTCATTGTTGCGGGATTCGATGACGTGGCTGAGAATGCTGACCATGGCGCTGTTCGTCTTTTCACGCTCATACACCTGCTTTTCCACAAGCTGCACGAGCTGCCGCTGCCGTGCGCTGAGCATGAGCGTATTGCGCACGCGCCGCTGCGCGATGGCAGCGTTGAACGGGCGGCCGATGAAGTCCGTCGCGCCCAGATCGTAGGCGCGCTGGATATAGGACACATCACTTTCGGCGGAGATCACGATGACCGGGAGCTCCTCCAGCCAGCGGCGGCGCTTCATCAGCTCCAGCACGCCGAAGCCGTCCAGCTCCGGCATATGGATGTCCAGCAGCAGCAGATCGACGTCCGGGTTTTGCTCCAGCAGCTCGATGGTCTGCACGCCGTTTTCGGCATACAAATAGGCATAGCCGTCCCCCAGAATGTCGTGCAGCAGCATACGGTTGGTGGCGGAATCGTCGGCGATCAGCAGCGTTGGCGTCTGTTTCATGGAATCCCCCCCGTGATTCGGCGGCGCGAACGCGTAAAGGCGCCGGATCACCAGCGCCATCGACCGAACGAAACATTTTTAATATGGTATCATACCCGGGAATGAGTTGCAAGACGTAAAACGCTGTTTTTGACGCAAAGCGCGGAAATACGAAAGATGCCGTTGCAAAAAATGCCGGCAGGTGGTATCATCCCTAATGTATCATACTGATTCTTGATTAAAATATTTAATCAAGAATCCCGTGTGCTACGCACACTCGCATCGTGCGAATGCACGCTGCGCCGTCTCATGCAGAATCTGACGCGCCGTTGGCGCTATAAAAAGCTCTTCAAGCTTTTTAACAG
>JALFSI010000027.1:0-22193 GCA_022779365.1 Clostridiales bacterium
ACATGAACAATGCTCCCTTCGTGATTGACAGTGTATTTATTTCACTGTCTCTCATAAAGGGAGCATATCAATCAGAAACGGGGGTGATTTTGTAGTTTCTTGATAGCCTTCCTTGAGACTTACTTTGCAAGCACAACGGAATTGCTTCAAACTCCGCCCGATTGCTGATAGAATAGTCCTCGATTTTCTTCAGCACTTCCGCGATGGTCTGCATATGTATACACACCTGTGCGCGCGCCGGAGAGCGTGCCGCCGTACATGGTGAACGTGCCGCCCTTACCTTCATCGCCGAAGACTTGCAAAACGTTATAACCGCCAGCGTCAGTCTGAATCTTACCGCCGCCCTGGCAGTCACTCAGGGTCAGCGTTTGCGTTCCCGGGACGGAAAGCAGGGGGGTATTGGGGTTCGTCGCGGAGAGGGTGAAGCCGTTCAGGCAGAGATTCACATTGAGGTCATAGCCTTTTGTGCGAATTGTGCCACCCACATACGTTTTCCCGTTAGCCGTGCCGCCGTTCAGTGCGATATTATCCGCCAGATAATAGTTGCCCGCCGGGAGCGTATACTCCATATAGTATATATACGTCTCACCGGCAAGAATCCGATAGTCAGAGCTCTTAACAGCCTCGCCGCCGCAATACAGCGTCATCGTCGCCGCATCATAGGTCAGCGGCTGCCAGAGTTCGTTGCCGTGGGTCGTTTCATGGTCGCAGGACGCGCCGCAAATTGCATGCTCGTGCAGGTTGCCTTTTGTGAAAAAGATCTTGTTGCCGTTGAGCCGCTTGTCGTATCCGGCGTCGCTGGTGAAGGCGGTCAGGTCGGTTTCCGTCAGGGTGGTCGTAATATTACCATTACCATCAGCGATGACGGCGTAGCCGCCATTGGCAAGTTTCTTCTCCGTGGTCACGCCGATGACCGCACCGTCGTCCAGCCCCGACCAGAACCCGATGGTCTTGCCGTCCACCAGATAGACGTTGTCAGCCGCGCCCTCCGCATTCTCGTTGCCGGTGATCTGCGTCGCGCCGCGCACAGACAGTCTGCCGGTGGAGGACACATACACACCGCCGCCCTTCGCGGCTTTATTGCCGGTGACGGTGACGTTACGCGTGTAAAACGAGCTGCTTATACTCGTCACGCCCGATACATACACGCCGCCGCCGTTGCCGCCGGCTGTGTTATCGGAGATCGTGCCGCCGCTGCTTTGCATACAGAAGTAGGCTGCGGCATGGTTCTTTCCATTGTTATAGTCGCTGCCGGTCAACATCACGCCGCCGCCGTTGCCGGTCGCGCTGTTGCCGGTGATGCTGGCGCCGGTGTGCAGATCGACGAAGTTGCCGCCTTTGGCATAAATACCGCCGCCGCTGCCCTCGACATGGTTGCCGGTGATGCTGCCGCCGTACAGCTCAAAATTCGCGCCGATGCCCACGTACACGCCTCGCCCGGTCTTACCATCCGCATGGGTGATCTTGCCCTTTCCGTTGCCGCTGGCGTTGCAGTCGCAAACGTCAAGGGAAAGGTTGTTCACATCGTCGCCGTCCGGGAGGGTGATGACGTCAAAATTTCCCTTGGCAATGAGGCTGTAGCCGTTGAGGCAGAGGTGGACACCGTCCTTCGGCGTATAAGTGCTGGTCAGCTCGATGTTATTCGTCAGGTAGCACGAGCCCTTCTCCGCGATGGCGCTCAGCTCCGCTTCCGTGCTGACCGGCGTCCACATATTGTTGTTGGTATGGAAGGTATTCGTGCAGGTCTTGTCGCCGCAGTCGGGGTGCACATGGGGCAGACCGTTGTAGAGGCGCACATAATCCTGCCACCGCAGGGTGGCGTATTCGGACTTATCGCTGAAGATGGCGTTATCGGTATAGCTGTATCTCTCCGGGCAATAGGCGGCGGTGACATACTTGCCGGAGGCGATGTCATTGGCAGCGGTCACGCCGATCTTGGCATCCGCGTTCAGGTCCGCATTGACGACGAAGTACGCGCCGCTCCTCAGATAGACGTTTTCATCTATGCCAAGCGTATTCTTGTTGCCGGTGATGTCCACGCTGCCGGAGACGGTGCACCCGGTGTACAAATTTTCATTCGTATATACGCCGCCGCCGTTTCCGGTCGCTCTGTTGCCGCTGATCTCGCCGCCGAACATGGCAAAGGTGGCGCTGCCGCCCGAGTCACCGCACCGCACACCTCTGCCGAGCATACCTGCCGCGTGGGTGATCTTGCCGGTCTGCGCTTTCGAGCAGTCGCACAGCGTGAAGCTCGCGCCGCCTTTGACCGTGATGACGCCCTCAAAACCCGGGTTGCTGTCCTCGGTGGTTTTCGTGAGGCTGTACCCGTTGAGGCAGAGATAGAGCTTATAGCCCGCTACCACAGTCAGGATCTCCGTCCGCTCCGCGTTGCCCGAAAGATAGACATAGGCGGTGTTGCTGGAATCGTACACGATGTCGCTCGTCCCGTTCCATGCCGTCCACGTCACAGCGGGGCATTCGCCCGTATGGTCGCCGATGTTGGTGTGCGCCGCGCCGCAGATGGGGTGGTTGGTATGCGCCGCCTGCGCGGCGGTATCGTTCACCGTCTGGACAGACTCCGTCCGCTCCTGAACGGTCGGTGCTTCGGTCTGCTCCGGCGCGTCCTCCGCCAGTGCCGCCGCAGGCAGCAGCGACAGGCAAAGCGCCAAGATCAGCAGCCAGCTCAACAGTCGTTTTTTCATAGTACCCTCCTCAAATTTCCCCGCCGACGGCAGGTCATTATCCTCGCAGGAGCGCGCTCCTGCGAGCCGGGGACGTCCCCGGCGGTCAGCTCTGCTATTTTATCGCCCTTATTGTAGCACACCGCGACGGTTTGTGGAAGCGATCTGCCTGAAATGCAAAAAACAGCCGCGTTGCAGGCGGCAGATTTCGCCGTGTGTCAAAAACCGCTACACAAAACGCGCAGTTTATGCTATACTGATCGCAAAAAGTGCGGGGAGGTGCGGCATGGAGCAGACGTATGAGCAGCGGGGATACCTGCACGAGGACTGGCGGCTGTTTCATCTGAGCGGCGCTGTGCCCGAGCCGCTCGACTGGCACTATCACACGTTCCACAAGCTGATCGTCTTTCTCGGCGGGCAGGCGGGCTACGGCGTGGAGGGGCGCAGCTACCCGCTGGAGGCGGGGGACGTCGTGCTCGTGCCCAAGGGGTGCATCCACCGCCCGGAGCTTACGCCCGGCGCGGCGTATGAGCGCGTGATCGTGTACATCTCGCCCGAATTTCTGCGGCGGCGCAGCACGGCGGAGTGCGATCTGGAGCGCTGCTTTACGCGCGCGCGGGAGCGATTCGAGTTTGTGCTGCGTCCGCGCGGCGGCAGGACGGAGCTTTCGCGCCTGCTGGCGGCGCTGGAGCGCACGGGGCATGAGGACGGCTTTGGGCAGGCGCTGCTGCAAGACGCGCTGTTTTTGCAGCTTCTTATCACCGCCAGCCGCGCCGCCGAGCAGCCCGCGCAGCCGGTACACGCGAGCGTGCGCGACGAAAAGGTGGCGGCGATGCTGCAATATCTCGCCGAAAATCTGACGCAGCCGGTCAGCATCGACGCGCTCGCGGCACGCTTTTATGTGAGCAAATATCACATGATGCGCCGCTTCAAGGCGGAGACCGGCTACACCATCCACAGCTATCTGACGAGCAAGCGCCTCATGCTCGCGCGCGAGCGCATCGCCGCCGGGCAGCCCGCGACAGAGGTATGCTTCTCATGTGGCTTCCGCGATTATTCGACGTTTGCCCGCGCGTACCGCAAGCTCTTTTCCGAGCCGCCAAGGGCGGTAAGATCTGAATTTTCCTGACGAAATATAGGAGGCTTTTCCATGAAGATCGTTGTTTTGGACGGTTATACCGAAAATCCGGGCGATTTGAGCTGGGACGCGCTTGCGTAGCTCGGCGAGCTGACGGTCTATGACCGCACCGACCCGCAGGACGAGGCGCTCATCATCTCGCGCATGGCGGGGGCGGAGCTGGTGTTCACCAACAAAACGCCCATCACGCGCGCCGCGATCGACGCGTGCCCGCGTCTGCGCTTCATCGGCATTCTGGCGACGGGCTACAACGTGGTGGACTGCGCGTATGCGCGCAAAAAGGGCATCCTGGTGTCGAACGTGCCCGCCTACGGCACGGCGTCCGTCAGCCAGTTCTCCATTGCGCTGCTGCTGGAGCTGTGCCATCACATCGGGCATCACGACCGCGCCGTGCACGACGGGCGCTGGGAGCGCTGCGCCGACTGGTGCTTCTGGGATTATCCGCTCATCGAGCTGGAGGGTAAGACGATGGGCATCATCGGCTTCGGGCGCATCGGGCAGGCAGAGGGGCGCATCGCCCGGGCGCTGGGAATGCGCGTGCTGGCGCACGACCTCCATCCCACCGACGCCGGGCGCGAGCTCGCGGACTACGTCGATCTGGATACGCTCTACGCCCGCGCGGACGTCATCTCGCTGCACTGCAATCTGACGCCGGAGAACACCGGCATGATCTGCGCGGCGAGCATCGAGAAGATGAAGGACGGCGTGCTGATCGTGAACAACGCGCGCGGACCGCTCATCAACGAGGCGGACCTCGCCGCCGCGCTGGAGAGCGGCAAGGTCGCGGGCGCGGCGCTGGACGTCGTGTCCACCGAGCCGATCCGCGGCGATAATCCTTTGCTGCACGCCAAAAACTGCATCCTCACGCCCCACATCTCCTGGGCGCCCATCGAAAGCCGACAAAGGATCATGGACTGCACCGTGAAAAATGCAAAGGCGTTCCTGAACGGAACGCCGACGAATGTGGTGAATTGAGCGGCAAGGCGCACCAGCGCGGCGCGAGTGTGAAAAAGCGCGAGGACACGTACAAACCCCGCCCGAATGGTTTTGGGCGGGGTCGTTTAACTTTTACATTTTATCCGGCGCGGAGAAGCCGAGCAGGTCGATGCACGTTTCCAGCGCGCGGCGGGTGAGATCCATGAGGGCGACGTAGCTCGCCTTTTGCGCCGGGTCAGGCTCGGAGATGATGCGCACGTCGTGGTAGAACTTGTTCGCCGCACCCGCCAGCTCATAGATATACGCGCAGATGACGTTCGGCAGCGAATCGCGGTACGCAGCGAGCAGGCTGTCCTGCAGGCGCGACAGGACGAGCATCAGGTCCTTCTGCTCCTGCGACGTGGGCGCGAGCAGCTTCGCAGCCGCCACGTCGCCGTCGTATTTTGCCAAAATCGACTTGATGCGCACGATGGTGTAGAGGATATACGGACCGGTGTTTCCCTCAAACGACGCGAAGCGGTCGAGATCAAACACATAGTCCTTGGTTGCAAGATTGCTCAGATCGCCGTATTTGAGCGCCGCAAGCGCGATCATGCCGGCGGTCTTTTCCAGCTCGTCGTCAGAAACGGTCTGGTTTTCGGTGATCTTCTCGCGGATGAAGTCCGTAATTTCGGCGATGAGCGTTTCCAGCCGCATGACGCCGCCCGCTCTGGTCTTAAAGGGCTTGCCGTCCTTGCCGTTCATCGTGCCGAAGCCGACGTGCTGAAGCTCCGTCGTATTCGGGACGAGCTTTGCCTTGCGCGCCACACGGAACACCTGCTCAAAGTGCAGATTCTGGCGCTTGTCGGTCAGGTAGAAGATGCGGTCGGGCCTAAAGTCCTCCTCGCGCTGCAAAATGGTCGCGAGGTCGGTCGTGGCATACAGCGTCGCGCCGTCGGACTTGACGAGGATGCAGGGCGGGATGTCCTTGGTGTCGGTATCCTCCTGCACGGGCACGACCAGCGCGCCCTCGGAGCGCACGGCGAGGTGCTTTTCCTCAACAAGTTTCAGCATTTTGGGGATATACGGCTGCGCGTCGCTTTCGCCGAGCCAGACGTCAAAATGCACATCCAGCTTTTCGTAGTTGCGCTTCATGTCGGCGACAGACACATTCAGGATGTGCCGCCAGAGCGCGCGGTAGCCGCGCTTGCCGGATTGGAGCTGATACGTCGCGTCGTGCGCGCGGGCGGCAAAGGCTTCGTCCTCTTTACTGCGGGCGCTGGCGGCGGGATAGATCTTTTCCAGCTCCGAGATGGTAAACGGCGCGGTCTCGGGGTAGCCGCCGGTAAAGCTGTCGTCAAAATACGGAAGTTCCGGCTGATCGTCCTGTAACTGGGCGATGATGAGCCCCATCTGTAAGCCCCAGTCGCCGAGGTGAATATCGCCGATGACGTGGTTTCCGAACCAGCGGTCGATGCGCTTGACGCTCTCGCCAATGATGGCGCTGCGCAGATGCCCGATGTGCAGCGGCTTTGCCACGTTCGGTCCGCCGTAGTCGAGGACGATGGTCTTGGGCGTTTCCTCCTGCGGCACGCCGAGGCGGTCGCTCTGCGCCATTTCGGTCAGGTACTGCGCCAAAAACGCGCCGCTGAGCTTCATATTGAGAAAGCCGGGGTTCACCGCCTCCACGCTTTCAAACAGTTCGCAGCCGGACAGCTCCGCAGCCACCGCCTGCGCGATCTGGATGGGCGCTTTGTGGTAGAGCTTTGCCGCGGGCAGCGCGCCGTTGCACTGGTATTCACACAGATCAGGGCGGTTGGAGAGCGTCGCCCGCGCGTCCGCATCGCCATATCCGGCGCGCTCGAACGCCCCGGCAAGCTGCCGGGAGATCAGATCGGCAAGTTGATCCATAAGTTATTTCTTCCTTTGTATTATTTTATTGTGTTGATTATCGTCACGCAGTCAAAAAGCCTCGCAGAGTTTCGCCGCCGCAGCGGCGAAAGCGATTATAATCATTTTTGCCGGCGGCGTGTACGTCGGCAAAAATTCTCTACACCCTGCAAGTGTGGAAATTTTGCGCCCGCGCAAAATTTATGCGCGCGGCAGGGTGCAAGCCTGTCCAAACGTGAACCCAGCGCAGTGGTTCACGTTTGGGAGCTTGTCAAAAATATTTTTTGACAAGCTCGATTATAGCAAAGCATTCCTGAAAAGTACAGTCGGAATCCGCATTTTCTCCTTCACGCGCGCATATAGGTGAGCGAGGTGATGAGAAAAATGCACGATTCGACAGATCATGAGACCATTTCACGGGGCAAGCTCTGGCTCTCGCGCTTCGGCGTGCTGGGCGCGGCGGCGCTGCTGGCGCTGACGTGCAGCACCTGCTGCCCGCGCCTGACTGCCGCGGTGCGGCGCATTGTCGCAGGCGCGGCGGACAGTCCCGCCGTGCAGGCGTTTTCCGCGTTCGCGGACGCGCTGCGCGAGGGCGGCGGCGTGCGGGAGGCGTTCGCGGGCTCGGTGGAAATTCTGACCGATGCGGCGGATTGACGTCCGCCCCGGCTTTGCGCTCTTTGTGCTGGCGCTGGCGTATTTTGACACGGCGGGGCTGTTTTTTTCGTATTTTTCCGCCGCAGCGCTGCATGAGGGCGGACATCTGCTGGCGCTGTGGGGGCTGCGCGGGCAGCTCCAGCGCGTCACGCTCGGCTTTGGTGACGTGCAGATCCGCACCGCGCCGCTGCCGCCGGGGGCGGAGGCGCTGTGTGCACTGGCAGGTCCGGCGGCAAATCTTTTGTGCGCGGGGCTGTTTCTGCGAATTTTGCCGGAGTTTGCAGGCGTGAGCCTTGCGCTGGGGGCGTTCAATCTGCTGCCTATTTTCCCGCTGGACGGCGGGCGGCTGCTGCGGCTGGCGCTGCGGAGCACGCGCGCGGCGCGGCAATGGGAGCTGTTTGTGGGGCTTCTTTGCTGCGCGGCGCTGCTGGCGCTGGGACTGTGGGCGGCGCGGCGGCTGCAAACGGGGCTGTGGGTGCTGCTGCCCGCACTGATACCGGCGGCGCGGCTTCTGCGGTCATGCGATGGAATATAACTTGCTTTTCGGCTGAAAAAAGGATAAAATAAAAAGAACTATGAACGAATGAGGCATACCGCATGACTGACAAGCTGCACCGCATTCTGCAAAGCGTACAAAAGCCCGCGCGCTACGTCGGCGGGGAATATAACGAGATCATCAAGGACAAGCGTGAGGTCGATGTGCGCGTGGCGTTCTGCTTTCCCGACACCTACGAGATCGGGATGTCCAACATCGGGATGCGCATTCTCTACGACGTGATGAACAAGCTGCCCGGCGTGTGGTGCGAGCGCGTATTCGCGCCCTGGGGCGATATGGAGAAGGCCCTGCGCGAGCATGACATCCCGCTCTATGCGCTCGAGAGCAAAGACCCCGTGCGCGATTTTGACCTCATTGCCTTTACGCTGGGCTATGAGATGAGCTACACGAATGTGCTCAATATGCTGGAGCTGGCGGGGGTGCCGAAGCTGGCATCCGAGCGCGAGGGGCTGCATAATCTCGTGTTCGCGGGCGGCGTGTGCACGGTAAACCCCGAGCCGCTGGCGGATTTTATCGACTTTTTCTCCATCGGCGAGGGCGAGGAGATGACGCCCGAAATTCTCACCCTCTACCGCACGGCAAAGCGCGATGGCTGGACAAAGGCGGAATTTTTGCGCGAGGTCTGTAAGATCGGCGGCGTATATGTGCCGTCGCTGTATCGCCACAGCTACAACCCCGACGGGACGCTCGCCGCGATCGAGCCGCTGGAGGGCGCGCCCGCGCGCGTCACGAAGCGCGTCATCGAAAACATGGACAAGAGCGACTGGCCGGAGCACGCCATCGTGCCGTCCACCGAGATCGTGCACGACCGCTCAAATTTAGAGGTATTTCGCGGCTGCATCCGCGGCTGCCGCTTCTGTCAGGCGGGCTTTTGCTACCGCCCCGTGCGCGAAAAGCGCGCCGAAACGCTCCTGCGGCAGGCAATACAGTCGCTGGAGGATTCCGGCAACAGCGAGATCACGCTTGCCAGCCTCTCAACATCCGACTATACGCAGCTCGCGCAGCTTGCAGAGCCGCTGCTCGACTACTGCCAGCCGCGCAAGATCAGTCTGTCTCTTCCCAGCCTGCGGGCGGACAATTTTTCGCGCGAGCTGATGTTAAAGGTCCAAAAGGTCAAAAAGACCGGGCTGACGTTCGCCCCGGAGGCGGGCACGCAGCGCCTGCGCGACGCGATCAACAAAAATGTGACCGAGGAAGAAATTTTGCAGACCTGCGCCACGGCGTTTTCCGGCGGCTGGAGCAGCGTGAAGCTCTATTTCATGCTGGGTCTGCCGACCGAGACGGACGAGGATGTGCTGGGCATCGCGGAGCTGGCGCAGAAGATCGTACACGTCTGGCGCGAGAACGCCGCGAACAAAAAGCGAGGGCTTTCCATCAACCTCGCCACGGCGTATTTTGTGCCCAAGCCCTTTACGCCGTTTCAGTGGGAGGCGCAGATCACGCCGGAGGAATATCTGCGGCGGGTGCATCTGCTGAAAAACGCGCTCAACTCCCGCGCCATCGACTACCGTTATCACGAATCCGACCTCAGCCGTTTGGAGGCGGTGCTCGCGCGCGGCGACCGGCGGCTTGGAAAAGTTCTGCTGGAGGCGCAGAAGCGCGGCGCGCGGCTGGACGGCTGGGACGAATATTTTCGCTATCAGACGTGGCTGGACGCGTTTGCTGCCTGCGGCGTCGATCCGGATCATTACACCGTGCGCGGCTTCGGCGAGGATGAGATTTTGCCGTGGCAGACGATCTCGGTGGGCGTGACGGACGCGTTTTTCCGCCGCGAGCGCGCGCAGGCGTATGCGTCCAAAATCACGCCCGACTGCCGCACGGGCTGCGCCGGGTGCGGCGCGGCGAAGCTGTGCAAGGGAGGGGTGTGCCATGAATCGTCTGGTGTTTGAAAAGACCGGCGAGGCGGTGTACCTGTCGCACCTCGATCTCATGCGCGTGTTCCAGCGCGCCTTTAAGCGCGCAGACATCATGATCTGGCACTCACAGGGCTTCAGCCCCCGCGCGTATGTGTCCATCGCGCTGCCGCTGCCGGTGGGCATGGCGAGCCGGTGCGAAATTCTCGATTTTGACGTGGAGGACGGCTCGGTGGAGCTGACAGCGCTGCCGGAGCGGCTGAATGCCGTGCTCCCGGCGGGCATCCGCGTGCTGGAGGCGTATGAGAGCAGCCGCAAAATAAAGCATCTGCGCTATCTCGCCGCCGATGTGACGCTGGAATATGACAGCGGTGTGCCGGGGGGCGCGATGGAGGCGGTGCGGGAACTGTTCTCGCGCCCGGAGCTTTTGGTGCGCAAGCGCACCAAGCGCGGCGAGGCGGATGTGGACATTGTCCCCGGCATCCGCTCGGTAGATCTGGAGCAGATTTCTCCGCAGGAGCTTCGGCTGCACGCCGTGGTCACGGCGATGGACCCCGCGCTCAATCCGCTGCTGCTCGGCGAGGCGGTGCGCGCGCACCTGCCCGCGTTTGCCCCGGATTTTATCTCGGCGGCGCGGCGCGAGGTTTTTGACGCGGAGATACAGGCTTTTCGCTGAACGTTACAAAGGAGGATCGGCTGTGGCAGCTTCTACGATCGAGGTCTTATTCACCGCGTTTCTGGCGATGGCGCCCGTTTCGGAGCTGCGCGGCGCGATCCCCTACGGGCTGGCGCACGATATTCCCCCGCTGGCGCTGTATTTTCTGTGCGTAGCGGCAAACGTCGTGCCCGTGCCGTTCATCGTGTGCTTTACGCGCACGGTGCTGCTGTGGATGAAAAAGCGCGGCGGGAAGCTCAAAAAGGCAGCGGACTGGCTGTCGGACCGGGCGATGAAAAAATCCGCGCTGTATCAGAAATATGAGCAGCTTGGGCTGTTTATCCTCGTCGCCATTCCCCTGCCGGGCACAGGCGCGTGGACGGGTGCGCTGGTCGCGGCGCTGATGGGGCTGCGTATCCGCCAGGCACTGCCCGCGATCGGTGCCGGCGTCGCCGCCGCCGGCGCGGTCGTTATGCTGGTCTGCACGGGCGTGATCCATCTGGCGGGGATTTGAGTACCCCGTTTTCGTCGTAACGTAGGGGCGGGGCTCGCCCCGCCCGCGCGGTACAATGTAACAATTTTGAATGCACCAATGCGAATCCGCACGCACCCAAAGCCTTCCCCATGTGGGGAAGGTGGCTCGCGAAGCGAGACGGATGAGGAGAAGGGCTGTACATTCTGAGATGTTGCCACGTTTCGACTCAAAAACGCGATGCAGCTCAAAAGCAAGAACCCTTCCCCTCATCAGTCGCCTGCGGCGACAGCTTCCCCCCGAGGGGAAGCCTTGGGCTTCTGCAATCCCGCCCCTACGTTACGGCGAACTACGTTACGTCATACCAACGATAACTCTCACAATTTGGAGGTACTTCTCATGATCGCCATTGTCACGGACGCGCATTATCGGATGTCGGTCGCGCTGATCCGCGATCTGGCGGACGCGGGCGTGCAGGTCATCGCCTGCGAGCAGCCGGGAACTTATAAGCCCGTCGGCTTTGCCAGCCGCGCGGCGTGGCAGTGCTATGAGCTGCCGGAGGGCGATGTGGCGGACGGGCTGCTGGCGCTGTGCCGCGACGTGACCTCGCGCTGCGGCGAGAAGCCCGCGCTGCTGCCGGTGGGCGCAAGGACGCTCGCCGCCGTAGCCGGTGCGCGTGAGGCGTTTGACGAGGTCGCGGGGCTCTGCATCCCCGACCCCGGTCAGCTCGCGCTGCTGAACGACAAGGCGGCTCTTGCGCAGCTTGCGCAGCGGCTGGGCATCGCCGTGCCGCAGAGCTTTTCGCCGGAGCTTGGCGAGAGCGTGGCGCATTTTGCCGCCCGCACGCCGCTGCCGTGCGTGGTCAAGCCCCTGTGCGGGGAAGCGTTTGGACTTGCCGCCGCACAGCGCTATGTCATCGCGCGCACGCCGCAGGCGCTGGAGGAGGCGTACACCCGCTTTTTCGCGCTGACCAACTCCGCCCCCGTCGTGCAGGAATACCTGCCCGGCGCGGCGCTGGGCTGCTCGATTTTGGCGCAGGACGGGCGCGTGGTCGCGTCCATCGCGCACCGCCGCGTGCGCGAATACCCGGTCACAGGCGGCCCGTCGAGCTGCTGCCGCGTCGCAGACGAAACACCGCTGCTGCGCGCGGTCTGCGCGCTCGTGCGCGAGACGGGCTTCAGCGGTGTGGCGATGTTTGAGTTCAAATGCGGGCAGGACGGCGCGCCGCGCCTGCTTGAATGCAACCCCCGCGTCTGGGGGACGTATCCCCTCACCCGCGCGGCAGGGACGAATTTTTCGTATCTCTGGTGCTGCGCGGCGCTGGGTGTGCCGCTGCCGGACTATATCCGCCCGCGGCCGGTCAAAATGACGTATCAGCCCGCCGACCTCGCCGCGGGGCTGGGCTATCTCGCCCGCGGCAAGATCGCCCGCGCGCTCGGCGTGCTGGGGAGCCTTCTTGACCCGCGCGTGAAAAACGGGCTGTTCGAGTGGCGCGACGCCGCGCCGGGGCTGCGCTATTTCGCGGGGCTGTTTCGGAGGGCGCGCCGATGATCGTGAAAGCCGACCTTCATGTACACAGCGCCGCGTCGTGGGACGGGCGCAGCGACCTCGCTGCGCTGGCGCAGGCGGCGCACGCGCGCGGGCTGGACGCCATTGCCGTGTGCGACCACGATGTGTGCACCGACGTTTCGGGCGAGTTTCCCGTCCTGCTCATCCCCGGCGTGGAGGTCACGAGCACGGCGGGGCATATTCTGGGGCTGTTTCTCGAAAAACCGCTCGACCGCGCGCTGTGGAAGGACGGCGCGCCCACGCCGCGGGCGGCGATCGACGCCATCCGCGCGTGCGGCGGGCTTGCTGCTCCGGCACATCCGTTCAGCCCGCAGAAGCTGAGTGATGCCGCGCTTGCGGCGCTCTGCCCGGACGCGATAGAGGTGCAGAACGCGCGTGTGGCGCTCAAAAACGCGGCGCGAAACAGGCAGGCGCAGGAGTTTGCCGTGCAGCAGCAGCAGCTCGCCGTTACGGGCGGCAGCGACGCGCACTGCGCAGCGGAGGTCGGCGGCTGCTATACGGAGCTGGACTGCACGGAGCGTTCGCTTGCGGCGCTGCGCGCCGCGCTCGCCGCCGGGCGCACACGGGCGGTCTTTGACCACGCCTGCACCTGGACGCAGAAGGGTCTTTCACAGTGGCACGGGGCGCGCCGCGCGCCGATCCTGCGGCGCTGCAAGGCGCTGGTGTATTTGTGCGTCTGCGTGCTGCGCGACTTATTCACCGGGAGGTAATACCATGTCTGTCATCACCCGCGCCATTGGCATCGCCAAGCGCGTGAAGCATCACTTTCAGGACGAAATTCGGCGGCGCACGCCGGTGTATCTCTCCCCCGTGCGGCGCATCGAGCGCGTCGCGCTGCCGGAGCGCGTGTGCGCCATGACGTTTGACGACGGACCGTGCCGTCTGCCCGCTGATCCGTCGAAAGACGGCAAGCCCCTCACGCTGCACCTTGCCGAAACGCTCGAGCGCTTTGGCGCGGTGGGCACGTTCGACATTGTGGGCGATACGTCCGGCAACTACCCCGACCGACCCGGCAAGGAGGGCTCTGCCGACTGGGGCGGCATGGCGTATGACCACTACCCCGACTTTGGCAAGGATCTGGACGGCGGTGCGGCGCACTGCCCGGAGCTGGTGCAGCGTCTGCTCAGCGGCGGGCACGAGATCACGAGCCACACCTGGGCGCACGTTTTGTTCGGACCGAAGCGGCTCGTCTACGGCAGCCGCAAGCCGCTGCCGGGGCTGGACGCGGTCGTGGATGACCTTAAAACGATGGACGACCATCTGCGTAAAAACTATGATTACACGATCCGCCTCTCCCGTCCGCCGCACTATGTGGATAAGACGAAGGACGGATTTTCCGCCTACGACGCCTATGCCCTCCTGAATTATCAGTACCTCGCGGCGAGCTTTGACGGCGCGGGCTGGCTGCCGCTGGCAAGCTACGAGGCGGAGGTTGAGGCGACGTACAAGCCTATGGAGCGCCTGCTGGAGGCTGACCCCGACGCGCTGTGCGGGCAGATCATTTTTCAGAAGGACGGCTACAACATGGCGCGCCGTTCGCCGGTGGCGGACGGGCTGGAAAAGCAGCTCGAAGTGCTGACACGGCACGGCTACCGTGTGGTGAGCGTGTCGCAGCTTCTGGCGCTGTGCCCGTTTTCCGACCTCGCGCCGCAGAATGCGCAGTTTGCCGCTGCAAAGACGCTGCTGGACGCGGGGTTCTGCGTCTGCTTCCGCGACAATACCGTCCGCCCGGACGCCCCGCTCACGCGCGGCGCGCTGGCGATGCTCGCCTACGGCTGCAAAACGGCAGCGGAACGCGTTGCGCTCGTGCGCAAAAATGCGCCCGTCTGCCGCGATGCGCCCTGCCGTCACCCCTACGCCGCGGCGGTCGCGGCGGCGATGCGATCCGGCGCGCTGACGGTGCAGGGCGGGCGCTTCCGCCCGGACGACGCGGTGAGCGCAGACGAGTTTTCGGCATTCTGCCGCGTCGTACTCGGTAACGCTCCGCAGGAGTCTGTCGCACCCCGGACGCACGGCGAGGCACTGCGGCAGCTCGCGGCGCTGCTGTGACGGGGCTGTTTATAATTATGTCAACCGCGTTTTCCTGCCGTTTTTGCACAAAAAATTCCGAAAAAACTTGACAGCGCCTGCTCTGCGTGATATGATAGGCGGGCTGTCAGGAGGCTAGCGGTTGCATTCGCGGGTGTAGCACAACGGCCAGGGCACCAGCCTTCCAAGCTGGGGACGCGGGTTCGATTCCCGTCACCCGCTCCATTCCCCATGCGCCAGTAGCTCAGCAGGATAGAGCAACTGCCTTCTAAGCAGTAGGTCGGGGGTTCGAATCCCTCCTGGCGTGCCACTGCCCTGTCAGCAGGCGAAATGAATATGGTGGGTGTAGCGTAGT
Organism: Clostridiales bacterium; assembly: GCA_022779365.1. Lineage (GTDB taxonomy): Bacteria > Bacillota > Clostridia > Oscillospirales > Oscillospiraceae > CAG-170. The sequence goes on from JALFSI010000027.1 coordinate 14,767, forward strand.
TGGTTAACGCGTCAGATTGTGGCTCTGAAGACCGAGGGTTCGAGTCCCTTCACTCACCCCATTTCTTTTTCTTTTTATACAGGATCGTCTATGCGCTACAAGGGGATGTCGCCAAGCGGTAAGGCACAGGACTTTGACTCCTGTATGCGTAGGTTCGAATCCTGCCATCCCTGCCACCTGACCCGCTAGCTCAGCAGGCAGAGCACCTGCCTTTTAAGCAGGGTGTCTGGAGTTCGAATCTCCAGCGGGTCACCATAAAAACCCTGAAACCACAACGGTTTCAGGGTTTTTCATTTTCTGGTATTTTTGATTTGTTAGTAACGTGTTAGTAACGTCCGGCGTTCAGCCTTTTGCCACGCACCGATAATACGCCGCGATTTTCTTCTCCGCACCGCCGCCGTCGCGATCCATCAAAAACGCCCTTGCCATCTTTGCGTAGTAGTCCGGGCGATCCACGCCGTACTCGCGCGCGACCGCGCAATAGTCCGAGTAGATCATGTTCATCGCCGCGTACCACGCCGACGTGCCCATCGCCTGCGCATCCACGCCGATGCTCCGCGCCGCCGCTGTCGTCTGCTCCTGCGTCCAGTGCTCGCCCGTGCTGCCGTCCTCGTTTTCCATTTCGGACACCCACGCCCGCGCGTCCGCCTCCGTAAAGGTCTCCGCGTACTCGCCGTGCAGCGCGTCCAGACTGCACAGCAGCCCCGCAATAATGCCCGCCTCCTCGATATGTCCAAGCGTCATCGGCTCGTCGATGAGCTTGTGCAGCCGCTCATGGAGCTTGCGTTTGTATTCGCACTTTTCCATCACAATTCCTCCTGCACCATGCTGTACAGCCTGTCCAAGTCGTTCACGTCAAATCGCAGCTCCCCAATAATGGGGATGTTGACCGGCAGCTTCTTGCCATCCAGCTTCGGACGTGCGACGCTGTACAGCTTTTCCACGTCCACGTTGCCGCTCTCATCCATCACGCCCATCATCTGCACCACAGGATGCTCCCGCAGCGCAAGGAGCTTGTCTCTGCCGCCCTCCATCACAAGTGCCAGCATGATTCCCGCGCCGATGCCCTTGCCGGTCGGCAGGCGTGGTAAAACCTCATTGTCCGCAAAGCGCGTCACCGCGCGCATGATCTGGTCGATCGTCGCCATGCTCTACCTCCGTTTCGTGCGGGGCGGCTTGTGCCGCCCCTTTTGTGTGTCAGTTGCCGCAGCAGCACCCGCCGCACTTGGGAAGCGGGTTGTAGAGCGACTGCGCCGTTGTTCCCGTGCCGGTGGTAACATCGGCCACCATCTTCGGGTAAAACGTCGCGTTTGCATATGTGACAATGCTGTTGTCAGCGCAGCAGCGGCGCTCTGCCTCCATCTTGATCTTCTCGTTCAGACGCTCCTCCACGCAGGCGATGTCCTGCCGCGCCAGCGTGAAGCTGTCCTCGGTCTTCTGGTTGTGCACCGCCTGTGCCGCCAGCCCATTGCGCACGTCCTTGAGCTGCCCGTCGATGTACGCATACACCTCCAGCATCTTCTGATCGTTGTAGGTGTTGGCTTTCAGCAGCGCGATCTCGCTGTCCTTCGCCGCGAGCTTCGTCTCGCGATCCAGCTCATACCGTGTCACCGGCGTGTTCTCGCTGCACCCGTTTCCCCAGCCTCCGAAAAGGCTGCCGAGACCTCCGTTCAGAACACCCAGCCCCGTGCCGATCGCGCCCAGCGTGACGCCCAGGTTGCCCTTGCCATTGCTTGCATACTCCATTGCTCATACCTCCTTTTGTGTAGTAAGCCGTTCGGCTTCTACCGTCAGTATGGTCTTTTCCTTTTTTCGATGTGCCTCACTTGTGCATCACCTCCGCTCAAAAAAAAGACCGTGCATTTCTGCACGGTCTTTTCTCTGTTCAGTTCAGCAGTCTCGACGTTCTCTGCATCCTTCTCAAGATGTCCGGCAGCCGCCTTTGCACCGTCGCGCGCCCTAGATACAGTTCCGTCGCCACATCCACCTGCGGCAGCTTGTCCACATAATAGAGCTTTGCGATCTGCGTATCCTCTCTGCCAAGATTCGCCTCGCGGATCACGGTCTCCATTCCCTGCCGCGTCATGCACTCCAGCTCCGGCGGCAGCGTCATTCTGGCGCGTGGCGACATCCCATCACTTCCTTTTCAGCGTCGCAATATTCCCCTGAAAGCCGACCTCCAGATCCAGCGCCTTTGCGATGTCTCGCACCTTGACGTAATTCGTTCCGCCCTTGAGGATTCGGTTGACCTCGACCTTCTTGCCATCGACGATCATATAGCTCTTTTCGACCACCTCGCCCACCTCCTCGACCTGTTTTCTGAATTTCTGCAAGCCGTCGCCCTTGACCCAATATGCCGGGCACAGCTTCCCGGTCACGTCATAGTGCCGGATGATGTGGTCATAGGGGATCTTGTACTGCTTGCAAAGCTGGTACACCAGTTCCGCCGCGTTCTGGAGGGTCTTGTCCGTCGCCATGACCCTGCCATCGCGCTTTGCGTCGCACAGCTCCACGCCGATAGAATTTGCATTCCGGCAATAGGGATGCCTGCATCGGGTCAAAGCCCGCCGTGAGCAGCGACATAAACGCGCGGTTTCCAAGCTCCGACGAAAGGTCTGCTTGTGGATACCGCTGCTGGACCTCTGCAAAACTCTCCTGCAATGCCGCGAACCGCTGCCTCTGCTCCTCCTCGGCGCGCATCTGCGCGCTTTCCTGCTTGAGCCGCGCGTTCTCGCGTTCGGCGTTTTTGATCCGCCGCATCGCGTCCACCGGCAAGCCTGCCTGCGCCGCCTCCTGCTCATACCAGCGGTTGTCCTGCGATGGTAGTAGTCGTCCGCCACATACAGGCTGGGATGCCGGTCATTGTGGAACGGGCAAAGAGCCATGCCGTAATGGTTGACCTCCACGCCGTACCGCTCCGCCGCCTCCCGGCAGCTTACGCCATATTTGACGTTCTGAAAGCAATTCATGCGTTATCCTCCGTAAAATAGACTTGAGCGGCGGCTTTCGCACCTCTCTGTCTGTTTTATGTTCGGATTCGTAAAAAACAGGCGGATGGCATGACAACTTCATTTCAAAAAACATGACAGGTCTTTTCATGTTCATATTTGCATGGTATAATTAAAAAAACGTGACAGGAGGAAGCGCATGGCTGCACCAATCATTGACCACAATCTGCTGACGCTGGACTACTGGCAGGACAGCGTGACCTACGAGGGCAAAACCGTACCCGGCGGCACCATTGGCTGTGAAGCTCTGAACATCCCGGATACGCTGAGGGAAAAGCTGGCACAGGCAAGTATTCCCTTGCAGAAGATCGTCGCGGCAATCAAAGAGAACAATCTGACTGCCGAGTTGCTTCGTCCTGCCAAGGGCAGTGTTCTGCATATGATACAGCTTGCGAAGGATACACTGCCGTTTTCCCGTGCCGACGCTGCTTATTACAACGGGCGTGTGGAGCATATCTTCTCGGAGGAAGGGATTCAGAATACCCTTGCCTATGTGCAGGCTGCCGCCGTGGTTGGGCTGCTGGCCACCTTCAACGAACAGTTCAGGCAGGGCGTTGGCATAACGAAGATCATCACCCTTGCGGAGGAGCTCCCTGCCACCATTCGCAACTACAAAAGCGGTATGACGGCGTTTGCAGACGAGCTGCATAAGGGGAAGCGGACTCCGGACGGCTATGCGCAGGTATTTGGCAGGATATTCTCCGGACAGCCGAAGCTGTCGCTGGATGACAAGTCATGGCAGGCATTTTCCAACACAACAATTCAATATGTGTCTGCCGTCCGCTCCGCCCAAGACGCGCCGCAGCTCATGCGCCGGATGCACTATATGTCTTTCGTATCTATGTTCCGCTCCGATCTGTACGAGGGTCTATGCGTCGGACACGCGCCGAGGAAATGCGCCGTCTGTGGAAAATGGTTTCTGACCACTGACGCAAGATATGCCAAGTACTGTGACGGTCTGGCTCCCGGAGACAAACGCGGGCGCACCTGCCGTCAAGTCGGGAATCTTCGTGGACGGGAGCAGCGGGAGCTTGCCGCAGATCATCCCATCAAGAAAATCTATACAAAGCGGTTCAACACGATCACGCAGTATCTTGGGCGCGGCACGCTGGACGAGCAGACTGCCGCCGTGATGAAAGCACTTGCAAAAAGCAAGCTGGAAAAGGCGCTGCAAGACAATGACTATGCGCAGGGCAGCTACGCCGCCGAAATGGAGCAGGCGGCTTTGTTGGCAGAAGCGAAAGCGAATAGGAAGCGGTAATCAAAATCCACGATGGAAGAGGTGCAGACATGGAGGATAACCGTGACAAACTGATACCGGCACAGTTTGCGTGCTACACATGGGAACTGTCCGGTTATGCGTCCAAAGTGCCGTTCGCCAATGAGGACAGCCTGACCATGCGCGAAGTCCGGAACGTCTTTCAGCTTGACCCGGAACCGCCGCAAATGGAGCTGAACGACTACATATGCGAAGCTGTCCGTCACAAAGACCTTGCATACTTTTCCTTCTTCCTGCACCACTTTGAAAAGCGTCTGAACAGCGTGATTTACCGGTTTCTCACCCGTAGCGGAATTGACCGCTACGACCCGGCGCGTTTTCTGGACTACAAGCTGGAAATCTTGCAAATGCTGCTGTTTTGCCTGCCGAGGTTCGACCCGGCGCAGGAAACAGAATTCCTGAAATACGCGAAACATTATATTCAGGACGGGCTGCTGTTCTGCCGTATGATGGGAGAAGCCGGTTCCTTTGCCAGTCTTGCAGAGTACCGGCGTGTACGCCAGATCGGCGCAATCTACAACGGTTCAGGCAAGAGTCGCGCAGAGGTCGTTTCCGAGTTTGCCGCTCAAAGCGGGTACAAGGACGATAGCGTATCCGCAGATGAGCTGCTGACCATTGCCCAGCGCAACCGCAGCATTGTTTCCCTCTACCGCACGGAGCAGGACGAGGACGGCGAAGAAACCGGCGAGGATGTGACGCGCGACGATAGCTGGAACTACGCCGAAATCCTATGGAACGGAATACAGGCAAAGGCGGTCACGGCAGCGTTTGAGCAGCTTTCCTACAAAGAGCAATGGTATCTGGAAAAGCGGAACGCCATCTGCATGACCTGCGGGCGCGTCAGCCCCTTGTCCACGCAGTCCACCTTTGAAGATTTAGCGGTGGATTTTGAAGGAACGACAGCCAGCGGTGCGGAGCGATTCTATCGGCGCACATTAGACAAGCTACGGCTGAAGCTGCTGGAAAGCGGTGTGATCCATACCGTGACACTGAAACAAACCGATATGCGAAAAAAGAACAAAAGAATAGCCGCCGCTGTCTACCAATATCAGGCGGACAACGACGGCGAATGGGGCGAAATTCGGTTCGATTTTGAAAACGGCACAGCGGAGATCGTCAGGCTGGCGGATTGGGATACGGTAAAATCTAACATCTTTGCAAATACGGCGATCCGGTTTGTTCAGTGCTTACCGGAAGCGAGGCTGCTGAAATCCGTGGTCGTGCCGTTTGAGATGGGCGTTCCGGAAAGACCACTCCCTCTGACGAAGGCGGCAAAAGAATCGAATGGCAATTCCTCACACACGATCTCTTTGCGGCAGACGGAGTGTCGGAAAACAGGTGAAACGATCACCGCCGCTGTCTACGAATATCTGGTAGACAACGATGGCGAGTGGGGCGAGCTGCGGTTTGACTTTGAGAACGGCACAGCCGAGATAGTAAAACTGGCAGATTGGGACACGGTGAAGTCAAACATCTTTGCAAAAACGGCGATACAGTTTGTTCAGAGATTGCCGGAGGCGAGAATGTTGAAATCTGTGGTCGTGCCGTTTTGGAAAGGCAGGGCATAATTACCCGCAGAGCATGACCTTTACACAGAACAGGCCGTCCTGATAGGCAACCGTATTCACCCCGCCGGATTTTTCTGCGATATGGCGGACGGACTGGATACCAACACCGTCTCCTTTTCGCTTGGAGAACAGAAATACCCCGTCTTTTTCCCGGATAACTCCATCATACGTGTTTTCAACCAGAATCAGTACCAGACTGTTTCCATGCAGATAGGCGGTCAACTCGATTCTGCGTCTGGCAGGTGCAGTACGCAGGCTGGCATCCAGCGCATTCTCCAGCAGATTAGAGAGGACCAGGCACAGATCGATCTCGTCTACAGGAAGACATTCTGGCAGATCGAGCTGTACGGAAAATGGGATCTGCTCCCGCTTCGCAAGTGCGCAGTAATACCCGACCACGCCGTCTGCCGCCCGGTTTTCACAGAAATGCAGCTCCAGACTCGGGATTCTGGAAACTGCGCTGGAAAGATAGGCTTTGATCTTTTCAAGATTCCCTTCTTCTGCAAGGGCGGCGAGCTGACATAGCTGGTGGCGCAGATCGTGCCGCGCCTGCCGGGCTTCCTCAATGGCAGCTTTCAGGCTTTCGTAGCGCTGCTGCTGCATGGAAAGCAGCTGGTTTTCTTGCTGCAATCTCACATTCCGGTTGATGCTGATCGCCATCAGAAGGAAGATTGCGTTGAAGAAAAGCATCAAAAACAAAAGTACGATGCTGATCACAAAATACCCCTGCAAAACACGCCCGGTATAGAGCGTGTCCGCATACTTGGGGATCATAAACAGATTCAGCGCAATGAACACCAGCGGCAGCACCCAGAACACATACCAGGTCTGCGCAAAGTTTTCATCCTCGACCATCCTCCGCACGCTGTGCGTCGCAGGATAATAGGCGATGGCGGCAAACAGCCAGCAGATCGCATGATAGCAAATCGCAGACCGCAGGCAGAACCACGGCGCAGCCTGCGCCTGCGGCAAACCGGCCAGCATAGCGGCGTTGATCGCTCTTGAAAGGCTGTTGATACAGGCAAATACCGCACAGACGGACAACGCAATCGTTCTGGATTTCCAAAGCGAAATCCGGAGCGTTTTTATGTAGATCACGACTGCAAGCAAAAGCAAAGCTATCTTGCGTTGGGCGGCGTGGGAGAAAAAGCCCTGCTGCGTTTCCTCTCTGACCGTCCGAACATCAAGACCGTTTTTCTCTGCCTTGACAGCGACGAAGCCGGAAACGACGCTTGCAGCCGCCTTGCAGAGCTTGTGCCGGAGGGCTTGACCGTCCATCGGCTTATCCCTCTTTTCAAGGACTGGAACGAGGTATTGAAGCACCGGGCAGAAATCACAGACGGGAAGTATTTGCGGGAAGCGGTCTACGGCTTGAAAGAGCCGCCGCAGGAAGAAACCGTTGAGATTATCCGAATGAGTGAGGTTGACACGCAGACCGTTGAATGGCTATGGGAGCCGTATATTCCCTTTGGGAAAGTAACCATTGTGCAGGGCAATCCCGGCGAGGGCAAGACCACTTTTGCCCTACGCCTTGCCGCCGCCTGCACCACCGGGGGAACGCTGCCGGGAATG
>JALFSI010000014.1:0-10173 GCA_022779365.1 Clostridiales bacterium
TGGAAATCTGCGCCCCGATTCTGTTTGGCGGCGAAAATCTGCGCGTGGAAAAAGCAAATGAAATGAAAACCGCCGCCAGAAATCTCCTGCTGCCGGGCAATGCCGCCTGAATCGCTGCCGTAGCGACTATTGTAGCGACTATAAAAGGCAAAAAATCAAATTTCGAACCGGCATAGCGACTAATGTAGCGACTACGGAATTCAAAGTGCAAAAAAGCTAGATTATATGCGGTGTACGAAACGGCGGCAGGAGACTCAGGCTGCGTTTTAGGCTTTTCTTGCTGCGCAAGAAAAGCGCAAGCATAGCATTTTGGTACCAAAATGCGGCTTGCAGGGAAAACCCTGACCCCAATGCCGCCTGCAGGCGGAAGATTAACAGCTGAACTGCGGCACAAGTCAGAAAACGCACATCGGCGCAGCCATTTGCTCCGCTGCGTGGGGCACGTCGTGCCGACGTGTGCGGCTTTACCGACTGACCGCGCATCCGTGCAGGTCTGTACCACACAAACGCCGCGTCCGCCCACCGTGGCGGCGTGAAGAAAATAGAATAAAAAACTTTGATTGGGCAATTCTTCTCGGCCATGCAAAAACCAATTTCGATCCCCAGAATGGGAGAAAGGAAACCAAATGAAGCAGAAACAGTATCACTCGCTGGAAGAATTGCCCCTGATGATGAACATGACAGACGTTGCCAGCGTCCTTGACATTTCCAGAGCCGGAGCGTACAAGCTCGCCCACAGTGCAGATTTTCCGGCATTTCAGATCGGCAGACGCATCGTTGTCTCGCGGGAAAACTTCCTCGGCTGGCTGGACCGGCAGTCCACAGAACAAAAATGTGCCTGAGCGCAAAAAGTACTCGCTATTTCACTGTGTTTGTGGTAGTTGTGTGAGCTACCGGAAAAGGAGGAATTTACATGAGCAAAAAGCGAGCCAACGGCGAAGGCAGCATCCGCAAACGGAAGGACGGACGCTGGGAGGGCCGATATACCGCCGGGTATGACAAGGACGGAAAGGTCATCACGAAAAATGTTCTCGGGAAAACGCAGGCAGAAGTCAAAGAAAAGCTGAAAACAGCGATCGAAGAAAGCCAGAAGCTTGACCCGACCCGCACGGGGCAGTACACCGTTCAGACATGGGTGACGTTGTGGTACGAGGTGTTTATCAAGCCGCAAATTCGACCGAATACGAAGCAGTTCTACCGCAACTGCATGGAAAACCATCTCTTTCCCGCGCTGGGTGACTGCCCGCTGGAAAAGCTGAGCACCATTCAAATTCAGCGGGCAATCAACGAGATGAGCGAGCACGGCAGAAATCACTACTACAGCCACATTCCGCTGAAAGAAACGACGCTCAGCCCACGCATTGTGCAAGGCATCCTCGGCATCCTGCGGAAAAGTCTCGATCAGGCCGTCGCAGAAAAGCTCATTCTGAGCAATCCGGCAGCAAACTGCAAAGCCCCGAAAACGGTGCGAAAAGAAATGAAAGTGTTGCCGGAGGAGCTGATTGGACCATATCTGCACGAAGCGAAGCAGCGCGGTGTGTTTGCACCGCTCTATCTGGAGCTGACCAGCGGGCTGCGCCGGGGAGAATTGCTGGCCCTGCTCTGGAAAGATCTGAACGTGAAGGACCGAACGCTTTCCGTTACCAAAAGCGTCTGCCGCATCGACCATCAGCTTGTTGTCAGCCAGCCAAAAACAAAAAACTCCCTGCGCCTGCTGACACTTCCGGAGAGCACCGTGCAGATTCTGGTGGAAGAACATGAAAAGCACCCGGATAATCCCTATATGTTCCCATCCCCGAAAACCGGAGAAATGCTCGACCCGGCATCCTTCCGCGCCATGCATGACCGGATTCTGGAAGCCATCGGCGCAGAACATGTGAGATTTCATGACATGAGACACACATTCGCGACCTTGGCACTCAAAAACGGCGTTGACGTGCGGACACTCTCCGAAATGCTCGGACATTACAGCGCGGGGTTCACGCTCAGCACCTACGTCCACTCCACGCCCAGCATGCGCGTGCAGGCTGCGGACACCATCGGTCAAATGATCGGCCGGGAAGTCGTGTGATGCAAAGCATAGAGGGCGCGCTGCCAAAACGGCAGCGTGCCCCTTTTCTCGTGAAAAAATACCGATTTTATGTACGTCTTATGCGCTGCGGAATGGCCTTTTCGTGCTATTTCGTACTGTTTTGTACACCGACGTACATCGCGGTTTGGGTCACGGTTTGGGTCAAAACGCATTTTCAAAAATATGGTTGAACTTTTTAGCCAGAAAAGTGCAAGAAAAAGCTCCGAAATCAAGCGATTTCGGAGCTTTTTATGGTGGACAGTACAGGACTCGAACCTGTGACCCCATGCACGTCAAGCATGTGCTCATACCAGCTGAGCTAACTGTCCGTCGCGGGGGTTATTATATAAAATCCCCGCGGATTTGTCAAGACCTATTTTATTTTTCTGCCGTTTGCGCGCGGGCGGCGTCCGGCGTGGCGGGCAGGCTGCGGCAGCAGTGCAGGAAATACAAGTTCTCCGCCGCGGCGGTGAGCGCCCACGAGAACACATACAGCAGGTACAGCGACGGGATGGTGCGGAAGTGCGCAAAGATCGTATACACCCATACCACGCGGAACACGCACGAGCCGAGGATGACGATCACCGTGGGCACAAAGCTGCGCCCGATGCCGCGGCAGGCGGCGATGGTGCAGTCCATAAACGCGCTGACGGCGTACGACCACCACATGATCTGCAGCCGCTGCATCCCGGCGGCGACGACCGGCGCTTCGTTCGTGAACAGGTACAAAAACGGCTCGCCGCACACCCAGAACGCCGCACCCAGCACCGCCGCGATCAAAAACGAATAGCCGAGGCTGATGTAATAGCTGTGCATCATGCGGTCCTTGCGACCCGCGCCCCAGTTCTGCCCCATAAAGCTGGAGCAGGCGGTGTAAAACGCCGCCATCACATTATAAATGACGTTATCCACGTTTGCGGCGGCGGAATTGCCGGAGACCATGGTGGAGTCAAACGAATTGACGCCCGCCTGGATAAACAGGTTTGCCACGGCAAAGATCATATACTGGATGCCGGACGGCACGCCGAGCGACAAGATCCGCAGCGCCTCCGGCGGATGCAGGCGAAGCAGCTTCCGATCCAGGCGGCAGCAGTCGTTCAGACGGTGCAGATGCAGCACGATGAGGAGCGCCGAGAGGTATTGCGAAATGACGCTCGCCAGCGCCACGCCGTCCGCCGCCATCCTGCAGACGATGACGAAAAAGAGGTTCAGGATCACGTTGAGCACGCCCGCGATGGTCAGATACGCGAGCGGGCGCTTCGTGTCGCCGCTGGCGCTGAGCACGGCGTTGCCGAAGTTGAAGATGCCGAGCGCCGGCATCCCCAGCGCATAGATGCGGAAATACAGCACCGCGCCGTCTATCAGATCGTCCTTCGTGCGCAGCAGCGTCAGCATGGGGTGCGCGAGGAAATAGCACAGCGCCGCGATGAGCACGCCCGCCGCCGTGCATAGCAGGAGCGAGGTGTGCACGCACGCGCTGGCGCTCTCGTCCTGACGCGCGCCGAGATACTGCGCCACGCGCACGTTGACGCCGTTGGACAACCCGATGAGAAAACCCGTAAAGAGCGTGACGAGCGTGGACGTTGAGCCGACCGAACCGAGCGCCGTGGCGCCGGAAAATTTGCCGACCACGGCGACGTCCGCCATATTGAACAGCACCTGCAAAAGCTGCGAAAAGATCAGCGGCACGCTGAACAGCAGGATATTCCGAAACAAAGAGCCGTCCGTCAGGCTGACGGCGGCAGAAGCACGGCGAGGCATCCTTTCATCGTCCCTTCCGGCGAGCTTTCCCGGCTATGCCGGGACGCCAGCCCATTATATAGCATCAAAATTTCGCCGTCAAGATGACAAGATCGCCCATTGATAGGAATATTCTACGCGGTTTCTTTTTGCGGAAAAATCGGGAAGCTGTTGAAAAATTCACAACTTCCGGGTAGTATATATTCGTATGACAAATCATCGGAAGGGAAAGACGAGTATGGAGCTGCACGCAAAGCTCGTGCGCGCACAACTGAATTTTTTCAAGCCCTTTGTAGCGAGCCTGTCGCTGGAGACGACGCGCAAGGGGCAGGACAAGCTGGGCGAGCTCATGTCGGCGCTGCACCGGCGCGATGTGTTCGTCCGGGAGCACGCATTTGCAAATTTTAACAGCGCGTGGGTCATGCCCAAGGAGCCGCGCCGCACGGGCGTCATTTTATATCTGCACGGCGGCGGCTACACCTGCGGCAGCTTGGAATATGCCAAGGGCTTTGCCTCGACGCTGGCGGTGGAGGGCGGCGTGCGCGTGTTCTGCGCGGCATACCGTCTTGCGCCGGAAAACCGCTATCCCGCGGCGCTCGACGACGCGCTGGAAAGCTATGAATACCTGCTCGGTAAGGGCTATCCCGCGCGGCAGATCGTGCTGTGCGGCGAGTCCGCCGGCGGCGGGCTCATTTACGCGCTGTGCCTGAAGCTGAAGGAGAAAAAGCTGCCGCTGCCCGCGGGGCTGATCGGCATCTCGCCGTGGACGGACCTGACAGGTTCGGGCGCGTCGTATCAGGAAAATCTGGACAAAGACCCGTCGATGACGCCGTCGCTGCTGAAATTTTACGCCGAGTGCTACACCGACGATGTGCAAAACCCGTTCTGCTCGCCGCTGTTCGGCGACCTCAAGGGGCTGCCGCCGTCGCTGCTGTTTGTCGGCGGGGATGAAGTGATGCTGGACGATACGCGCCAGCTCCACGAAAAGCTGCAAAAAGCCGGCTGCCGCAGCCAGCTCATCGTCGCGCCGGAGCGCTGGCACGCGTATGTGCTCTACGGGCTGGAGGAAAACAAGTCGGACATCGACACCATCCGGCAGTTTCTCACCAAATATCTCTCACCGGAAAAGAGCCTGCGGTGGCTGCGGCTGGATAACGCCGCGAAAATTTACCCCGCCGCCGCGCGGCGCAACTGGAATAACTTCTTCCGCCTGTCTGCCACGCTGCGCGAGCCGGTGGACCGCGAGGTGCTGCGCTCGGCGCTGGATATGGTCATCCCGCGCTTTCCGTCCATCGCCGTGCGGCTGCGCCGGGGCGCGTTCTGGTACTATCTGGAGCAAATTCCGAAAGCGCCCGACATTCAGGACGAAAAAAGCTGCCCGCTGGCGCACGCGCCGTTTGGGCAGGTGCGCCGGTGCGCGTTCCGCGTGCTGGTGTATGAAAACCGCATTGCGGTTGAATTTTTCCACGCACTGACCGACGGCACGGGCGCGATGGTGTTCCTCAAAACGCTGCTGGCGGAGTATCTGGGTCAGAAATACGGCGCGCAGATCCCCAACGAGTGCGGCGTGCTCGGCAGGCTCGAAGCGCCGAGCGACGAGGAGCTGGAGGACAGCTTCCTCCGCTACGCCGGAAACGTCAAGGCAAGCCGCCGCGAATCGACTGCGTGGCACTTGAGCGGCACGCCGGAGAAGGACGGGTTCATCAACCTCGTCACGCTCATGATCCCGTCCGATGAGATGCGCGCGTGCGCAAAAGAGCACGGCGTGAGCGTCACGGAGCTGCTGGGCGCGGCGATGATGCAGGCGCTGGCGGAATTGCAGGCGGAAAAAATCCCGCAGGCGAGCCGCCGCAAGCCTGTCAAGGTGCTGCTGCCGGTGAATCTGCGGCGGATGTTCCCCAGCAAGACGCTGCGCAATTTCGCGTCCTACGTCACGCCGGAGATCGACCCGCGGCTGGGTGAGTACACATTCGACGAGCTGTGCGCCATCGTCCATCACCGCATGGCGCTGGAAAACGACCCCCGCGCCATGCGCGCGAAATTCGCCACGAACGTCGCCAGCGAGCGCTCGCCGGTCCTCAAGGTCATGCCGCTGTTTGTGAAAAACGCGGCGATGAAGGCGGTATTCGACACCGTGGGCGAGTGCAAATCGTGCCTGTGCCTGTCGAATCTCGGCGATGTGAAGCTGCCGGAGGCGATGCGCGAGTATATTGCGCGCATGGACTTCATCATCGGCGTGCAGGCGAAAGCGCCGCACAACTGCGGCGTGCTGAGCTACGGCGGCACGATGTATATCAATCTCGTCCGCAATATCTGCGAGCCGGAGCTGGAGCTGCACCTGTACCGGGTGCTGCATCGGCTGGGGCTGCATATCAAAGCGGAAAGTAATCAAAGATAAAACTGCCGCTTATCAGAAAGGAACACGATTATGTATTGTATCAAATGCGGCGTGGAGCTGGCGGACAGTGAAAAGGTCTGCCCGCTGTGCGGCACGCGCGTTTTTCACCCCGATCTGCCGCTGCCGGATGGGGAAGCGCCCTATCCAGCCGATGCCCGGCGGCGCACGGAGGAATTTAACCGTGCGGGGCTGCTGTTTATCCTCACGATGCTGGCGATCATCCCGGCGGTCATCTGCCTGCTGTGCGACTGGCGCGTGAACGGGCACATCGTCTGGTCGGGCTATGCCGCGGGCGGCATCGTGCTCACCTATATCCTCGCAGTGCTGCCGCTGTGGTTCCGCCGCCCGAACCCGGTCATTTTTGTGCCGGTGGATTTTGCGGCGATCTTGCTCTATCTTCTCTACATCGACCTTGCCACCGGCGGGCGCTGGTTTTTGTCCTTTGCTTTCCCGGCAGTGGGCGCGCTGGGGCTGCTCGTGAGCGCGATGGTGGCGCTGCTGCGGTATCTGCCGGGGGCGCACCTGTATATCTTCGGCGGCGCGCTCATCATTTCGGGAGGGCTGGCGGTGCTGACGGAGTTTCTCATCAACCTCACCTTCAAGGTGCACCAGACGTTTTTCTGGTCGCTGTACCCGCTGGCGGCGGGCGTGCTGCTGGGCGTGATGCTGCTCATCATCGCCGTCTGCAAGCCCCTGCGCCGCTCGCTGCACCGCAAGTTTTTCATCTGATAAAGTGCAAACCCCCGGCTTTCCAGTCGAAAGCCGGGGGCTTTTTATAGCTGTGCAAAAACCTGCCCGATGGGGTCGCGGAGGACGAGGTCGGCGGCGGTATCGTACGGCGTTTCGTCGCGGTTGATGAGCACCAGCTTACTGCCGCGATAGTAGCGGATGAGCCCCGCCGCGGGGTAGACGGTGAGCGATGTGCCGCCCACGATGAGCACGTCCGCCTCGGAGATGGCGTGCACCGCGCGGTGCAGGACGTCCTCGCTCAACCCCTCCTCGTAGAGCACGACGTCTGGCTTGACCACTCCGCCGCAATCGCACCTCGGCACGCCCGCACAGTCGCGGATGAACTCCGGCGGATAAAATTTGCCGCAGCACGTGCAGTAATTGCGCCAGATCGAGCCGTGCAGCTCCAGAACGTTCCGGCTGCCCGCCTTTTGGTGCAGCCCGTCGATGTTCTGCGTGATGACGGCGCGGAGCTTGCCCGCCTGCTCCAGCTCGGCGAGCTTTTTGTGCGCCGCGTTCGGCTGCGCCTCGAGCGGGAGCATTTTCTGTCGGTAAAAGCGGTAGAAATAGTCAGGCTGCTGATAGAAAAACGTGTGGCTCAGGATGGTCTCCGGCGGGTATTCGAACTGCTGGTGATACAGCCCGTCCACGCTGCGAAAATCCGGGATGCCCGACTCGGTGGACACGCCCGCGCCGCCGAAAAACACGATGTTGTCACTTGCCTCGATCCAGGTTTTTAGGGTCTCGATTTTTGAATCCATCGTCTTCCTCCTCCAGCTCCGCGATAAATTTGCGCTCCGCGCGCGTTTTATACGGGAATTTCAGCTTGTAAAACAGGTCCGGGCGGCAGTGGAGCGTGCGCAGGATGGACTGCTTTTTGCGCCAGCGCGCGATCTTCGCGTGGTCGCCGGAAAGTAAAACTTCCGGCACGCGCAGCCCGTGCCACTCGTCGGGGCGGGAGTACTGCGGATATTCCAGCAGCCCGTCCCAGTGGCTCTCGTCGGTGAAGCACACGTCATCGCCGAGCACGCCGGGAACGAGCCGGCACACCGCATCCGCCACCATCATTGCCGGCAGCTCGCCGCCGGTGAGCACAAAGTCGCCGATGGAGATTTCCTCGTCCACACACTCGTCGATGAAGCGCTGGTCGATGCCCTCATAGTGCCCGCAGACGAGGATGATGTTGTCATAGCTTAGAAGCTGCCGCGCCTTTTCCTGCGTAAAGACGCTGCCGCACGGCGAAAGGTAGATCGTATGCGCAGGTGCGCCCAGCTCGTCGCACACCGCGCTCCAGCAGCGCCAGAGCGGGTCTGCCTGCATCACCGCGCCGCGCCCGCCGCCGTAGGGGTAGTCGTCCACCTGATTCTGCTTGTTTGCGGTATAATCCCGAATTTGATGCGTGCGGATGTCAATAAGCCCCTTTTTCTGCCCGCGGCCGAGGATGCTCGCCTGCATCATCGCGTCCACCGCGGCGGGGAAGAGCGTCAGAATGTCAAATCTCATCGCTTGCCATACCCTCAATGAGCCGCACGCGGATATACCCCTCGTCCACATTGCGCTCCAGAATGAACTCCGGCACGGCGGGGATGAGGTATTCGCGCTTTTTGTCCGCCGCCGTGACGACGTACACATCGTTTCCGGGGCGGCAGAGGATGTCGGTAAGCGTGCCGACCGTTTCGCCGCCGGAGAACACCGGCAGCCCGATGAGATCGGCGATGAACACCGACCCCTCCGGCAGCCTTGCGTCCGCGCGGCGGATGCTCAGCACCTGCCCGCGCAGCGCCGCCGCCGCGTCGAGGTCGTCCACGCCTTCCAGCTTCAGCAGCACGCACGTTTTCTGCACGCGCGCCGTGCGCACGCGCACGGGTCTGCCGCCGAGGTACAGCGTGTCAAACTCCAGAAGAAACGCAGGCTCGTCCGCCCACGGCATGACCTTGACCTCGCCGCGCACGCCGTGCGTGGAGACGATCTGCCCGACCTCCAGAAATTCCTGTTTCATGCCCTTCTACCTTTCATAAACCGCTCCGACGATAAAAAAACAGGTACGCGCCGTACCTGATCGTTCTGTGATTTCCGAAAATTATCATACCAGATGCTGCGGTATTTGTCAATTCTGCGGCTTGACAAGCGGCTCGCAGATGTGTAAAATATGCCCGCAATTATATAAGACAGTTCGCAGCGCTGCAAGGCGCGATCCATCCTGTCTCTAAACAAAACCAGGAAGCCGGGGCTGCCCCTTTGCGGGGCGGTCTCCAACGGACGCTTCCGGCGTCCGTTTTTTGTTTACGCAAGCGCCAATTGGCAAGGAGGAACTCATGAAAAAAATCACCCCCAGACAGATCGCGCTCAGCGGCATCGCCGCCGGGCTGTACGTCGCCGTGACGGTGCTCACGGCATCCTTTGCCTACGGCAACATCCAGTTCCGCATTGCGGACGCGATGTGCCTGCTCGTGTGCATCGAGCCGTCGCTCACCGTCGGGCTGACGCTGGGCTGCCTGATCGCGAACCTGTTTTCCACCGTCTCGGCGCTGGATATTATCATCGGCACGGCAGGCACGCTCCTTGGCTGCCTGCTGACGGTACATATCAAAAAGACGTGGCTGCTGCCCCTCCCGACGATTTTGTCGAACGCGATCCTGGTCGGCGCGATGCTCTCGTGGGTGCTCATGCCCGCAAACGAGTTCTGGCAGGGCTTTGCCATCATGGGCGGCGAAGTCGCCCTGGGCGAGCTCGTCGTCCTCTACGCCCTCGGCGTCCCGCTGGTCATCACCATGCGCCGCACCGGGCTGATGGAGAGGCTGCTGAGAGAGGGAAAATAAAAGAGGGTGCGTGCCGCACCGGCAAATCGGGATGCACCAATGCAAAACGGTACGCACCTGCAAACACAGACGCACCAATGCAAATCCGTACAACGTTTGTAGGGGTCGCCGCACATTGTGCGATTTTGCGTTTGCGCCCTGCGCGGGAGGGGTAGAACCCCTCCCCTGCGCTGGTTTGGCGGTTGGGCGCGGCAGTTTATCGGTTGCATTTGTCCACAGCGTATGGTACTGTAATAGCATACATTCCCCGGCGGATCACAACTGGTCTCTCAGTTCTGATACTAGAATCTGTTAAAAAGCTTGAAGAGCTTTTTATAGCGCCAACGGCGCGTCAGATTCTGCATGAGACGGCGCAGCGTGCATTCGCACGATGCGAGTGTGCGTAGCACACGGGATTCTTGATTCAATATTTTAAT